>NZ_JAWOVZ010000079.1:0-1773 GCF_033340175.1 Vibrio sp. 1557 | reverse complement strand
AGAATCAACAAGAGCTAAACACGCTTCTTGAATTAGGTGTGTACGGCGGACAAGGACGCTATTTTTCTGCAGAGCAGCAATATCTTCCTCGCCCACAAACAGCGCAACATTCTCAATCAGAATCCCAAGTTAAATTGGGAAGACGAAATCGCTGGCGGAAAAAATAAAGATAATAATCATGGAATTTAAAGCAGTATTCGACAAGCTGATGCGATCATCTGGTGGTGGTCGCTCTTGTTTTTTGGTTATTCAGCCAGACGCAGTTTATTTATCATCACCAGCTAAAAGTGGCCGTCCGTCTCAGTTTGAAATTTCTGAATCAAATTGGGAACGCGCTGTTGAGCAAGCGTTAAGCGTGGCCGCGAGCGCTTATGATTCTCTGACCGTAGTGCTGTCACACAACTACTATCAGATGTATCAAATCGACAAGCCAGCCATGCCACGCCAAGAGTGGTCGGCGGCGCTGCCGTTTTTACTCAAAGAGCTTATTTCTGAGCGTGCCATCGACATCATCGCTGATGCGGCAGAGCTACCAAACTCAAGTAAAGTGCAAGCTTATGTTTTATCAAGAAAGATGCTTGATAAAATTGTGCTACTGGCTAGTCGTGCTCAATTGCCGTTAGAAGCGATCATTCCGGAAGATGATGTTTGGGGTGATACCGCTGGTGAGCTTGGTAACTTTTTGTTGCTGCAACGCAGCGCGCGTGGGCATTTCCGCATCAGTGCTTTTGTTGAGCACACCATTGCATTTCATCGTTCGATTCGTAGCGTGACACCTCCTCTTACTGGCGTACCGTCAAGCGAGCTGCAGATGGACAGTTTGTCTCTGGAGCTGCAACGTTCGATAGATTACCTCTCTGCTCAGCTTCGTCAGGTTCAGTTACACCAATTGAAAGTGTGCTGTGATGAAGAAGATGAGAACGAATTGGTTCAGTCGCTTAACTACCGCTTAAGCACCAAAGTGTCGTCACTACTGCCTGAAGAACATGAACTCTCTGGTCATGTGCTTGCGGATGCGGCGGCGGCGTCTACAAATCGACGCGTCAATCTATATCCTGATCATTTAAAGCCGAAAAAAGATCTCCTTACGCTAAAAAATGTGGCGATTTCTTGGGGCGCGGCTGCGGCTGTGATTCTGTTGTCTTACGGCTACGTGTCTTGGCAAAGTGAAGGTTTGGAAGATGAAATCGCGATTGTGAAAGGCAAGGGCGATATTCTTAAATCTGACTTAGATTACTACCAAGTGAAGCTGCGAAAGCATCAGCCTGATCCAAATAAGTTAGCGGCCAAAGCGCGTCTAGAGCGTGAAGTCAAAGCTAAGCGAGATTCCTTGAAAGCGGTGGGCAAGTACGATGATTCGCAACGCACGGGTTACTCAGGTGTGATGCAGTCATTAGCAAAATTGGGCAACCAAGAAATCTCTTTATCCGAAATTCGCATCAACAACAACATCTTGGATTTAAAAGGCTTAGCGAAAGCTCCGAGTTCAGTGCCGAGTTGGGTAAGCCAGTTCAAGAATGAGATCAGTCTTGTTGGGAGAACATTTGACGACGTGAAAATCGGTCGCAATGAGAAAGACATAGTGACGTTTGAGTTGAAAACGCGCGAGGATAAAGAGAAATGAACGAATTCTGGAGCTCATTAGAAGAGCGCTTTGGAGACATGAGCGCGCGCGAGAAAATGCTGGTGGCGCTGTGCGGCCTCGTGACTGTAGTTATGTTGCTGTTTACGTTGGTGCTAGAACCTAAGCTCAATCAGATCTCAAACAATGAA
>NZ_JAWOVZ010000078.1:0-1806 GCF_033340175.1 Vibrio sp. 1557 | reverse complement strand
GCCGCAGGTACAGATTGTCGAATACAAAGGGCAACAAATCATCATGGATATATTCGAAGCACTAAGTGCCGATCCTGAACGACTGTTGCCAATACACACAAAAGAGCTGTGGCAGAGTGCAACTAGCGATAGTGGCAAAATGCGAGTCATTGCCGATTACATATCCGCAATGACCGATGGTCATGCGCAAAAGCTACACCGCCAATTGTTCTCTTCTATTGTGTTGTAGAACGTTGGTCTACTTGTTCAAATAATTTTTTTCAAATACGCCCGGAGGCATCTGGGCGATTTGAAATTCAATCATCCTGTCAAAAGCATTAAGTAGCGGCGAGAAGTCGTTATCCGGCTCCAATAAACTCAACGCATAAAACCCTGCTTCCACTGTCGAAAGACTGTTGTCTGAAGGCGCTTTACGAATTGTATAGTGACCTTGTAAATCCTCGGGAAGCTTTACTGTGGTTAAAGCGTGCAAGTTGGTGGAAAGCTGCCACATTTTATAGGCTTTTTTCCACGTGCCATCGAGCAAAATTAGGCGTGTTTTTCTTGTGCGCTCGCTCTCGGTACACGCAATGTCTGAAAGGCACTGTGATTGCTCAGACGGATAAAGGATAAAATGCTGATACGCTTTATCGGTGAGCAACGCGTTTAACTGTGCGTCATCAGAAAAATCCTCGCCAATCAAACAAGTACAGTTCTTTAAACTCAAATTGAGAATCCGTGCCGTACCAAGTGGACGATGCGCTTCACTCGTATGCTGAAGAATGATAAGTTCAACCCCGCTTGCTAGCGGTACGATCCATTGGCAAATACAGGCTTTGCGCGATTTTCCACACTGAGAACAATAACGAGACATAGAGTGAACCTTTATACATTGCTGACCATCATCAGCGTTATCTGCTTAGTATTACAATTCGAACCAATGGCGAGCCTCACCGAATGGCACGCTTACAACATACGTCATGGTGAATGGTGGCGAATCGTAACAGGAAATCTCACGCATACCAACTTTGCCCACCTTGGAATGAACTTGGCAGGATTATGGGTTATCGCGTTTATATTCCGTCCTAGTGCACGCAACTTCTCGATTGTTTTTCTTTTGCTTTGTGCCTTTGTCGGCGCAATGAACTTACTGACTAGCATGTCAGTCTATGTCGGCTTGTCTGGCGTCTTACACGGTTTGTTTGGTTTTTGGGCTCTCAGAGAAGTGTTTGAAAACAGAAGAAGTAGCCTACTCTTAGTCGCCGGACTTATTGCGAAAATCGCATGGGAGCAATTTTATGGCCCTTCAACCAGCACTGCTGCAATGATAGGCGCTCGTGTTGCTGTTGATGCACATCTGTTTGGTGCAATGGGAGGCTTAGGTATGGCATTAGTAGAGAAAGGATTCCATCGCCGTATATTTGGATAAAAAATCCCGAACCACGAAAGAGGGTTTGGTTCGGGAAAGCAGTAACCGGAAACGAAAACTCATTAAGAATACAGTGGTCGAAGCCCGCGTTTATAGAAGAATGCGGTCTTCGTTTTTCTTGATGGTTGCTTCACCAATTCCTTTTACATTGGTTAAATCAGCTGCTGTTTTAAATGGGCCGTGCTCGGTACGGTAGTCAACTATGCTTTGCGCTTTCTTTTCGCCAATACCTTTCAGCATCGTTGCTATCTCTTCTGCAGAAGCAGTATTGATATTGACCGTAATTTCAATTCCTTCATATTTATCAGCCTTGGTATCAGCGGCCAAACTGAGTGGTGCGAACACCACTAAACACAAGGTTAAAATCCATTTCATATTGAACATATACACTCCAAATT
>NZ_JAWOVZ010000077.1:814-1811 GCF_033340175.1 Vibrio sp. 1557 | reverse complement strand
AAGATCAGACGAGAACTCTTGATCACGGAAAACCGTCAAACCTTCTTTCAAACTCAACTGGAACCAATCACGGCAAGTCACGCGGTTGCCTGTCCAGTTATGGAAGTATTCATGGCCAATCACAGCTTCAATACCCAAGTAATCGCGGTCTGTCGCCGTTTGGTCATTCGCCAGAACAAACTTAGAGTTAAAGATATTTAGGCCTTTGTTTTCCATTGCGCCCATGTTGAAGAAATCAACCGCCACGATCATATAAATATCGAGGTCGTATTCTAGACCAAAGCGTTCTTCGTCCCACTTCATTGAGTTGATTAGCGATGTCATCGCGTGACCCGCTCGGTCTAAGTTGCCTTTATCGACAAAGATTTCTAGGTCAACGTTGCGACCAGACATTGTGGTGTATTTATCGCGAAGAACATCAAAGTCACCAGCGACAAGCGCAAATAGATAAGCTGGTTTTGGATGTGGATCTTGCCATTGCACCCAATGACGACCGTTCTCTGCTTCGCCTTGTGCAATACGGTTACCATTGCTGAGCAAGTATGGATATGTTGCTTTATCTGCAATGACTTTGGTTGTGTATTTTGCCAGTACGTCTGGGCGATCTAAGTAATACGTGATGCGGCGGAAGCCTTCTGCTTCACACTGTGTACAGAATGCACCACCAGATTTGTACAGACCTTCAAGTGCGGTGTTGGCTTCAGGATCAATTTTAGTGATGATTTCAAGTTCGAACTCAGCAGGTAAGTCAGACAGTACTAGGGACGCCTCTTTTACTTCATGATGCGCCCAATCTTCGCCGTCCACCTTAACTGAACGAAGCTCTAACCCTTCACCATCCAGTTCTAGAGTCGTTGATTCACCCTTTTGAACTACTTTTGATAGTGCAGTAACGATGGTGTCGTTGTCGTAAAGATCAAACGTAAGATCAATATCAGTAATTGTGTGGGATGGCGCTTGATAATCTTTACGATATTTCGCCTGGGGAGCTTGAGAC
>NZ_JAWOVZ010000077.1:0-804 GCF_033340175.1 Vibrio sp. 1557 | reverse complement strand
CGAACTACAAAAATACCAGTTTACAGGTCTCAAACCCTTTAACTGGTATCACGATATAAGCTATTTGTATGGGTTGTGGTATCAGAATACAAGTCTTTCTATAAAAAAACGGAGCTTTTTGATGGTTAGCTCCGCTTTCTGATTAACATTTACTCAACATTAGAAGTTTGCCGTATGAATACTCATTTATAGAATCAACAATATGAATGACTCATTGTGTGACTCGGGTGAGTACGGCATACATATCACCACTACTATCTTGGATGGTGAGTTCATTTTCTTTAAGTTTGTACGTTGTGCCCTGCTCGCCGTTTTCATACAAAAGAACTAAATACTCGTCTTCAGTGTAAAACACGCCTTGTTTAACGGACTCTTCACCTGCTTCGTTTGAGACACGGAACAAGAACACGAAGTCAGGCTGCAAAATCAGATCCATGTGGTTAATGTTATTTGCCATCAATCCATCGCCAGAGACATGAGAGCTTGACCAAATACCGGCTAGAGCGTTCGATAACCCTTTAGTAAAAGTGACACCGTTTAAATCCAAGGTATTGTGATTGTTTCGGTAAGCGTAAATTTGGGGCTCATCGGTATTCAATCCAAGAACAATTGTGTCTTCATTGGCGTTATACATTCCTTCCCAATGATCGACAGAATAATCTTTTTTCTGAATATCTATGGAGAATGTGTAATCAGAGCCTAAAGAAAGTTTGATCGCTCGGAAGTTTTCAGCCGATTCGTCGGGCCTCGGATTCATTAAATACCAATCCCCAATCAGAAACGGCGTATCAAAGTGACTAAGAT
>NZ_JAWOVZ010000076.1:0-1851 GCF_033340175.1 Vibrio sp. 1557 | reverse complement strand
TAGCCACACCGATCAGCGACGAGGAGCAGTCCCCTATCAATCATAAGCAAGGACTTTATGTCGGCTCCATCACAGCGTTGGCGGGCATGTTACTGATTCTTGCCGGCGTCGTGTTAGCGGGCTCTTCTCAATCCATCTTTGTCGCAATTGGCTGCATCGTGTTGCTGTTTAGCTTGTTCCTACTACAACCTACCCTGCACTCTAAACGTGCTTGGCAGAAACAAAAAACTAAGTAAGTAAATGGGTAAGTAAACCGTGTTGGGCGCGTTGTTTTGTGTCGCGACTAATGGAAAGTTGGATTTTTAACTCGCCAAAACTGCACATAAAAAAACGCCTACGGTGGAGCCGCGGGCGTTGGCAAATTGCTCAAAAGATCGTTCGACTATCTACGATAGTTCTCGGTGCTAACCGGGGTGAGGAATTATTCGATAATTCCCGCAACTTCACGAACCAGCTTCGCCAGTTCATCCCATTGCTCGTTGTCAATCAAATCGCCGGGTACCATCCAAGTACCACCACACGCTAAGACTGAAGAAATAGACAAGTAATCTTTAACATTGCTTGGGCTCACGCCACCAGTTGGCATGAATTTTACAGGATAAACCGCAGATAATGCTTTTAGCATCGCGACGCCGCCTGACGGTTCTGCTGGGAAAAACTTCAGCGTACGCAGACCCATTTCCATTGCTTGTTCAACCAAGCTTGGGTTGTTGACACCAGGGACGATGGTCACGTTGCGCTGTTGGCAGTATTTCACTGTAGTTGGGTTGAAACCTGGGCTCACAATAAAGTCCACGCCCGCATCAATCGCTTCATCCACTTGCGCGCTTGTCAGCACAGTTCCCGCGCCAATCAGCATCTCTGGGTACGCTTCGCGCATGTTTTTGATCGCTAAAGCGGCATCTTCAGTACGGAACGTCACTTCAGCACATGGCAGGCCATTTTCAATCAGCACTTGTGCCAGTTTCACTGCCTTGCCTGCGTCTTTGATCGCGATAACAGGGACTACTTTAATTTCTGAAAGTTGTTGGTTCAGATCTTTCATTTCATCGTTCCTTAAATAGTTGGCATCGCTTGGCTTGGAATGATCGCGCCGCGATGTTGAATAACCGTGCCAGCCACTTTGTGGCCAGCAAGCGCAGACTCCGCAACGTCTCCGCCTAAAATTCGTTTTGCAAGATAACCCGCACTAAAAGAATCACCCGCCGCCGTGGTATCCACCACAGCATCAACCTTCAAGGCCGCAACGGTGTGTTGTTGATCTTGTGTTACAACAAAACAGTCGTCCGCGCCACGTTTCACGATGATCTCTTTCACGCCAAAGTTTTTCGTACGACTGATCGCTTCATCTTCGTGCTTATCTCCCCACAGCATGACCTCGTCATCGAAGGTCAAAAATGCCATGTCGGTGACGCTGAGGATCTTTGAGTAAAAATCACGAGCTTGTTCGATGTTAGGCCAGAGCTTAGGGCGGAAGTTGTTATCGAATGCGATTTTCACACCTTCTTTACGGCACATTGTTAGCAGCTCAATCAACATCTGACGACAATCGTCCGAGATGATAGCCAAGCTAATGCCACTCAGGTAGATCATTTGATGCTGACAAAGATCTTTCACCAACGACAACAATGCTCGCTCACGCAACCAGTATTTTGCCGCCGCATCATTACGCCAGTAAAAGAAGCTACGCTCGCCATCTTCGGCGGTTTCAATCGCGTAAATGCCTGGCAATTTATCTTCAGAAAGGTAGACCATGTCCGTATTGATCCCCTCTTCACGCCATGCCGCTAGCATTTCACGACTAAACGGATCATGCCCTAATCCCGTCACATACGAAGTTTCGACTCCGTG
>NZ_JAWOVZ010000075.1:0-1876 GCF_033340175.1 Vibrio sp. 1557 | reverse complement strand
CACGCACTAATCAATCATGAAAAATCACGGTTAACGCCTGACGAACATACAAGGTCCGAGTCAAATGGGGTTATACTCGGGGTCGTCTCAGAAAACGGAATCTATGGTCACTCCCGTTTTTGCAACACCGATTTTGACGACAAGTTGGCTTGCTTGAATCTATCCGGCGTCTGAATGGGATTTTATTCCCGCGCCTTGATGAGTTCCGCGCCTGATGAACCTCCAGAAAATATACGGCTTCAATGAGCCTTTCCGTTTTACAGGTTCCTCAACAGGCCGGTGGGCCGTTAGTATCATCAATATCAGTATTCGCAAAACCAGATCAGTAATTCTTTAAACCGGTGTATTTCTGCCGTTATGCTACATAAGTTTGCTGTCGTGCCGTTAGGGCCCAGGCTATTCTGGCCAGCTTGTTTGCCAGAGCACAAGTGACGACAAAGTTGCTTTTCCGACACAACAACTCCCTGACCCAGTCGGCCAACTTGCCAGACTGGTGTTCCAGTTTTTGTATGAATACCCTGGCACATTGAACCAACAAAGTTCGGATCTTTTTATTACCTCGCTTACTAATTCCCAGCAATGTCGTCCTACCTCCCGTGCTGTACTGCCGAGGTACAAGCCCTGTTGCCGCCGCAAAGTCACGGCTGCTGGCGTACTGCTTCCCGTCGCCAATCTCAGTTGAAATAGTACTGGCAGTCAGCGTTCCAACGCAGGGAATACTCAGCAAGCGCTGTCCAACCTCATCTTCGTCCAACTTTCGTTTCAACTGAGATTCCAGATCTTTAATCTGCTCAACAAGATAGTGATAATGCTGTTGTAATTTCAGCAGTAACTGGCTGAGATAAAGAGGCAAACTACTGTCCTCAAGAAGGGTACTCAGTCGACTAATAACGGCAGCACCTCGCGGAACGCTGATACCAAATTCCAGCAGAAAAGCATGCATCTGATTAGTTGTTTTCACCTTATCCTGAACCAGGGATTCACGGACACGATGCAGAGCCCGCATTGCCTGCTGAGATTCCGTTCTGGGCTGCACAAAACGCATAGACGGACGCGATGCAGCTTCACAAATAGCTTCGGCGTCGACAAAGTCGTTTTTATTGCTTTTAACGAACGGGCGGACAAATTGTGGTGATATCAGCTTTGGGGAATGCCCCAACTCTTCCAACTTGCGTGCCATAAAGTGAGAACCGCCACAGGCTTCCATCGCGATGGTTGTTGCCGGGCATGTCGCCAGAAATTCGATTAGCTTTGGTCGGGTGAATTTTTTACGGTAAACGGCCTTCCCACGATGATCCTGACAATGAATATGGAAAGAGTTCTTACCCAGATCGATACCAATAAGCGCAATGTTTTCCATGATGGTTCTCCGAATGAAAGCCTGTCCTCAGCATAGTACTGGGAAGGAGGGAGTGACCATCTCATTAAATAAAGCACGCTAAGCCGGTGGCAGCGGTCGCAATGGCCTAAACTTCCCCGCACCGACCTTGGCGCTGCTGCGCCATAGGTAATCGCCGGTCAGGTTGATGTGCTCCCACCCCAGCGGCGACAGGTATTGCAGCAGCTCGCTATCCACCGACTTCCCCGCTTCGCTCATCGCCTGGGTGGCGCGTTCCAAGTACACCGTGTTCCACAGCACGATGGCGGCCGTCACCAGGTTGAGACCGCTGGCCCGGTAGCGCTGCTGCTCGAAGCTCCGATCCCTGATTTCGCCGAGGCGGTTGAAGAACACCGCCCTGGCCAGGGAGTTGCGCGCCTCGCCCTTGTTCAGTCCGGCATGCACGCGGCGACGTAGCTCTACGCTTTGCAGCCAGTCGAGGATGAACAGTGTGCGCTCAATCCGGCCCAGTTCGCGCAAGGCCACGGCCAGACCGTT
>NZ_JAWOVZ010000074.1:1414-1909 GCF_033340175.1 Vibrio sp. 1557 | reverse complement strand
AGAAACGGGGTGGTTGCTCTATCCTCAACCGAAAACGCTGAACCAAGCCAGCCGGTTACTTATTGAACATTTGTGCAATAAAATCCCAAAACTTTTGTAGTTTGCATTTATTGTCATAAAATTTGTGACATTGAATCATGCGCACGCATGATTATCTGAACATCTGTGAATTATAAGATGGCGCCGAAATTATGGAGCCATCTTATGAATCATCAAATCAAAACCGCTGCGCTGAGCACTATCGCGCTCTCTCTACTCGGCTGTAATCAAGCTCAACCTCAGGTTGAGGAGCCAAGCGCATCCAGACCCGTTCAAGTGATTGAAGTCAACGAAAGGAATGAAGAACTCAATAAATCATTCAGCGGGATCGTAAAAGCAAAAGAAACCGCCTCACTCTCTTTTCGTGTACCCGGCACCGTGGAAAGCGTGTTCGTAAATAAAGGCAGCTTGGTAGAAAAAGGCCAAGTCATTGCCACGCTGGACAAGCACGACTAC
>NZ_JAWOVZ010000074.1:0-1404 GCF_033340175.1 Vibrio sp. 1557 | reverse complement strand
AAAGAAATCAAAAAAAAAGAAAAAAAGGAAAAAAAAAGAAAAATCATTAACAAAATAAAAAAGAAAGACTAAAAAGTCTAACAAAAAGAAAAACAAACGCGCATGTTAGAAGCGCAATCAGCCCACAAACTCGCGAAAGCCGAGTTAAAGCGCGTAAAACAAGCGACTTCTGATGATGCCATTGCCAGCGTAAACTTAGACCGAGCCATCAGCAGCTACGAACGTAGCCTCTCTGCCGTCAAAGTGGTTGAGAAAAACATCCAACGTGCAAAAGATGCCCTGCGTTACACCACTCTACGTGCACCATTCACTGGCATTGTTGCCGACGTTTCTGTTGATCCACATGAACAAACCTTGCCGGGCGGCAGTGTTGTGTCAATTCAGCAAGAAGGCAGTTGGGAAGTCGACATCGACGTACCGAAAAATATGATTGCGCAATTCGCACTAGGTCAGCCGGCATCGTTGACTTGGTATGATTCGGAGCAATCCTACCGAGCAACCGTGGCAGAAATCGCGCCGAAGAAGCACCTGCTCAAACAAACCTATACCGTCACGCTAGACATCGATTCGATTTCCAGTGCGCTATTCAACGGTAAAGCAGTCACGGTTAATACCGCGCTCAACACCAGTCACTCAAGCCATTGCTTTCCTTACTCTGCAATTTTGGGTGAGAAACAAACTCTGCACGTGAATGTGGTTCGTGATGCGGTTATTCATTCAGAGCCGGTCAACCTTGACTCTATCGACGCATACCAAGCGTGTGTGACCGGAAGTTTTGAGCAAGGCGATTATGTGGTGATCAGCGGTAGTCATTATCTAAGCGAGGGCGATGCCGCCCCAAACCTGACCATCAAGACGTTGTAGGTGCGAATCCATGATCAATTTAGCTGAATTCGCGATTCGCCAACGTAAGTTCGTTCTGTTCTTTATCGTATTGAGCGTGATCGCTGGCATCTATTCTTACTTCGACTTAGGCAAGTTGGAAGACCCGAGCTTTACAGTAAAAACTGCGGTAGTCGTGACCCTTTATCCGGGTGCATCTGCCGAAGAAGTCGAGCACCAAGTCTCCGATACGGTGGAAACCAAATTGCAGGGAATGGCGGAGTTGGATCGCTTGCGCTCATTGTCTCGCCCAGGTTTGTCTATGGTCTTTGTTGACCTCAAAGAGAGCCTTAATTCCAAAGCACTTCCGCAGGAATGGGACTTATTGAGACGCAAAGTGGACGATGTAAAACTGCAGCTGCCTTCCAGCGCGCAGATCAGCGTAGTACAAGACGAGTTCTCTGAAGTCTACGGCATGCTTTTCTCTATCCACAGCACAGATGCTGCGCCAGAAGAGTTGCGTCGCTACGCCGAAGAGCTGCAACGCCAAATCAAAGCCGTCGACGGCATCAAAAAATCGAG
>NZ_JAWOVZ010000073.1:0-1934 GCF_033340175.1 Vibrio sp. 1557 | reverse complement strand
ATAGGGTTTTTGTTCACTTTGCGCAGCGCGCGTTTCTTGGTCGTTGATCTCGCGATGAATAGTAGGGCTATTGACGGGAAAAGTCGATCACTGAGCTTTAATTGCATTATGCTATACAAAAAAGTATAACAATTTGATAACGGATAAAAATCACCACAAGGACGACCATTTGGCTGTAGCAGCGTCTATTCTCCCAAGAGTTCTGGTCATTTATGCTCACCCAGAGCCACACAACTCCATTGCCAATCAAGTGATGATAAAGCGAGTGCAATCACTTGAGCACGTGACGGTGCACGATCTTTATGGCGCTTATCCTGATTTCTTTATCGATGTGAATCACGAACATGATCTACTGATGAATCATGATGTGATTGTCTTTCATCATCCTCTTTATATGTATTCATGTCCGGCGTTGTTGAAAGAGTGGTTAGACCGAGTACTCGGCAAGGGCTTTGCGTTTGGCGACGGTTCTGCACTGGAAGGCAAATATTGGCGCAGTGTGATCACCACGGGTGGTAAAGAAGAAGCCTTCAGTGCTAGGGGGTATAACAAGTATCCGTTAGAGCAGATTCTGCAACCGTTCGAGTTGACGGCGGCACTATGTCAGATGCATTGGATGGAGCCGCTGGTGTTGTATTGGTCGCGCAATGTTTCTGATATTGAACGCTATGAACACGCGGAGCAGTATCGTCGATGGCTGAGTAATCCTCTTGATGAGTGGGAAGCGTTGCACCAAGGAGGTCAGCATGGCGATAACCAGTGAGTTTCTACAAAGCAGTGTCGTGTTTCTGTCGGCGGCGGTGATTGCTGTTCCTTTGGCGCAGCGATTTGGCTTAGGTTCGGTGCTTGGCTATTTGTTGGCAGGGGTATTGATTGGCCCATGGGGATTACGCCTGATTAGCGATGTCGATGCGATTCTGCATTTTGCCGAGCTCGGGGTGGTGTTGCTGCTGTTCTTAATTGGCTTGGAATTGAACCCGAAAAAATTATGGCAAATGCGAGGGCCGATTTTAGGTCTTGGCGGCGCGCAAGTTGTAGTGACGACGGCGGTTATTGGTAGCATTGTCAGTTTGTTTGGCTTGAGCATGCAGGTGAGTTTGGTCATCGGCATGGGGCTCGCCCTTTCCTCTACGGCCATTGCACTCAAAGTGATTGAAGAGCAAGGCCGCAATGGCACCGAAACCGGGCAGTCTGGTTTTGCTGTGCTGCTTTTTCAAGATATCGCCGTCATACCGATGTTGGCTATGTTACCGCTTTTGGCTGGTGAACAGAATGTAGGTAGTTGGTTCGATGCTTTTACCGTTTTAGGCAGTGTCGTAGCCTTGTTGATTGGTGGTCACTTTTTATTGCGCCCTCTGTTTCGTTTTGTCGTGATGAGTGGGGTTCGCGAGCTATTTACCGTGGCTTCACTCTTGGTGGTGCTAGGCATTTCGGTGGTGATGCAAAAACTGGGCTTGTCCATGGCGCTAGGAACTTTCTTAGCTGGAGTGCTGCTGGCCGAAAGTGAATATCGCCATGAGCTAGAAATCGCTATCGAGCCGTTTAAAGGCTTGCTGCTTGGTCTGTTTTTTATCGCGGTTGGCATGGCGGTAAACTTAGGCTTACTGGCGTTGCATCCTCTTGAAATTCTTGGTGCGGTGGTGGCTTTGGTTGTGGTGAAAGGTTTGGTGTTGTACGCCCTAGCCAGAGCGGGTCGAGTGCGAGAAAAAGCACGTAGCCGTATGGCCGCCATCTTGAGCCAAGGTGGTGAGTTTGCTTTTGTGATTTTCACCGCGGCAAGCCAAGAAGGCATTTTATCCAAAGAACAAGTGGCGTTTTTGTTGGTTGTGGTGAGCCTATCGATGGTGACCACGCCACTCTTGTTGATGGGACAAAAGAAGTGGTTCGCTCATACGCTGAATCAGGAAGAAGAGAGCGTCACCAGTCACGTGGTT
>NZ_JAWOVZ010000072.1:510-1947 GCF_033340175.1 Vibrio sp. 1557 | reverse complement strand
TCTGTCGACACCGTAAGTAAGAACACAAAAGGTCTGGCAAGTTTGGCTAACCAATGAATCGGATAGGCGACCACAATTGCGATGCTTTCCGCGTTGTTTTGTGCAAAACGTTTTGGTACGAGCTCGCCGATGATGATCGCGAAGTAAGTGATCAAAATAACAACGCTGGTAGTCGCAAGAACGGTGGCGACTTCGCGCTCTAGCCCTTGGGCAACGAGCCAGTGTTCAAAAGGAATGGACAGCGTCGCTTCACCAAAAATGCCACTGAGTAGACCGATGGCAGTAATGCCGATTTGGATAGTCGAAAGAAACTGGGTAGGGTTGTTTTTTAGTTCTAAAGCGAGCGCAGCAGGTGCGTTGTCTTCGGCCATCATTTTTAGTCGGCCGCTTTTCGCCGCGACTAACGCGATCTCAGACATAGCGAAAATGCCGTTTAGTGCGATCAATCCAACAAGCAATAAAATGTCCATGGCGCCTTCCAGTAATGCACACGTTAGCAGCATAACGAGATTCTCTCGCGAGAAACGTGAGGTTGTGAATAATTCAACGCGTCATGCCAACAGAATGTCTTATTAAAAGGATAGAGTTCATTTGTTGAATGTGGTTTTCGCGTCCAGACGAATGATTCTGTTACTTGACTGGGATTCTGATAAACTACGCGCCCATTTCCTCTTTAGAGACGTTTCTATGCCATTTTCTAAGCTTGGTTTAAGCGCACCAATTACGGATGCCGTAACGGCGCTGGGTTACGAAAAACCGACTTCTATCCAACAAAAAGCGATTCCAATTGTGCTGCGTGGCAGCAACTTGATCGCGGCTGCGCAAACAGGCACGGGTAAAACCGCCAGCTTTGTGTTGCCAATCTTAGAAAAGCTCAGCCAAGGTGAGACGCAACGTAAAAAACGCGCTCGTGCCATCATTCTTACGCCAACGCGCGAACTGGCTCTGCAAGTGCATCAAAGTATTGAAGCGTACGGGAAGAACTTGCCACTGCGCTCAATGGCTATGTTTGGTGGCGTGGAATATGCGCCGCAGAAGCAAGCGCTGATTGAAGGCGTAGATATTGTGGTGAGCACACCAGGACGTCTGATTGATTTATACGGCCAGCGTGCGATCCATTTTGATGAAGTGGAAATGCTGGTACTGGACGAAGCCGATAAGATGCTTGATATGGGCTTTATCGACTCGATCGATAAGATCATCGATTGCATGCCAGAAGATGTTCAAAGTTTGCTGTTCTCGGCTACGTTGTCGAACCCAGTTCGTGATTTGGCCAAAAACGCGATTGTTGATCCTGAAGAGATTACGATTGCAAAACACAGCGCATCTAAGTCGAACATCAAGCAGTGGGTCACCACCGTCGATAAAGACATGAAGTCGTCGCTTTTGAGCCACATGCTGAATGAAAACGACTGGTCGCAAGTGCTGATCTTTATT
>NZ_JAWOVZ010000072.1:0-500 GCF_033340175.1 Vibrio sp. 1557 | reverse complement strand
AGCGCGGCATTGTGGCTGAAGCGTTCCACAGTGGTCGCAATCAGCGTGTTCGTCAGGAACTGATTGAGAAGTTCAAAGCGGGTGAAATTCAGTATCTGGTTGCAACTGGCGTTGCCGCGCGTGGTATTGATATCGACAACTTACCAGTAGTGATTAACTACGATTTGCCATTCCCTGCGGATGAGTACGTACACCGTATCGGGCGTACTGGCCGTGCTGGCGCGCAAGGTGAAGCGATCTCTTTGGTATCGAAGGATGATTTCAAAAACCTGTGCATGATTGAAAGCCGTCTGGGCCACTTGCTTGAGCGTGTTGAAATCGAAGGTTTTGCTCCAAGAAAGCCCGTGCCGATTTCGATTTTGAATTACGTACCTAAGAATAAGCGTAAACCGCAAGACAATCGTCCGCGTCGTGAGCATTCTGAACCGCGTGACGCAAAATAGTCTGCTGATACATTGAAAGCAAAGCCGCATTCGTGCGGCTTTTTTGCGTTTAGAACC
>NZ_JAWOVZ010000071.1:0-2027 GCF_033340175.1 Vibrio sp. 1557 | reverse complement strand
ATGGCTGGCGATGTAAAACTGCAAGAAGAGTTTATGACTCGTGCCGACAACTGGCTTAACCATTGGGATGCAGAGACTGGCTTCTTACGTCCGAAAAACCACCCGCTAAGCTCATCACCAAACAAACCGCCTTTGGAGTTCAACCAACCAATTGATGAAGAGCGTTTGGATGAGTGTGAAATGGTTGAATGGCCTGAAGGCTCAGGTGTGATGAAAGAGAAATGCCCACTGCTACCATTCGACCCTTACTATGTGGACGAGTTTGCCTACACCGAAGGGAACGCGTGGCAATGGAAGTTCCAACCAATGCACGATTTCAACCGCCTGAAACAAGAAATCTATCAAGCCGACTTGGCGCAAGGCAAAGACACCACGCCAGAGAAAGCCTTCCGTGAAGACTTGGACGAGCTATTCAACGCGCGTTCTTCAAACACAGGCGAAGAGCTACCAGACCTAACGGGTTACATCGGTCAGTACATGCACGGTAACGAGCCATCGCACCACATTCCTTACCTATACGCGCTAACGGATGAGCCATGGAAAGCGCAAGAGTACCTAGACCGCATCATGTCAGATATGTACACCAGCGAGCCAACTGGTTTGATTGGTAACGAAGACGTGGGTCAGATGAGCTCTTGGTACTTGATGTCGGCAATGGGCTTCTACCAAGTGACGCCTGCAGATCCGGTCTACACCATCGGTCGTCCTATGTTCGATGAAATCACCATTCCAGTGGAAGGCGGCGAATTCACAGTCATCGCAGACAACAACAGCCCACACAACAAGTACGTGAAGTCCGTAACCATCAACGGCAAACCGCTGGATGCCAACTTCACCTTCAAGCACAGCGAAATCAAAGCGGGCGGTGAGCTTCACTTCGTCATGACGGGTGACAAGCAAGAAGCGCTTCAAGCTCAGTAACGTTTTATGTAATTCGTGTTTAAAGAATACACAGATAGATTAACTCAGTGGCAGGAAGTGATGCGCTTCCTGCCTAAGGAATCAAGATTATGAACTTTACGAAAACCGCTATCGCCACCGCAGTGATTGCAAGTGTTATAGGTTTGGCTGGCTGCAACGATGACGACGATAACACCTCACCAAGCGTCGATACTTCCAACCTAAAATACGTCGACCCATTCATTGGTACCGGCTTTAACGGACACACTTTCCCGGGTCCTGTTGTGCCAGAGGGCATGGTGCAACTTTCTCCAGATACCGAGCTGATCGGCTGGCACTCTTCATCAGGTTACCACTTCGATAAAAAGACCCTATTTGGCTTCTCCCACACTCACCTATCTGGCACGGGGATGGGCGGCTTAGGTGACATTCTGTTCCTGCCGTTTACCGAAGATAAAGCTAAATACATCGAAGACAGCGACGACTACCGCGAAGCGATTTCGGTCAAGATGGACAAAACCTCTGAAGTGGCAGAAGCAGGTTACTACTCTGTGAAGATTGCAGAAAACGGCATCAAAGCTGAGCTTACTGCTTCTGAACGTGTCGGCTTCCATCGTTACACCTACCCGCAAGATCAACCACAACGTTTGAAGATTGACCTCAACTCCATCCTAAACAGTGACTGGGGTTCGACCTCTCTGCGCAACAAACTGACGGTGAGCGAAGACGGTCATACCATCACGGGCGAGCGCGATGCAGCACACTTCTCTGGTTGGGCGAAAAACCAAAAAATCTTCTTCTATGCGACTTTCGATAAGAAGATCAAAGACGTTTACATCCTTGCCAATGGCGAACCTGTTGACGGCCTAACGGCAGAGCACGTTTCTGAATTGATTTACGATGACCAAGGTAATCCAGTTAAGCGTGTCAAAGCGGACGTCACTGCCTACATCGAATTTGAAGATGAAGGCTCACAAGAGCTGAATGCGCAAGTGGCGTTATCTGCGGTTGACCCACAAGGCGCAGAAAACAACTACGATGCCGAAGCGAATGTCTCTTTCGATACTGCGCGCAACAACGCACGCGAGAAATGGGCAAAAGCACTCAACTTCTCAATTGAAGGGGGC
>NZ_JAWOVZ010000070.1:0-2057 GCF_033340175.1 Vibrio sp. 1557 | reverse complement strand
GCTGGACCGTTATTGGTATCCAGCGACACCACTTTGTCGTCGCCTTCGAACGTGTCGTTATCTAAGACCTTGATGATGGTTGGCGTGTCTTCCACAACCGTCGCGTTGTCTGCCACGATGTCCGCCACAGGCGCAACCGTGAAGTTCACCGTTTGGCTAACGCTTTCGCCGCTTGGATCGGTCGCCGTAAACGTCAATGCTTCTGAGCCGTTCCAGTCTGCCGTTGGAGTGAACGTAGCAATACCATTGACGATCGCCACTTGAATGTTGCTATTACCAGAGACGCTAAACGTTAACTCGCCATCCACGTTATCCACATCACTGAAGGCCGTATTCAGATCGATGCTGTATGGCGTAAAGTCTTCTGCCAAGGTTTGGTCTGCAATGCTGCTTTCAACCACAGGCGCGTCGTTCACCGCATTTACGGTGACGTTGACCGTCGCTTGGTCGGTCAGTGAACCATCGGTGACGGTGTAAGTGATTTCGGCATCACCATTGAAGTTCTCAGCTGGTGTGAAGACCAATTTGCCGTCAACAATCTCGACTGTCCCTTGCTCACTCGGCACAGACGCCGAATCAATGCTTAACGTATCACCATCGATGTCAGTATCGTTTGGCAAGACATCAATCGTCACTGGCGTGTCTTCATCAGTAATCGCCGTGTCATTGGTCGCCACTGGCGCATCATTCACTGGTGTGACATCGACGTTCACCGTGGTGGACTCCGATACCCCACCGGAGGTAACGATGTAGGTAAAGCTGTCTGCACCGTGGTAGTTGTCGTTTGGCGTGTAAGTGACGCTGCCATCCGGGTTGACCGAGACCGTGCCGTTCGCTGGACCGTTATTGCTATCCAGCGACACCACTTTGTCGTCGCCTTCAAACGTATCGTTACCTAAGACCTTAATGATGGTTGGCGTGTCTTCCACAACTGTCGCGTTGTCTGCCACGATGTCCGCTACAGGGGTAACCGTAAAGTTCACCGTTTGGCTAACGCTTTCACCGCTTGGATCGGTGGCGGTAAAGGTTAGGGTTTCTGAGCCATTCCAGTCTGCCGTTGGAGTGAACGTAGCAATACCATTGACGATCGCCACTTGAATGTTGCTATTACCAGAGACGCTAAACGTTAACTCGCCATCCACGTTATCCACATCGCTGAAAGCGGTATTCAGATTGATGCTGTATGGGGTGAAATCTTCCGCCAAGGTTTGGTCTGCAATGCTACTTTCAACCACAGGCGTGTCGTTCACCGCATTCACGGTGACGTTGACCGTCGCTTGGTCAGTCAGTGCACCATCGCTAACGGTGTAAGTGATTTCAGCGTCACCATGGAAGTTCTCAGCCGGTGTGAACACCAACTTGCCGTCAACAATTTCAACTGTACCTTGGTCACTCGGCACAGACGCCGAATCAATGCTTAACGTATCACCATCGATGTCAGTATCGTTTGGCAAGACATCAATCGTCACTGGTGTATCTTCGTCAGTAACAGCGGTATCATCGTTTGCCACTGGCGCATCATTCACTGGTGTGACATCGACGTTCACCGTGGTGGACTCACTGACCCCACCCGACGTAACGATGTACGTGAAGCTGTCTGTACCGTGGTAGTTGTCGTTCGGCGTGTAGGTCACGCTGCCGTCCGGGTTGACAGAGACCGTGCCGTTGGCTGGACCGTTATTGGTATCCAGCGACACCACTTTGTCGTCGCCTTCGAACGTGTCGTTATCTAAGACCTTGATGATGGTTGGCGTGTCTTCCACAACCGTCGCGTTGTCTGCCACGATGTCCGCCACAGGCGCAACCGTGAAGTTCACCGTTTGGCTAACGCTTTCGCCGCTTGGATCGGTCGCCGTAAACGTCAATGCTTCTGAGCCGTTCCAGTCTGCCGTTGGAGTGAACGTAGCAATACCATTGACGATCGCCACTTGAATGTTGCTATTACCAGAGACGCTAAACGTTAACTCGCCATCCACGTTATCCACATCACTGAAGGCCGTATTCAGATCGATGCTGTATGGCGTAAAGTCTTCTGCCAAGGTTTGGTCTGCAATGCT
>NZ_JAWOVZ010000069.1:0-2059 GCF_033340175.1 Vibrio sp. 1557 | reverse complement strand
CTGTAATTATGACGACGCCGAGTCCCGACCAGACTGCATAAGCAACACCGACAGGGATGGATTTCAGAACCAGAGAACATGTCATTGTACTGGAAGGCGCATTACAACTGCGGCTGGGGGATGAGTGGCACACCGTTTCTGCCGGGGAATCCCTGCGCTTCCATGCGGATATCCCGCACGCTTACGCCAATCCCGGTAAGGCCATTGTGACACTGCATAATCTGATCCATTATCCGCGCCCGGCGGACAAATAAAAAAGCAGGGTATAATAAATATACCCCGCTTTGACTTAACGGATCGTCTTACTTTATTTGTAAAATAAAACCAAAATAAATATGTGTTAAGCTTAACTTATTATATATCATCCTTATACCAACCGGGATGATATGTTTATACTGAACAGAAAAGCATGCCATTCAGAATACTATCTTCTGTTATATATGGCGGTTTATTTATTGTTTAATTACACACACTCAGGCATATCACTATGCTATCGTGATGTTTTCACTGGTGTTGTTACTACTGCCTTTACGGCATTTTGGTGTTGTTCAAAATGACTGTCGCAGCAGTCTTTCTGGTGTCTTAAATACTATTATTATAACTGCATCTGGTGTTGTTAATATTATTGTTACTGCTTACTTTATTATTATTGCTGTCAGTCTTTGCTGTTTCTTTTTTATTAAGGGTATTACCAAACTGCGGGGGCATTATCGTACAGTGATCCTGAACCATTCTGAAACGAAATTACAGATTACGGTTAAAATATAAAAAAAAGCCACCATTCCTGCCGGATACGGTGGCTTAAATACAGAATTAATTAATTTATTTCAGTATGTTATCACACATCAGCTGAAGTGTATTAATAAACCGTGCTGCATGAAAGCCATCACAGACTGCATGATGAACCTGTACAGAAACAGGTAATAATACGCGGTCACCTTCCTGCTGAAACTTTGCCATCGTAAAAACCGGGGCAAAATAATCATCATTTCCGGTGATGTTCAGGTTAAATCCGTCAAAACTCACCCACGGTAATGATGATATATTCAGGTGATTCTCCGGTAAATTTCCCTGCGGAAACAATCTGGTATCATGCTGATATTCTGCCGTTACCGCATTATAACCTGCCATAAACTCACTGAGATCCGGAAAATAACGGCAGGACAGTGCAGAGAATGTTTCGGTTTCTTTATGAAAGACAGTAAAGACCGGGTCTGACTGGTCCCAGTAAATAAGTTCATTGTCTTTCAGTGCCATCCGGAACTCCGGAAACTGATTAACAGCCCGGGAGATCAGGTAAATCATCAGCGGATAAAACTTATAACCTGTCTCCGCCAGTGCGGTACGCAAAGCGGTAATATCGAGTTTGGTGGTCAGGCTGAATCCGCATTTATTCTGCTGACGATAAAGGGCAAAGTGTTCCCTGCGATTCCAGGTATTCAGGTCAATCCGGGTAAAATTCATGGTTATTCCTTCTGATTAATAGTGAAAAATATTAATAATCAGAAGGCAGTCTGGTTGTCTCAATGGGTAACATTCCGTCCTCCGTAAGCTGTTTGGTATTCAGTAATAATACCCTATACGGGCTTAATCTGTATTAAGCCCGGCTTTATTTATTCCGGCCAATCATCCGCAAACACATAGCGGATCAGTTCTGCGGATTCACGGGGCGGTGCTCTCAGCACATCCGCCATTAAATCAATCTCCATCTGACAGGTTTGCAGCTTGTCTTCCGCCGGTACATACGGATCATCCGTCAGGAAACTATCGCCGTATTTATCCATCGACCCCTGTATTTGTGCCGAAAATAAAGTCACGGTACTCTCCGGAGGCCTTTTTCATATCCGGCGGGCCTGACACTTCCGGATGCAGCACACGAAAACAGAAGTCACCGGAACACGCCATTCTGAGAAAACTGTCACTAATCTGTTTTATTCCGCAAACAGAAAACCACCGGATAACCGGGGTATAGGAAGTATAAAGGGTATAGGAAGTATAAACCACCTTTTTGCTCCTCATCCGAAGTATCTTACCTGAAATTCCCTCACTCGTTTACCGC
>NZ_JAWOVZ010000068.1:0-2077 GCF_033340175.1 Vibrio sp. 1557 | reverse complement strand
TTCATCGCAATTGGCGAAGTGATCAAAGTTGACACTCGTACTGGTGAATACGTAGGTCGTGTGAAGTAATTAATACTTCTCTGAGAAAGGTCGCTTCGGCGGCCTTTTTTATTGGTTCATCGCGGATAAGCGGGAACTAAAAACAAAAACGGTAGTAAGTGATAGAGTTTTATCGCCAAACAAAACCTACACAAACTACCGTTTTCATGTCGAATCATACTTTCCTATCTTCATTCTGGGAAGGCTTTCATATAGTAAAGTCTCATCAGACTGCGTCATTAATAAAGCTCACTCTCAAACCTAATTCTATCGCTAAGTGTCCGTGCGGGCTTAAAGCTCAAGCCATACATGAGTATCAGTGGCGTAACGTGAAGGAAGCTACACTGTTAGGAGCTCCCGTTGAACTGTCCATTCAAACCCGACGCATCAAGTGCAGTAACTGCGGCATTAAAACAGAGCGGCTATCTTGGTTGGAACCTTATGCTCGTATCACTAAACGCCTACGAAGCTATATAGAACAGTTGTTACCTCTGCTACCAATTAAACATATAGCCCAAGTGACAGGCGTTCATTGGCAAACAATCAAAGAGATAGATAAGCGTCGGCTTCAACAAGTAGTGCCGCAAGTTAAATGGGGTGAATTAAGGCAACTCGTCATGGACGAGTTCGCTATTTTTAAAGGGCACCGCTATGCGACGGTCATTGCTGACGCGAAAAGCCATCAAGTTATCTGGATAGGACTAGGTCGTAGCCGCAAGGATATTCGACCGTTCTTTGAACAGCTAGGTGAGCATGGTAAAAATATCGAAGCTGTAGCAATGGATATGAATACGGCTTTTGACCTTGAAGTCCAAGAGCATTGCCCAAATGCTCGCATCGTTTACGACTTGTTCCACGTCGTTGCTAAGTTTGGTCGTGAAGTGATGGATAGAGTCAGAGTCGACCAAGCCAATAAGCTAAAACAAGATAAAAAAGCAAGGCAATGGGTCAAGCGTTCGCGCTGGGTGTTATTGAAAAATAGGGATAATTTAAATACACAACAGGAAAGCTACCTCACTGAAATATTGAATATGAATCAGGACTTGATGACAACCTACTTACTGGGTGCGCAATTAAAGGAACTGTGGCGTTGTGGATCAGAACTTCAGGCTAAAAACCTATGGCTGGTATGGTGGGAGCAAGTGAATGAGAGTGGAATTAAGCCACTTAAAGAGTTCGCTCGAAAGCTCCGTCCATACCTTCATGGTATCACTGCTGCAGCAAGCTATCCGCTGAATACCTGTACGCTTGAAGGGATAAATAACAAGATAAAGTTAATCAAGCGGATGGGATATGGCTATCGAGATACTGATTACTTCTTCTTGAAGATAAAAGCGGCTTTCCCCGGAAAGCCGCGATGAACCTTTTTATTTGCTAACCCCATCATTTAACCGAAGTTTCTTGCTCGTTTTATTTGTTCTCCAACCTTATTTTTATTCAGTCTGAAGTCACTTTGCTTGCTTACTATGGTTTGACAAATGGTAGAGGCGTTACTAAAAGATATATCAGTAGGATATGCCTTTTGTTGACTATCCATATCATCTAAGCAGGAGCGCGAATATGGTTGATCAGATCCTTTTCTACGAGCCCGATGAGCCGCACGGCTTCCTCTCCAACTTCTGTCATGCCCCCGTCGAAATATCTTCCCAATCTTGGCCCACCAGCGAACACTACTATCAAGCTCAGAAATTTGTTGATGCCCAACTGCAAACCAAAATTCAGCATGCCCAATCGCCGGATGAAGCGTTCGCGTTAAGCCGTCAGTACGAGCATCTCGTTCGCAGCGATTGGGACAACATGAAGCTCTCAGTCATGGCGTTCATTGTGCGAGAAAAATTCCTCCAAAACCCGAAACTTGCTCAGAAACTGATGCGCACGGGCAATGCTTGCCTTACTGAGCATTCGCACAAGGACGCATTTTGGGGAGATGGGGGAGACGGTAAAGGTTTGAACCACCTAGGAGAAATTCTGATGAACGTACGCGCAGAGCTGCGACATGTCGAGCCTTACAATTTGGTTAAGTTCATCGACAAAGCTA
>NZ_JAWOVZ010000067.1:0-2125 GCF_033340175.1 Vibrio sp. 1557 | reverse complement strand
CTAGCGCGGTTGATGAATAAACGGCTTGGCTAGAAATTTACGCGATGAAACAAGGTGACGCACAAGGTGCGGGCCGCTACCTTCAAAGCCAATTCGCTTGGGCTGCATTGGCGGGCAAAACGGGCACCAGTAACGATACTCGTGATAGCTGGTTTGTCGGGATTGATGGCCGTGAAGTGACGACCATTTGGCTAGGCCGTGATGATAACAAGCCAATCAACCTTACGGGCTCAAGCGGTGCATTGCGTGTTTACGCGGAATACTTGGCGCAGCGAATTCCTGAGCGTTTGGAGTTGCCTTGGCCTAAAGAAGTGACGACGCTTGGCTTTAAACCGACCTCCAACGGTGGTTTAGAGATGAATTGCCGCAGCGATTACAAACTTCCAGTATGGGATAAAACGGGTCAAATCAAACAACAGTGTGAGAAAAAATCTAACTGGTTGAATAGTTTGTTTGATTGGTAGGATCTCCAAATCAACAACATGGACTTGTTTCACTGGTCAATTCTTAGTACATATTAGTGATCAAGTATTCAGTAAAGGAAGAAGTGGATGTTCAAAACGCTGTCATCAAGCCCGATGTCGCGCTATTTCGCGTTGTGGGTAAGTTTGTTTTTGATAGCCACTCCTTCTGTTGCTCAAGTCAAAAATGAGGATACTCCGACTCGTCCTAAAGTCGCGGTTGTTCTCGCTGGTGGCGGCGCAAAAGGCGCTGCCCACATTGGTGTACTCAAGGCGCTAGAAGAAATGCACATTCCTGTCGATATCATCACAGGGACAAGCATGGGAGCTTATGTTGGCGGCTTGTACGCGACAGGCATGAGCGCCGATGAAATCGAAAGTTTTATCTATTCTGTTGATTGGAACAGTGGTTATCGTGATCGCGTCGATCGCAGTCAGCGTCGCGTTCGTGACAAAGAATATGAAGACCGCTATCAAATCACGACCGACCTTGGTTTACGGTTCGGCGAAGTTCGTGCTCCAACTGGTGTGGTTCAAGGGCAAAACATGTTGCGTGTGTTGCGCGAGACCACAGGCAACCTCGGACGTTTTGACTCCTTTGATGAGCTTGCCATTCCTTACCGTTCCGTTGCGACAGATATTTTAGAACTGGACGAAGTGGTGATCGGCAACGGTTATTTAGTTGATGCCATGATGGCCAGTATGTCTGTACCCGGCGCACTCCCTCCGTATAAGTTAAATGGCCACATGCTTGTTGACGGTGGCGTGGTCAACAACATGCCAGTGGATGTTGCGCGTGCGATGGGCGCGGATGTGGTTATCGCGGTAGACATCAGTACCGACTACAAAACCGAAGATGATTTTACTGGGCTGTTTACCGTTGCAGACCAACTCTCCAACTATCTGGTGCGTCGCAGTACCCAGCAGCAAGTCGAAACCCTGCAAGAACACGATGTTTACATTCGTCCCAATGTCGGCCAAATGGAAACCGTCGAGTTCGACAAAATGCCTTGGGCTTTTCAATCTGGTTATGACATCACCAAAGAAATGGAGTCGAAGCTAGCGGGACTGCGTTTATCAAACGCGGAGTATCAAAAGTACATCGACCATAAGCAGGAAGTTCGCAAAAAGCTCGTTTATGGTGACGATCGCGTAGTGGATGAGATTGTGATCGTAAACAATACCCACTATAGCGATGTTTTGTTGACCAACCGTTTGGAACTGGAAACTGGCCGTAAAATCGAAACGGCTGAAATCGAAAAAGCGGTAGAAAACCTCTATGCATTGGACCGATTTGAGTTAATTACTTATCACTTTGAAGAAGTCGATGGTTCGAATTTATTGGTGTTTGACGTTAACGAAAAATCTTGGGGCCCAAACTACCTCAACTTCCGTTTCTTCCTTGAAGATGACTTTGATACCGACAGCCAATACGGCATAGGGATGTCGACTAACTTTACCAACTTAAACTCTCACGGTGCTGAAATGGCACTCAACGTTGAGATGGGCACAGATAAGCTTATTGAGGCGGAGCTGTATTCTCCGGTTCTGTCTAGCCAAGAGTTTTTTGTTGCTGGTAAGGTGGCGTACAGCAGTGAAGGGCGAAACTTGCCGGTCAGTGATGATGACTCGAGTTTAAGTTCGGTGAACGATTTTTTGCCAGT
>NZ_JAWOVZ010000066.1:0-2164 GCF_033340175.1 Vibrio sp. 1557 | reverse complement strand
TGAAACCTAAATTGTTTCCGAAGAAACTATTTGGATTATCATCAACGAGTGCCCACACAGATTGATAGGTCTATATTTTTAAAGAGCACACTTCGAAGTTCTCTTCAAAGTGGACGGCTATTTTAGCTAGATAACTTATCGTGTCAAACACTTTTTTAAGTTATTTATCTGCGAGTTAATTTTAACTCACTAACCGTAGTTGTTTAGGTTCCGCTTCACTTGCTTTCCCGTGACAACGGAGGCGCATTATAGGGAGTTCATTAAAGAACACAAGTGCATTTTTTAAAAAAACTCACCTTTTTAGTTTATTCGTATAGAAAACAGACAAAAGACTCTAAAAAACTATAGAAAAGGGGCCAAACGGCCCCTTTAGTGTGATTTTTATCTCAATTTTACTGTATCCATACAATTATTGATGAGCACAAATTTGGTCATTAGTAACAATTAGCTGCACTGTCTTGTCTGGAACGATTTCACCAGAAAGAATTGATTTGGCTAACGGGTTCTCGACATTCTGCTGAATTGCACGTTTTAAAGGACGCGCACCATACACAGGATCGAAACCAACTTGAGCGATCAAATCGAGCGCTTTGTCGGAAACTTCTAGTTGATAGCCTTTCTCCTCTAGTCGTTTCGCCAAACGTTCCAATTGAATAGAAGCAATGGACTTAATGTGTTCTTGACCAAGTGGATGGAACACCACGATTTCGTCAACACGGTTCAAGAACTCTGGGCGGAAGTGTTTGCTAACCACATCCATCACTTCACTCTTGATACCTTGATAGTCTAATGTTGCGAAATTCTCTTGGATACGAGATGAACCCAAGTTAGATGTCATGATCACAACCGTATTACGGAAGTCAACAGTACGACCTTGACCATCCGTTAAACGCCCATCATCGAGAACTTGCAGCAGAATGTTAAATACATCCGGATGCGCTTTCTCTACTTCGTCTAACAAAATTACCGAATACGGCTTGCGACGAACCGCTTCAGTTAAGTAACCACCCTCTTCATATCCGACATAGCCTGGAGGTGCACCAACCAACCTTGCCACTGAGTGTTTCTCCATGAACTCAGACATATCGATACGGACCATCGCATCTTCACTGTCGAACATAAAGCTCGCAAGTGTCTTACAAAGCTCTGTTTTACCCACACCAGTTGGACCTAAGAATAAGAAGGAGCCAATTGGTCGGTTTGGATCAGAAAGCCCAGCTCGACTACGACGAATGGCATTCGATACAACAGAGACCGCTTCGCTTTGACCTACCACACGATTATGCAGCACGTCTTCCATGCGAAGGAGTTTCTCTTTTTCCGCTTCTAGCATCTTGGATACCGGAATACCGGTTTGCTTAGAAAGTACTTCTGCAATCTCGTTGTCGGTTACTTTATTACGCAATAGCGTCATTTCCTGCATTTCAGCTTGGGTTGCAAGATCTAACTGCTTCTCAAGTTCAGGAATACGACCATATTGAAGCTCCGACATACGGTTTAGATCGCCAGCTCGGCGAGCAAACTCCATGTCCATACGAGCTTGTTCAAGCTCAGACTTAATATGTTGAGTACCAGAAAGAGCTGCTTTTTCTGTATTCCAAACCTCTTCTAGTTCAGCGTACTCACGTTCTTTTTCATTGAGTTCTTCATTAAGCGCTTTCAAACGCTTTTCACTCGCTTCATCGTGCTCGTTACTTAGTGCTTGCTGCTCAATTTTGAGTTGGATGATTTTACGCTCAAGCTTATCCAAGGACTCCGGCTTAGAGTCAATTTGTAAACGAATGCTTGAAGCCGCTTCGTCGATTAAGTCGATCGCTTTATCCGGCAACTGACGGTCGGAGACATAGCGATGTGACAAACTCGCCGCAGCAACAATCGCTGGGTCGGTAATTTCGACGTGATGATGAAGCTCATAACGTTCCTTCAAGCCACGTAAAATCGCCACGGTATCCTCAACGGTCGGCTCATCCACCAGCACTTTTTGGAAACGACGTTCTAATGCTGCATCTTTTTCGATGTACTGACGATATTCATCCAATGTTGTTGCGCCAACACAGTGCAGCTCACCACGAGCTAATGCCGGTTTTAGCATGTTGCCCGCATCCATTGAGCCTTCACCTTTACCAGCACCGACCATAGTGTGTAGTTCATCAATGAAGAGGAT
>NZ_JAWOVZ010000065.1:0-2186 GCF_033340175.1 Vibrio sp. 1557 | reverse complement strand
CCGGCATCACCGGGGCGACTGGGGCGGTAGCCGGCGCTTATATTGCCGATATCACTGATGGCGATGAGCGCGCGCGGCACTTCGGCTTCATGAGCGCCTGTTTCGGGTTCGGGATGGTCGCGGGACCTGTGCTCGGTGGGCTGATGGGCGGTTTCTCCCCCCACGCTCCGTTCTTCGCCGCGGCAGCCTTGAACGGCCTCAATTTCCTGACGGGCTGTTTCCTTTTGCCGGAGTCGCACAAAGGCGAACGCCGGCCGTTACGCCGGGAGGCTCTCAACCCGCTCGCTTCGTTCCGGTGGGCCCGGGGCATGACCGTCGTCGCCGCCCTGATGGCGGTCTTCTTCATCATGCAACTTGTCGGACAGGTGCCGGCCGCGCTTTCGGTCATTTTCGGCGAGGATCGCTTTCACTGGGACGCGACCACGATCGGCATTTCGCTTGCCGCATTTGGCATTCTGCATTCACTCGCCCAGGCAATGATCACCGGCCCTGTAGCCGCCCGGCTCGGCGAAAGGCGGGCACTCATGCTCGGAATGCTTGCCGACGGCACAGGCTACATCCTGCTTGCCTTCGCGACACGGGGATGGATGGCGTTCCCGATCATGGTCCTGCTTGCTTCGGGTGGCATCGGAATGCCGGCGCTGCAAACAATGTTGTCCAGGCAGGTGGATGAGGAACGTCAGGGGCAGCTGCAAGGCTCACTGGCGGCGCTCACCAGCCTGACCTCGATCGTCGGACCCCTCCTCTTCACGGCGATCTATGCGGCTTCTATAACAACGTGGAACGGGTGGGCATGGATTGCAGGCGCTGCCCTCTACTTGCTCTGCCTGCCGGCGCTGCGTCGCGGGCTTTGGAGAAATTCTTCAAATTCCCGTTGCACATAGCCCGGCAATTCCTTTCCCTGCTCTGCCATAAGCGCAGCGAATGCCGGGTAATACTCGTCAACGATCTGATAGAGAAGGGTTTGCTCGGGTCGGTGGCTCTGGTAACGACCAGTATCCCGATCCCGGCTGGCCGTCCTGGCCGCCACATGAGGCATGTTCCGCGTCCTTGCAATACTGTGTTTACATACAGTCTATCGCTTAGCGGAAAGTTCTTTTACCCTCAGCCGAAATGCCTGCCGTTGCTAGACATTGCCAGCCAGTGCCCGTCACTCCCTGTCGTCTGGGCGTTCCTCTGGGCTAAACATCGACATGATCCGGCGCTTAATATCGCCGTCCTTGTTGACCAGCGTCTTGGTCACGAAGGCCGCGTATTCTTTGGCGTTGTCGTACCCTTTCCAGACCTCGTGGGGGTCAAGAGCGTAGGCGCAAACCCGCCCAGCGACTGGGATTCTGACCAAGGCGCGTTCTGTCTCAAGGTGGGGTTCTAGGGATTTTCCCCTCTAAAAAGACATAATCCTCTGTAGACCACACCAATAAATGGCTGCGGAGGTGGGTTACTACTTATAAGTGTGGCAAATTAGGTAAATATCGTACATTTAATACGGAACAGCCCTGATATGGCCATCAAAAACGAAATTACTATTCTCACGAGAGCAGAACAGGCAGATCTTTATTCCCCACCCATTTTTTCAATCGAAGAACAATGTCTGTACTTTTCTCTGAACGATGCGGAATTGGCAGTTTTTCGGTCATTTCGTCTCAGAGCTCATAGATGTTACTTTGTCGCGATTTTGGGATACTTCAAATCAAAGCCCGTCATCCTAGATATCGCTTACTCGCAGGTTTCTAAGGATTTAATGTTCATCAGTAAAGAGCTGCTTGGCGGCAAGGGGCTCAGACCATTCACTCCCTCACAAAAACAAAAAGATCGACTCTACGCAAAAGTATTAGACCTTGCTGGTTATCACAAATGGGACGAAAGTCAGCACTTCAATTCTCTTTTCGACCACCTTGTTCAGGTGGGCAATGCCTGGCTGGAGCCGCGTTACCTCTTTGATACTGCTATTGAATTCCTAACCAGTCACAGCATTGCTATCCCTAGGTACACCGTACTCCAGAGACTGATAAGCAGAGCGATGCAGCAGGTCAGAAAAGACCTGGCGCACCAACTTAATCAACTCACCAGTCCTGAACTTCACGTCTTTCTGGACAGCATAACAGCCATTGATGACGGACTAAGCCTGAACCAGCTCAGAGGCGGTGCAAAAAGTCTGACCGTACCTGAACTTAAAAAAGAGCTTG
>NZ_JAWOVZ010000064.1:0-2739 GCF_033340175.1 Vibrio sp. 1557 | reverse complement strand
ATCTGTCGGTGGGTTGTACTCAAGCATTGCCATGGGTGGGATCTCTAGAAAATAAAAACGCCGCGATTATAACGAGGGCTCAGCCAAAACGCATTTTAATTTCGCGACCAATGAAAACACCAAAACCAACAGGGTTAATCAAGTCAATAAATTCGAAAAATAAAATAAAAACTGATTTGTAAATATAGTTTGACAAGTACTGCGGGAGTGATATTTATAGAGTGGTTACCCAAATAACTTTATTCCGTTCGGAAAAGCACCCCATAACATTAAATAAGGTTTCACGCCGTTTGGATTCCCGCGAACCGTTCTCGCGGGGGAAGGTTATGCCGTTATACACAACATCAAAGGACAATAAGAAATGGAATCCGCCGTACCAGATCAACCCCAATCCAGAATATCGCTATTTTTCCGCTCACTTGGCCCAGGCATCCTAATGGCTTCTGCGGCGGTGGGTGGCTCTCACCTTGTAGCCTCAACCAAAGCGGGCGCCATCTATGGCTGGCAACTTGCCGCACTCATCCTGCTCGTAAACCTGTTTAAATACCCATTTTTCCGAGCTGGCGTGCAATACACGATGGGCACAGGGCTTACGTTAGTCGAAGGCTACGCGAGACTGGGGCGCCCTTACCTTTGGCTGTTTCTGTTCTTAAGTGTGGTGTCGGCGGTGATCAACACCGCAGCATTGTTGATGTTTAGTGCGAGCTTGCTGGGTTACTTCATACCATTTTCACTGTCGATGGCATCGTTGAGCATCATCGTTTTGGTCACGTGTTTGATCATTTTATTCGCCGGCCATTACAAAGCACTCGACACACTTTCGAAAGTGATCATGTCCGTGCTCACCATTGCAACGCTGCTTGCTGTTGCAATTGCGTTTGGTAACCCAGTGGAACCCGTCGCGAACTTTGAATCGCCTTCCCCTTGGTCAATTGCGGCAATTGGTTTCATCGTGGTTACGATGGGGTGGATGCCAGCACCAATTGAGATTTCGTGTTTAACCTCAGCGTGGCTAAAGCGCCAGTCGAGTCAGCAAGAAGTAACACCACGCTCTGCTCTGTTTGACTTCAACGTTGGCTACATCGGTACAGCAGTTTTGGCGCTAGTGTTTGTTTCGCTCGGTGCATTAATGTTGCACGGTTCTGGAATTGAACTGAAGAGCTCCGGGGTAGGCTTCTCGCATCAGTTGGTTGGCTTGTACGCTTCGACCATCGGTGAATGGTCACGTTACTTAATCGCAGTGATCGCTTTCTTCTGTATTTTCGGCAGCACAATTACCGTTATTGACGGTTACTCGCGCGTAATTGCCGACTCACAACGCCTGTTGCGCTCTCAAGCGGAAACCGATCCAAAAGCAACGTCAGCGATTATGTTGGCGGTATCATTGCTGGCGCTAGGTATCGTCGTATTCTGGGCATCGGCACTGCTGCCTATGCTCGACTTCGCGATGGTTCTGGCGTTTATGACGACACCATTCTTCGCGCTACTGAACTACATCTTAGTGAGCAAAACGGACTTGCCGGAACCGCTGGCGGTGGGACGCAAACTGAAATGGCTATCGATTGCTGGGCTGATTTACTTGTTTGGCTTCTTAGCTTTGTTTATTTGGTGGAAGTGGTTGATGTAATCCGCAGGCAAACCGTAGATAAAGAAAAAGGTCTTCGATTGAAGACCTTTTTTAATGCGTTTAATGCGATTAGTTGTGGCTCACCACGATCAGACGGAGCGAGTCGAGCTGCACTTGAGCTTGATTGATGTAACCAGTCAGCTCTTTGATTTGCGCTTCAATCGCTTCAATCTCTTCATCACGAATGTTTGGGTTCACCGCTTTCAAGGCTTGTAAACGCTCTAGCTCCGCATTCAAGCTTTGCTGCATATCTTGCTGCGCTTGCTTACGAACGGCTTCCACTTTCTCTTCAACCAGCACATCGCCCGCTTCAATCAAACGGTGCACGTCTTTTTGCACAGACGTCACCAGCTTGCTGCCAAGATGACGGTTTACTGGGCTAAGTTGACGGTTGAAACCTTCAAACTCTACTTGAGCCGATAGATCGTTACCACGCGAGTCCATCATCAGACGGATTGGCGTTTTCGGTAAGAAGCGAGTGATACCGCTGCGTTTTGGTGCTTGCGCATCTACCGCGTAAATCAGTTCAAGCAGAATCGTACCAACTGGCAACGCCTTGTTTTTCAACAAAGATACCGCAGAAGTACCCACACCTTCACTCATCAGAAGATCGATACCACCTTGGATCATTGGGTGTTCCCAACTGATGAAGTGCATGTCTTCACGAGAAAGCGCGGTATCGCGATCAAAAGTGATCGTCGCACCTTCGTATGGCAAACCAGGGTAGCTTGGCACCATCATGTGCTCTGATGGCGTCACCACCAGTGCATTTTCGCCTTTGTCGTCTTGGTTCAAACCAATCGTATCAAACAGAGAAAGCGCAAACGTGACTAGGTTTGTATCACCATCAGTTGATTCAATTTTCTCAACGATTTGCTGAGCTTTTTCGCCGCCGTTAGAGTGCATTTCTAGCAAGCGGTCACGACCTTGCTCTAGTTGCGATTTCAATTCTTTGTTCAGCTTCGCTGATTCTTCGATGATCTCATCCAGAGTGCTGGTATCTCCTGACGCCAGAATCTCAATCAGAGCGTCTGAGTACTTGTCATAAACCGCACGACCTGTCGGGCAGGTTTCTGCAAAGGCGTTCAAACCTTCATCGAACCAACGCGCGA
>NZ_JAWOVZ010000063.1:0-2999 GCF_033340175.1 Vibrio sp. 1557 | reverse complement strand
GGGCAGCCCGAAAGGGAAGAGACTTACCCAATCTGAAAGCGACCAAAAAGATACCCAAATCACTCATAAATTTGAGTCGAAATGGGTAGGGGTCGGCGCAGCCGAAAGGGCGGCGTGCGCTAGCTTTCCTAGCATCCTTATCGTTTCTTTCAGGACAAAGAGGGGCGTTACATCGTGATCCCAGAGGGATACTCTGTGAAAGGGGGGTTGACTCTCAACGATGGCCAGAACGAACTTATCAAACTGGTGGAGAAGTAGAACATGACCGAGTTAGAAACCCTATTATTGAACGAATTCGAGCAATTGCAGACGCAGCACGAAATACAACAAAAGGAATTTGTGAATCTATACAACGATTTAGCGGAGCAGCTCCAGCAGTTGGAAACCCTGATTTGAATCAAGTATCAGTAATCTCTTTTTCAGGGAGTTTGAATCTGGTCACACGCTGCAATTGAGATTGAAGCATGAAAAAAGGCCCCGAAGGGCCTTTTAAAACTGGATTAGATACAGGTTCCACTGCTGCAATCAGGCATATCGGCCCAGAAGAGAACGTTTTCTTCTTTCACAATGCCCAGAGTCATCATGACCTGAACCAGTGGGCTCTTTAATGCTTGTTCACGATCGGTGATCTCTTCGGATGAAGTGAAAACGATGAATTTGATGTTTTCCGCTGGAATAGTGAAATACAAAGAGCTGGCCACACCGGCGATAGTATCAGGCAGCATATCTGTCATCATCAGGACTTCGAAAGAGATGGCTGACGGAATGTTCACCATATTATCAAAACTGCTAATAATGATGTCATTGATAACACCACCGCGAGGATGCCCTTTGAAGAACAGGTCATGCTCCTTACCAATATAGTAAGGGCTGGTTTCGTTGATAGCATTATTGATGATATTAACCTGTTGCTTGGCGTAGAACTCTTTCTCTTCACCACCGGCCCAGGTAGTCGTCCCCGTGAATACAAAGTTAGCCAGTGGACTCTTGTCATATTCTACTTGCAGCCAATTTTGATCAAAACCTACGATTTCAAGGAACAATGCTTGCTGCTCTGAGGACAGTTTTGCATATTTATCCCACTGCATTTGTTTGAGGCTATCACCCAGATACTCTTTTAACTCGTGTAGTTTTGGATCAAGCGTCAAAAAGTCAGATCTCAGCATTGAGTACTCAGTAGGGTAGAGTGAATGCCAGTTAAACTGAGTAGTCAACCAGGGCGCGGAAGAACCACCTGAACCTAAAATGATATTTTTAAGGTTGTCACCGGCTTGCTGTAACAGGTAGGTCTTATCCTGGGTATTGCGCCAGTTGTACAGGTTCACGTATTCAGCAGAGCCATCGTCATAGAGCCTGATGTTGTCAATGTCGACATGTGGCTGCTTATGCAGCCGCTGTAGCATAAGTTTTAGGTTGTCATATGACTTCAGCGTGTTGGTACTGATTGAAACCTTGAGTCTGTGATGATCTTCTGCAAAGGCAGAAATAGCTTCAAGCATTTCTGCCGATGTATGGTTTGACTCAAGTGGGAAGCGACTGATATTCAGTTGCGCCAGATGCTCTTGCGTCGGATTGATACGGCCCCAGGACACATAGCGCTCAGCTGTCGGGTGAGCCTCTGCAGAGGCGATGATGTCCAATACCTGATGTAAAGAGGGGAGAGATGCGTGATCAACATAAACTTCCAGTGATGGAGACACCACGGACACTTTTGCATCGGTTGAGTACTGATCACCATTCTTACTGGTTCCTTTAAACTGGAAGCAATACTCTTCATCGTTGTCCAGTTTTGGAGCGGTAAGTGTCAGATTGACGGTTTGGCTTGTGTCAGAAGGAATAATGGATATCGAACCACATGTTTGAGTCCAGCTGAAACTTTCTAAATCGGGATTGCTGTCGTTTTGAATCGGATTAAGGGTAAATTCTTGATTGTCTATGACATCGAATTTGACGCTGTTGTTGTGGGTCTGATGATCGTCATCAGAGCAGCCTGCGAGAATTGCAGCTGTTAAGAGTAGCCAAGGCTTAACGTCCATTTAGAGGTCCCGATGTGAAAAGGTGAAAACTCCGCATTAAATATTATTTACGACGGCGTTGTCTGTGATGTAAGTAGCAGCTTAAGGCTTAATTGTCTGCAGGGTGAGGTCGTGAACGTTTTTTAAGCAAAATGACGACTAATTTGACGATCCCATTTATTAGCTGTGATCTTATACTCCCTTTTTAGGGAAAGCATCATGCACATCGATCACTTCAAAGAACATTTTCAAACGATTACTGATCTACGCCAAATCCCTAAGGTCACTTACTGCCTCTTCGAAGTCCTTTTGGCTCGCTATGTGCGGTTATTGCTGGTGCGAAAGGTTGGTTTGATATCCGTGAATACATTCTCGGTCATCATAATTGGTTTAAGCGCAATGGCCTGTTTTTACATAGTGTTCCTGTTGATGACACGATTGCTCGAATAATCTCAACGATTGACCCCGAGCATTTCATGAATGCTTCATTAACTGGATGTCATCAATACACACCCTTACCGAAGGTCAAGTGATTGCGATTGATGGCAAAACACTTCGAGGCTCATACAATCGTGAAGACAGGGCGAGCACCATTCATATGATCAGTGCTTATGCATCGTCAAACAAGCTCGTGCAAATTAATTGATGGCGTGTTCGAATGATTTCTTATTGGAAGAAAACGGAAGAAATTTACCATGATGATGGTTTGACGTTGATCATTGGATGGTATGACCATAAGCATGAACACGATGGTGGCTTCAAATCGCTTGGTGTTCATTGGGGGATTACCCTAAATCTAGGGGGGTATTAAGCCCTTGTGTGATACCAGAAGTCACTAGAAAATCAATGTTGGCAGGACTTCTTCATAAAGCAATTATTGATGGTAATCATGAAGAAAAGAAAGCATTAAGCAAGGCTACACAAAGACCCCTCCACTTCGTTACGTTGTCATTGTGCCTTGTAAGGGACGCTACGCTCCCTTAA
>NZ_JAWOVZ010000062.1:0-3093 GCF_033340175.1 Vibrio sp. 1557 | reverse complement strand
TCAGGTGGGTCCAAAACGCTATGGTCGCCAAGCAAATTCTTTAATCTGGAAAGCTGTTTTTTTAATTCTCGTTCTTACACATTCAATGTTCTTTCATTGAGTCCATCAAAACCCCTTGGGTGTTGTATGGTTAAGCCTCACGGGCAATTAGTACAGGTTAGCTCAACGCCTCACAACGCTTACACACCCTGCCTATCAACGTCGTAGTCTACGACAACCCTTTAGGATACTTAAAGTATCAGGGAGAACTCATCTCAAGGCTCGCTTCCCGCTTAGATGCTTTCAGCGGTTATCGATCCCGAACTTAGCTACCGGGCAATGCGTCTGGCGACACAACCCGAACACCAGAGGTTCGTCCACTCCGGTCCTCTCGTACTAGGAGCAGCCCCTTTCAATTCTCCAACGCCCACGGCAGATAGGGACCGAACTGTCTCACGACGTTCTAAACCCAGCTCGCGTACCACTTTAAATGGCGAACAGCCATACCCTTGGGACCGACTTCAGCCCCAGGATGTGATGAGCCGACATCGAGGTGCCAAACACCGCCGTCGATATGAACTCTTGGGCGGTATCAGCCTGTTATCCCCGGAGTACCTTTTATCCGTTGAGCGATGGCCCTTCCATTCAGAACCACCGGATCACTATGACCTGCTTTCGCACCTGCTCGAATTGTCATTCTCGCAGTCAAGCGGGCTTATGCCATTGCACTAACCTCACGATGTCCAACCGTGATTAGCCCACCTTCGTGCTCCTCCGTTACGCTTTGGGAGGAGACCGCCCCAGTCAAACTACCCACCAGGCACTGTCCGCAACCCCGATAAGGGGTCGACGTTAGAACATCAACACTACAAGGGTGGTATTTCAAGGACGGCTCCACGCAATCTAGCGACTGCGCTTCAAAGCCTCCCACCTATCCTACACATGTAGGGTCAATGTTCAGTGCCAAGCTGTAGTAAAGGTTCACGGGGTCTTTCCGTCTAGCCGCGGGTACACTGCATCTTCACAGCGATTTCAATTTCACTGAGTCTCGGGTGGAGACAGCGTGGCCATCATTACGCCATTCGTGCAGGTCGGAACTTACCCGACAAGGAATTTCGCTACCTTAGGACCGTTATAGTTACGGCCGCCGTTTACCGGGGCTTCGATCAAGAGCTTCGACCGAAGTCTAACCCCATCAATTAACCTTCCGGCACCGGGCAGGCGTCACACCGTATACGTCATCTTGCGATTTTGCACAGTGCTGTGTTTTTAATAAACAGTTGCAGCCACCTGGTATCTGCGACTCTCAATAGCTCCATCCGCGAGGGACTTCACCGTCGAGAGCGTACCTTCTCCCGAAGTTACGGTACCATTTTGCCTAGTTCCTTCACCCGAGTTCTCTCAAGCGCCTTGGTATTCTCTACCCGACCACCTGTGTCGGTTTGGGGTACGATTTCTTACAATCTGAAGCTTAGAGGCTTTTCCTGGAAGCATGGCATCAATGACTTCACTACCGTAGTAGCTCGACGTCGTGTCTCAGCCTTAGAAAGAGCCGGATTTACCTAACTCTTAAGCCTACGCACTTGAACCTGGACAACCGTCGCCAGGCCCACCTAGCCTTCTCCGTCCCCCCATCGCAATTGTAAGAAGTACGGGAATATTAACCCGTTTCCCATCGACTACGCCTTTCGGCCTCGCCTTAGGGGTCGACTTACCCTGCCCCGATTAACGTTGGACAGGAACCCTTGGTCTTCCGGCGAGGAGGTTTTTCACCCCCTTTATCGTTACTCATGTCAGCATTCGCACTTCTGATACGTCCAGCATGCGTTACCACACACCTTCAACCGCTTACAGAACGCTCCCCTACCCAATATACAAAAGTACATTGCCGCAGCTTCGGTTTACTACTTAGCCCCGTTACATCTTCCGCGCAGGCCGACTCGACCAGTGAGCTATTACGCTTTCTTTAAATGATGGCTGCTTCTAAGCCAACATCCTGGCTGTCTGAGCCTTCCCACATCGTTTCCCACTTAGTAGTAATTTGGGACCTTAGCTGGCGGTCTGGGTTGTTTCCCTCTCCACGACGGACGTTAGCACCCGCCGTGTGTCTCCCGGATAGTACTTACTGGTATTCGGAGTTTGCAAAGGGTTGGTAAGTCGGGATGACCCCCTAGCCTTAACAGTGCTCTACCCCCAGTAGTATTCGTCCGAGGCGCTACCTAAATAGCTTTCGGGGAGAACCAGCTATCTCCAGGTTTGATTGGCCTTTCACCCCTAGCCACAAGTCATCCGCTAATTTTTCAACATTAGTCGGTTCGGTCCTCCAGTTGATGTTACTCAACCTTCAACCTGCCCATGGCTAGATCACCTGGTTTCGGGTCTATATCCAGAGACTGAACGCCCAGTTAAGACTCGGTTTCCCTACGGCTCCCCTAGATGGTTAACCTTGCCACTGAATATAAGTCGCTGACCCATTATACAAAAGGTACGCAGTCACAGGACAAGCCTGCTCCTACTGCTTGTACGTACACGGTTTCAGGTTCTATTTCACTCCCCTCACAGGGGTTCTTTTCGCCTTTCCCTCACGGTACTGGTTCACTATCGGTCAGTCAGTAGTATTTAGCCTTGGAGGATGGTCCCCCCATATTCAGACAGGATATCACGTGTCCCGCCCTACTCGATTTCACTGAACACACGTCGTCAACTACGGGACTATCACCCTGTATCGTCGGCCTTTCCAGGCTGTTCGTCTAACGCGTGTAAAGCTTAAGGGCTAGTCCAATTTCGCTCGCCGCTACTTTCGGAATCTCGGTTGATTTCTTTTCCTCGGGGTACTTAGATGTTTCAGTTCCCCCGGTTCGCCCTGTTGAGCTATGTATTCACTCAACAGTAATACCTTATGGTATTGGGTTTCCCCATTCGGAAATCCCAGACTCAAATGGTTTTTACTACCTAATCTGGGCTTATCGCAAGTTAATACGTCCTTCATCGCCTCTGACTGCCAAGGCATCCACCGTGTACGCTTAGTCACTTAACCATACAACCCGAAGGAGTTTCGAGTTGATAATCAAATCACCAAAGTTGTCTCTCATTATTTGAATGAGCGAGAGACAT
>NZ_JAWOVZ010000061.1:0-3318 GCF_033340175.1 Vibrio sp. 1557 | reverse complement strand
GCGGTAAACGAGTGAGGGAATTTCAGGTAAGATACTTCGGATGAGGAGCAAAAAGGTGGTTTATACTTCCTATACCCAAATTGCTTAATTAATGTTAAAGCTTCTCCAGCAATTCCCCTGCCTTGAGCACTTTGCTTAATCATGTAACCTACTTCGGCTATTCGCGCCTTGTGATTAATGACCTTCAATCCAATACTGCCCAGCTTTTCTCCTGATGATATGTCCTCAATACCAAATGAAAGCCAGTGATCACTTTCAAACTGCCAAGATTGAGATTTTAACTCAAACGCTGCCACAGCTTCTTGATAAGTTAGAGGCTCATACACATGCTCCATCATAATGGGGCACATTGATATTTCTATGAACAACTGTCTATCTGAACTATCAAATGGTGATAGTTTTATTCTACTACCTCTTAGCTCCACTATTTTTCCTTTGCTTTATTTGTCTATTTGTCAGAAGTCTTATCGGATGATGCTAATTTTTGTGTATGAAGGAGTAAACTAACGTCTCCAACCTGACCATGCCCAGGCACTACAGTGACTATATCTGGATAGCGTTGCAGCACTCTTTGAATAGAGTTCGACCATTCGCCTATATTTGCATCTCCAGTGTAACCTAGACTTTTATTACGGAGGCTTTTAACAAAGCAACCGCCAAATAATAGCTTTTCATTCGGTAACCAAACAACGATGTTATCTTCAGTATGGCCTGGGCCAGGATAATACACTGTCGCAATGCCGTTGAAAATTTTGAGTTCATTGCTCGATATTTCAGTATTCGAAATTTCTTTGTTATTGAGTTTAAGAAGTTGATTAGTGAGTGAAGTGGCATAAGTGTTAACTTTTAAATCATTTAAAAGTGGTAAATCACCACTCGCATCTTCATGAAAGTGAGTTACTATTGCGCTTTTTAGTACGAGACCTCTATCTTCAATCCATTCAATAAGTTGATTGGTTGCTTTGGTCGTCCAAGGAGTGTCAATCAGGTATGCCGCATCTCCATCGACTACAATTAAGCCAGACGCGCCAATAAACCCCCAAGGCTCAACATGTTTATATGAGATATGCTGATAGATATTATCGGTTAATTGTTTAACCTCCAGCGTTTTAGTGTCTGTATTGTTTGCTGCTGTTACAAAAGGAACAAAAAGAGTAATGAGCAGAATATTTTTTATCAGAAAATTCATTATTGACGACCTCTGAACGTCATTAAAAATGTGCAATTATGAGCTTGTAACGTCTATTACATTGAATCAAATTAAGTTGTTCATAGCGACTAAGTAGAGACATTTATCTTAAGTAACCTTATATGCGTTTGTAATCTTTTAATGCATTGAGACATGGAGCAAATGCTAAGAATAGCGTATCTTTTATGCTTTTGCAAGTAGTTCAAAGTTTCGGCAAGTTGAACAAGACGTTAAGGCAATTGAAGTTTCTCTTTCTGCTCGTATAGGTGTTTCCGTTCTTGATACTCAAAATGGAGAATACTGGGATTACAATGGCAATCAGCGCTTCCCGTTGACAAGTACTTTTAAAACAATAGCTTGCGCTAAATTACTATATGATGCTGAGCAAGGAAAAGTTAATCCCAATAGTACAGTCGAGATTAAGAAAGCAGATCTTGTGACCTATTCCCCTGTAATAGAAAAGCAAGTAGGGCAGGCAATCACACTCGATGATGCGTGCTTCGCAACTATGACTACAAGTGATAATACTGCGGCAAATATCATCCTAAGTGCTGTAGGTGGCTCCAAAGGCGTTACTGATTTTTTAAGACAAATTGGGGACAAAGAGACTCGTCTAGACCGTATTGAGCCTGATTTAAATGAAGGTAAGCTCGGTGATTTGAGGGATACGACAACTCCTAAGGCAATAGCCAGTACTTTGAATAAATTTTTATTTGGTTCAGCGCTATCTGAAATGAACAAAAAAAAATTAGAGTCTTGGATGGTGAACAATCAAGTCACTGGTAATTTACTACGTTCAGTATTGCCGGCGGGATGGAACATTGCGGATCGTTCAGGTGCTGGCGGATTTGGTGCTCGGAGTATTACAGCAGTTGTGTGGAGTGAGCATCAAGCCCCAATTATTGTGAGCATCTATCTAGCTCAAACACAGGCTTCAATGGCAGAGCGAAATGATGCGATTGTTAAAATTGGTCGTTCAATTTTTGACGTTTATACATCACAGTCGCGCTGATAAGGCTAACAAGGCCATCAAGTTGACGGCTTTTCCGTCGCTTGTTTTGTGGCTTAACGCTACGCTACCACAAAACAATCAACTACAAAGCCGCAACTTATGGCGGCGTTAAACATCATGAGGGAAGCGGTGATCGCCGAAGTATCGACTCAACTATCAGAGGTAGTTGGCGTCATCGAGCGCCATCTCGAACCGACGTTGCTGGCCGTACATTTGTACGGCTCCGCAGTGGATGGCGGCCTGAAGCCACACAGTGATATTGATTTGCTGGTTACGGTGACCGTAAGGCTTGATGAAACAACGCGGCGAGCTTTGATCAACGACCTTTTGGAAACTTCGGCTTCCCCTGGAGAGAGCGAGATTCTCCGCGCTGTAGAAGTCACCATTGTTGTGCACGACGACATCATTCCGTGGCGTTATCCAGCTAAGCGCGAACTGCAATTTGGAGAATGGCAGCGCAATGACATTCTTGCAGGTATCTTCGAGCCAGCCACGATCGACATTGATCTGGCTATCTTGCTGACAAAAGCAAGAGAACATAGCGTTGCCTTGGTAGGTCCAGCGGCGGAGGAACTCTTTGATCCGGTTCCTGAACAGGATCTATTTGAGGCGCTAAATGAAACCTTAACGCTATGGAACTCGCCGCCCGACTGGGCTGGCGATGAGCGAAATGTAGTGCTTACGTTGTCCCGCATTTGGTACAGCGCAGTAACCGGCAAAATCGCGCCGAAGGATGTCGCTGCCGACTGGGCAATGGAGCGCCTGCCGGCCCAGTATCAGCCCGTCATACTTGAAGCTAGACAGGCTTATCTTGGACAAGAAGAAGATCGCTTGGCCTCCCGCGCAGATCAGTTGGAAGAATTTGTTCACTACGTGAAAGGCGAGATCACCAAGGTAGTCGGCAAATAATGTCTAACAATTCGTTCAAGCCGACGCCGCTTCGCGGCGCGGCTTAACTCAAGCGTTAGATGCACTAAGCACATAATTGCTCACAGCCAAACTATCAGGTCAAGTCTGCTTTTATTATTTTTAAGCGTGCATAATAAGCCCTACACAAATTGGGAGATATATCATGAAAGGCTGGCTTTTTCTTGTTATCGCAATAGTTGGCGAAGTA
>NZ_JAWOVZ010000060.1:0-3761 GCF_033340175.1 Vibrio sp. 1557 | reverse complement strand
GCGGTAAACGAGTGAGGGAATTTCAGGTAAGATACTTCGGATGAGGAGCAAAAAGGTGGTTTATACTTCCTATACCCCAGCATTCAATTCAAAAAGACAAAAAAAGGGTTTACACAAAGTCCGAGTTTGATAATATGCGCTCCGCACTTGATTGATGTGTTGGGAAAACGTCAGTTAAGCCTTTTCTTGTAAAAGATTAGGAAAACACCCTGGAGGGGTTCCCGAGTGGCCAAAGGGAGCAGACTGTAAATCTGCCGGCTCCGCCTTCGATGGTTCGAATCCGTCCCCCTCCACCATATTTTCTTGTGAGACAATAAGTTCTTGTGAGAGCAAAACTTGATTGATGCGTTGGGAAAACTTCATTCAAGCCTCTTCTTGTAAAAGATTAGGAAAACACCCTGGAGGGGTTCCCGAGTGGCATACCCGTGAAAATGATTCTGTTTTAATAAACGCTGGAATCCGCTACCCTTCCGCCTTTTAATCCTGCAGCACGCTCCCCGGCAGGGAGCAACACGCCAGCCAGAAGGATGCGGACCATGCCATCAACCAGCCAGCATACCAGCAGTTTTGCCGCCCTAGGCCGCCTGCTCCGATACGCCCGGGGCTACCGCCGCCGGATTATCGCGGCCGCCACCTGCTCCATCATCAACAAACTGTTCGACATCGCGCCGGAGATCCTGATCGGTGTTGCCATCGACGTGGTCGTCAACAAAGAAGAAAGCTTCGTCGCGGGCCTCGGCTTTGAAACCGCCCAGGAACAGATCACCATTCTGGCCGTACTCACCTTCTTCATCTGGGCCGGCGAATCCCTGTTCGAGTATCTGTACCAGATTCTCTGGCGCAACCTGGCCCAGCGGCTGCAATCTGACCTGCGACAAGACGCCTACGAACACGCCCAGCGCCTCGACATGAGCTTCTTTGAAGCCCGCAGCTCAGGCCAGCTGGTGGCTACGATGAATGACGACGTTAACCAGTTGGAGCGGTTCCTCGACGGTGGCGCCAACGCCATGATTCAGGTGCTGGTCACCGTGGTTGCCGTCGGTGCCGTGTTCTTCGTGCTGTCGCCGCTGATCGCCCTGCTGGCGTTCACCCCGATCCCCCTGATCATCTGGGGCGCTTTTTACTTCCAACGCAAAGCCGGGCCGCTGTACGCCGACGTGCGTGAGAAAGTCGGCGACCTGTCCAGCCGGTTGGCCAACAACCTGGGCGGCATCGCCACCATCAAGAGCTTCACCGCCGAACTTCGTGAAGCCCAGCGCCTTAAAGACGCCAGCGAAGCCTATGTAGACGCCAACCGGCGGGCCATTCGTATCAGCTCGGCGTTCATTCCAGTGATCCGCATGGCCATTCTGGCCGGCTTTCTGGCCACCTTCACCGTGGGCGGCATGATGGCCCTGAACGGCAACCTGAACGTGGGCGCTTATGGCGTGCTGGTGTTCCTGACTCAGCGCTTGCTGTGGCCGCTGACGGGCCTCGCGGAAGTGATTGACCTGTTTGAGCGCGCCATGGCCAGCACCCGGCGCATTCTCGACCTGCTCGCCGAGCCGGTGAACGTGCGGGACGAGGCCGGAAAAGCCCTGCCTGAGCCGGTTCGAGGCGCGGTCGAATTCAGCAACGTCAGTTTCCGCTACCCCAGCAGCGGCGCGGGTATTGAGGGCATCAGCCTGAACGTCCCGGCGGGCAATACCCTGGCCCTGGTGGGCGCCACCGGCTCTGGCAAATCTACACTGATCAAACTGCTCCTGCGCTTCTACGACCCAAGCCACGGCGATATCCGCATCGACGGCCAGCCCATTCGCGAGGTGAGTCTCCAGTCCCTGCGCAATGCCATTGGCCTGGTCAGCCAGGACGTGTACCTGTTTGAAGGCAGCATTCGGGATAACCTGGCCTATGGCAAACCGGACGCCACCGAAGAACAGATTATCGAAGCGGCTCGCACCGCCGAGGCCTGGTCGTTCATCCAGGCCTTGCCAGAAGGGCTGGATACGGCCGTCGGGGAGCGCGGCATCCGCCTGTCTGGCGGTCAGCGCCAGCGGTTGTCCCTGGCCCGCGCCCTGCTGAAAGATCCGCCCATTCTGGTGCTGGACGAGGCCACCAGCGCCGTGGACAACGAAACCGAAGCGGCCATTCAGCGCTCCCTGAAACGCATCGGGCACAATCGCACGGTGATCATGATAGCCCACCGTCTGTCCACCATTGTGGAGGCCGACACCATCGCGGTGGTCGACCAGGGGCAGGTAGTGGAACAGGGCACCCATCAGGCGCTGATCGAAAAAGGTGGCGCCTACGCGGCCCAGTGGCGGGTGCAGACCGGGCAGGCATAATTTGGAAGGCAACCCAACGACAATTCATTGATAGTAATTCGCATTTAGATTATCCTGCCGCTCTCACTTGGGGGGAATCTGAATGCCAGCGTTTTTTGAAGTTCGCGATCTTGCGGTGCGCATCGGCGACACCGACATCCTGCACCGGGTCAATATGACGTTCCAGGAGGGGCAGGTCACCGCTCTGCTCGGCCACAACGGTTCGGGCAAATCGACGCTTCTGAAAACCCTCGCCCGACAGATGACGGCCACCGATGGCGAGGTCGAGTTGCAGTCCCGGGCCAGCCAGAATTTCGGCGCCCGGGAATTTGCCCGCATCGTGGGCTACCTGCCCCAACACCCGCCCGCTACGGATGGGTTGACAGTTCGCGAACTGGTTGCCCTTGGCCGCTACCCCTGGCGCGGCCCGCTGGGGCGCTACACCGACGAAGACCAGCACCTGATCGACCAGGCCATTGCCGATACGGACCTGCGCCCCTTCCAGCATCGATCCGTGGATACTCTGTCTGGCGGCGAGCGTCAGCGAGCCTGGATTGCCATGCTGCTGGCCCAACAAACCCGCTGCCTGCTGCTGGATGAGCCCATCTCAGCGCTGGATGTGAAACACCAGGTCGAAACCCTTCGGCTTGTTCATCAACTGGCCGAGCAACGGGAGCTCACCGTGGTGGTCGTGCTTCACGACGTAGACCTGGCAGCGCGCTTCTGTGATCGACTGGTGGCTCTGAAAGCGGGCCGGGTCGTTGCTGACGGTTCGCCCAAGGACATCATGGACAGCCAGGTGCTGGAAAGCATTTATGGCGTTGGCATGGGCGTGATGGAGCGGGCACCCGGGCAGTGGGTGTCTTATGTTCATTGATACCCGGCGCGCCAGGCGCATCGCAGCTGTCTGTTGGCTGCTGTTTACCTCATCAACCGCCCACGCCGGCTCCTGGCAACACGAGGGCGGCACGCTGACGCTGGATGAACCACCCAAGCGTATTGTGACTCTGAATTGGGCCGCTACCGAATCGCTGTTACTGTTGGACGTAGCGCCTGTTGGCGTCGCTGATCTGACAGGCTATCGCACCTGGGTGAAGGAACCAGCGCTGCCGGAGGGCATCGCCAACGTGGGTACCCGCGTCGCCCCAAGCCTGGAAGCTATTGCCGAGCTGAAGCCCGATTTGATCGTCACCAGCTCGGAAATGGCTCTAATAAGCCCTACACAAATTGGGAGATATATCATGAAAGGCTGGCTTTTTCTTGTTATCGCAATAGTTGGCGAAGTAATCGCAACATCCGCATTAAAATCTAGCGAGGGCTTTACTAAGCTTGCCCCTTCCGCCGTTGTCATAATCGGTTATGGCATCGCATTTTATTTTCTTTCTCTGGTTCTGAAATCCATCCCTGTCGGTGTTGCTTATGCAGTCTGGTCGGGACTCGGCGTCGTCATAATTACAG
>NZ_JAWOVZ010000059.1:0-4112 GCF_033340175.1 Vibrio sp. 1557 | reverse complement strand
GCATTGCCTCCAATTCCCATAATTTATTACGCCGATAATAACTTGGTGTAACCCGCTTTATTCGCCACATCATCAAGCAGTAAAGACTGATCTAAATTATGTTCAATCCATAATAGAACATCTTTGATAACCGTTGTATGAAACTGCTTATCATCATATCTTAATTGGATGTTATTAGCTTTATTTTGATAGCGAGAATGCTGTTCAATATACATAAAATAACCTAAATGTTCTTAAGATTGTCACGACCACATCATCATGATACCATAAACATACTGACGGTATGTTATTTTAAATCTATCATGGAAAATAAAAATCATCAACAAGAAAATTTTAAGAGTACCTATCAATCACTGGTTAACTCAGCACGAATATTGTTTGTTGAAAAAGGCTATCAAGCTGTTTCAATAGATGAGATCTCGGGAAAAGCGTTGGTGACCAAAGGTGCCTTTTATCATCACTTTAAAAATAAAAAACAATTACTCAGTGCCTGTTATAAGCAGCAATTAATTATGATTGATGCCTACATCACAACAAAAACTGATTTAACAAATGGTTGGTCTGCCTTAGAAAGTATATTTGAACATTATCTTGATTATATTATTGATAATAATAAAAACCTTATCCCTATCCAAGAAGTGATGCCTATCATTGGTTGGAATGAACTTGAAAAAATTAGCCTTGAATACATTACTGGTAAGGTAAACGCCATTGTCAGCAAATTGATCCAAGAGAACCAACTTAAAGCTTATGATGATGATGTGCTTAAAAACTTACTCAATGGCTGGTTTATGCATATCGCAATACATGCGAAAAACCTAAAAGAGCTTGCCGATAAAAAAGGCCAATTTATTGCTATTTACCGCGGCTTTTTATTGAGCTTGAAAGATAAATAAAATAGATAGGTTTTATTTGAAGCTAAATCTTCTTTATCGTAAAAAATGCCCTCTTGGGTTATCAAGAGGGTCATTATATTTCGCGGAATAACATCATTTGGTGACGAAATAACTAAGCACTTGTCTCCTGTTTACTCCCCTGAGCTTGAGGGGTTAACATGAAGGTCATCGATAGCAGGATAATAATACAGTAAAACGCTAAACCAATAATCCAAATCCAGCCATCCCAAATTGGTAGTGAATGATTATAAATAACAGCAAACAGTAATGGGCCAATAACACCGGTTGCATTGTTAAGGCTCACCAATAATCCCTGTAAAGCACCTTGCTGATGACTCTTTGTTTGGATAGACATCACTCCCTGTAATGCAGGTAAAGCGATCCCACCACCAGCCAATAAAATTAAAACAGGGAAAACTAACCAACCTTCAGATATAAACGCTAAAAAGGCAAATGCACTACTATCTGCAATAAATCCGAGCAGTACTGCCGTTTTTTCGCCCCATTTAGTGGCTATTCTTCCTGCCACAAAGGCTTGGAATACTGAGTGTAAAAGACCAAGACCCGCTAATGAAAAGCCAACCATCATGCTATTCCATCCAAAACGATTTTCGGTAAATAGCACCCACACCGTTGCGGGAATTTGGCCTATCAATTGCGCTGAAAAATAAATAATCAACAAAATGGGCATCGTTTTAAATAAAGTGATGTATACCGAATTCGATTGCGTCTCAACCCCTACTTCGGTATCTGTATTATCACGTGTATTTTTGGTTTCACGGAACCAAAACATAACCACAAGGAAAGTGACAATATTTAGCAACGCAGCGATAAAAAAGGGACTATGCGGTGAAATCTCTCCTGCAAAACCACCAATAATAGGCCCCGCTATTAAACCAAGCCCAAAACTTGCCCCTAACCAACCGAACCACTTCACGCGTTGAGAAGCTGAGGTGGTATCGGCAATGACCGATGCCGCGACAGCCCCAGTAGCTCCTGTGATCCCTGAAAGCAAACGGCCTAAATACAGCATCCAAAGCGCACTTGAAAAAGCCAGCAATAAGTAATCCAGCGATGCGCCTATTAATGACAACAACAGCACTGGGCGCCGACCAAATCGGTCAGACATTTTTCCAAGCCAAGGAGCAAAGATAACCTGCATTAACGCATAAAGTGCAAGCAATACGCCAAAGTGGTTAGCGATATCTTCCGAAGCAATAAATTCACGTAATAACGTTGGCAAGACTGGCATGATAAGGCCAATCCCCATGGCATCGAGTAACGTAATTACCAATGCGATCTTTGTCGAACTATTCATTTCACTTTTCTCTATCACTGATAGGGAGTGGTAAAATAACTCTATCAATGATAGAGTGTCAACAAAAATTAGGAATTAATGATGTCTAGATTAGATAAAAGTAAAGTGATTAACAGCGCATTAGAGCTGCTTAATGAGGTCGGAATCGAAGGTTTAACAACCCGTAAACTCGCCCAGAAGCTAGGTGTAGAGCAGCCTACATTGTATTGGCATGTAAAAAATAAGCGGGCTTTGCTCGACGCCTTAGCCATTGAGATGTTAGATAGGCACCATACTCACTTTTGCCCTTTAGAAGGGGAAAGCTGGCAAGATTTTTTACGTAATAACGCTAAAAGTTTTAGATGTGCTTTACTAAGTCATCGCGATGGAGCAAAAGTACATTTAGGTACACGGCCTACAGAAAAACAGTATGAAACTCTCGAAAATCAATTAGCCTTTTTATGCCAACAAGGTTTTTCACTAGAGAATGCATTATATGCACTCAGCGCTGTGGGGCATTTTACTTTAGGTTGCGTATTGGAAGATCAAGAGCATCAAGTCGCTAAAGAAGAAAGGGAAACACCTACTACTGATAGTATGCCGCCATTATTACGACAAGCTATCGAATTATTTGATCACCAAGGTGCAGAGCCAGCCTTCTTATTCGGCCTTGAATTGATCATATGCGGATTAGAAAAACAACTTAAATGTGAAAGTGGGTCTTAAAAGCAGCATAACCTTTTTCCGTGATGGTAACTTCACGGTAACCAAGATGTCGAGTTAACCACCCTTTAGATTCATAAAGCGAAAATAATGCGGCTCCAACGTACCCACCTAAATGGAAACGGCGTTCACTCCAATCTAAACACGCACAACAGATTTTACGTGAATGTTTGGAAGGAACGTCAATTCCCATTTCATGAAAATATTGAATACCACTTAATGTGATCATTGAACCATTTTCAGTGATCCATTGCTGTTGACAAAGGGAATCATAGATCTTAACGGCAACTTCGCCAGCTAAATGATCATAGCAAGTACGTGCTTTTCGTAAATGCACTGGCGTGGAAACTTTGGCATGTACGCCATGGTTTAAGGAGATCCCCATCATACTTTCCATCAATTCAGCAATATCTTTTCCTGCTAGCCGAAAATAACGATGCTTGCCTTGAGCTACTACTGTGATTAGCTGGCAATCTAATAATTTAGATAAATGACTGCTCGCCGTTGAAGCTGATATATTCGCCACAGAACTTAGCTCAGTGGCCGTCCAAGCTCGCCCATCCATCAAAGCACTGAGTATTTTAACTCGTGAAATGTCAGACATAGCCGCCCCTATCGCGGCTATTGAGGACTCAAAGGTAACCTCTTTTCGTATTAAATTAGCCATCGCAAGTTCACTTTATTGCCCAAGGGAGCGTAACAGATGCAGCCATACTATCATTGTCCGTTATTAATATCAGTTGGTTAGCATGGTCACTGTATTGCACTAAAATATTAATGTTATTCTCCGCCAATACTCGTGCTATTTCGCCAAGTTCCCCCGGTTTTTCCTGTTTTAACTTACGAATTAATGGTGTCCGGATCGCAAGTACTAACAGTCCAGCTTGCTCTAGCGCTATTTTAGCTTCCTTTCCTTGTTCAACAAGAAAATGAGCATGGCATTCATCACCAACCGTAAATATCCCTCCCCCTTCCAATCCAATACCTTTATTACCTAATGTTTTTCCTAGTAATGCTAATTGTCCTATTTGATTATCTAAAACAACGTGAACATCAAACATTATCCTTGTCCTTTTTAAATGAATATTCGCGAGTAATATGAGCAATACTAATTTTGTAAAAATCAAATATTGACTCTCGCCCTTCTTGTTGAGCTTTCGCATGTAAAACATGATTTTTCCATTGCAGAACTGCGT
>NZ_JAWOVZ010000058.1:0-4214 GCF_033340175.1 Vibrio sp. 1557 | reverse complement strand
ACTCAAATTTATGAGTGATTTGGGTATCTTTTTGGTCGCTTTCAGATTGGGTAAGTCTCTTCCCTTTCGGGCTGCCCTGCGCTGTGAGTAAGGCTTTACGCCCCCATTCCAGTCTCACAACACTAATCAATTATTCCTTTTCCGCAGTTCTCCCTCTAGCAGCTACAAGAGAGCGGTTTTATCGTGCTTTCGCAAGTTTTGATTAGTGCCTTTACCTGCCACCTTTGGAACTTCCCTTGGTCGGTGGCTGATGCGCATCGCTCTGTCCAAAACATCTTGAGTCCAAACAGAGTGCAGGAATACTTGAAGTGCTTAAACGATATGGGCTATCATGAAAGGACTTACACAGGCCGTCAAACCGGTAAGTATTCCGATCAAAGCCGACCTTGCAGGGTCGGTTTTGTCACATCTGGGGATTGAGATTACAACCAAAGAGCTGGGATCTCAACGATCCTTTTCTAAGGTAATGAACGTCCTCAAGAAAAACGCCTCCCATTGGGAGGCGTTTTTCGTATCTGCCAGATGTAAAAAAGGTCGCCGGTTTGGGCAACCTTTTGCGTTCTATCGTTCAGTTCGCACAACGAGTGTTACGTTAAATTACTCATTACTTTCTTTTAAACCAAAGCAGTCCCACTCTATCAGCAATCGACTAAAATTATTTTTTGAAAGATATTTGGCATCTACACACTTACCATCATCATCGTACAGCACAAGGAAAAAAGAACTCGATTCTAGTGTACGACCTAACGAAAGCCATTGAGCAACAATTGTCTCGTAATGTTCTTGATATGATGCGATTTCAAAGCCTTTGTTATTCGATGTTTTAAAATAAATTTTTAGTTTCACGCTTTATCCCATTTATCTCATACACATCATATTTAAGACTAGGTTTGTGTGAGCAATTGAACGTTCTTAATAGACTTAGGCCAAAAAAAACCACTATATACGCAATTGAGCACTATTATAAAGTTACATGCATATCAACACTTTGTGAGTATTGCGTTATGGCTTTGTGTAAAATAAAAAAATACGACACTTTAGTAGATGCTCATACGATTAAACTTCTCGAAAATTTAACAATGGAAATTGGAAATGAAGAAGTTGCTCTACAAGTCACTATTTTGTCATTTGAAAAACTTTGGCATCAAATGGAAATGCATGGAGAGCCCAAAAACACATTTGAATGGCTTCAAATCGAAGCAAAGAAGCTCATAATTTAAAGCAACATAACGTTGTGGTGGTGATTATTATTCCTATTACGTTAAATAGCCGACTTAGCATCTCAAAACGCCAATCTGACGCTCTCAAAACGCTCCTGGAGCGTTTTTAAGCACTTATCCTTACCTAATTAGCCAGAAATCGGGCTGTAAGTTTGTGACGCTTTCAGAGCGATTTACAGGACAAAAAGTTCGCAGTTCGATTGAAACAAAAAACGCCCTCTAAGGGCGTTTTTTCTATGTTTTCATCTTATCGATGGCATCTTTGGTGATCAGCTCGTTAGCTATCTCTAAGTTCTCTTTGTACTTCTTCTCTTTGTACTTCTCATATTCAAATCGAGATAACGAACTTCTCGGATCGTACTCGTAACGCTGACAGAATTGCTCAAAAGTAACAGCTGCACTCATAGACACCTCTTAATCTTTAAACTGAAAACTTCGCATAAAGCTCTGGCTCTTTAGAGAGTAGAGTTAGGACTTTGCTTGCTAAACCTGTCGGATTTCTCCGTCCTTGCTCCCAACTTTTCACGGTATCAATACTCACATCCATCGCTTGTGCCAACTCTTTTTGGCTGACATCCAGTTGTGCTCGGATCGCTTTAACATCGGCAATCTCATAACGAGTGACATTCGCAGGAGTCTGCTCTCCTTTTGCAATCGCTTCGGCTTGCTTCATCGATGTATAAAGTTCATCAAAAATACTATTGCTCATTGTCATACTCTCTCTTAATCGACCTCGACACTTCTTTAAGGAGATTCTTCTCTTTCTGAGTTAAAGAGTCCTTTCTCCCTTTCTTGTACAGCAACACCAAATAGACAACATCAGGTTGGATCAGTAAGTAAATCGTTCGATAACCACCACTCTTACCTGTCGATTCTCCAGCAAGGCGAACTTTTCTTAGCCCTCCCGTTCCGACAATCAACGATCCCATTTCTGGGTTTTTGATGATGTCTGACTGCAACGCTCGAAACTCTTCATCCGTGAGCATCTCTTTTCGCTGAGATTCAAACAATGGCGTTTCAATAAACTCTAATGCGTAGCTAATAACCCGATCCTCTCCCAAAAGAATAGGAGTACATTGTACTCCTGGCAAGCGTATTTTCAAATGTATTAACGATTAAATCCGAAACCTCGACCTCTGCGATTTTGTCGTGCTAACGACTGCTCTTGCTGTATTGCTTTTCCAACGACTGGAGCTGCTGCGTCAAGTTGTTTACTTGCATGGTCAAGCTGCTCACACTGCTCTGTAAGCGTTGGTTCTCCTCGCTGCTCTGCTCGAATCTTTTCTCTAAATCCTTGTAGAGCTTCACGAACTCGCTGTGCTGCTCCTTGTGCTGCCTCTCTAAAACCTCGAAGGCGTGCAAAAGTTGTTTCTCTAGCTCGGTCATTTATTTCCTCTCCAACTTGATCAGCTCGTTCTTGCCATCGTTCATTGTCCACCCCTCCAGAATCGAGTAACCCTCTGGTATCACAATAAAACGTTCCCCTTTCTGGCTCTCGTACAGAGAAAGCCCCCAAGTCTTGTTCTGGAACTGCTCTAGGATCGCTTTTTGGCGGGCTATCTTTTTCTGATTGTCTAATATCGTCTGCCCTTGATACCAAGCGATCCCGTAACTGACGATCACCAAAAATAACAGGGTCACTGGCAACCAAATCCATGTTTTCATCACCAAGAGATTCAAACGTGATTGCTGCTCTTGGATGTCGTTTATGATTTTCTGCTCGCTTGATTTCAACGCATCTTGAATACGTTGTTCGTGCCTCTCGAAGTCTTTCTTTAGCGTTTGCTCGATAGCGTTGGCTTGCTTCTTCGATTGCGAATTGAAGTCCCTCGCCATATTCAAAATCTTGCTCATACAACAAACCTTTTAATCTTATGTTTCGTTTCCCACTTTCGGGATTCTTAATGCTGATGCTTTTAGCTGTCACTCTGGCAATCTCAAATCCTTTGCTTTCAAGCGCACCAATTACCCCTTTTCGACTACGGATCGCGCCTGATTGAGCAAGATTAAGTAGACCATCGGTAAGAAGTTGCTGAATCTCTTTTGCATCGGATGGAGTGTCTTTAGCACTCACCAAGCCTTGCTGATTAGCAGGGTCATCTGGGTCATGAAGCCCTAGTTCAAGATTCTTAATGGTGCGCCACGCATCGATACGAGGATTGTCTGCAAAGTGGTAGTAAGGTTGAAGTCGCTTGCCAGAATGAAGCTCAATATTTGGAATAACAAAATTCAGCTCTAACCGCCCTTTATCAAGATGCTCTACCCAAAGAATGGAGTATTGGTCTTTGTCTAAGCCTGGTAACAAAGCCTTTTCAAAATCAGCCATGAGGCGATCTTTAATCTCTTGTGATAAGTCCGTTTCAGCAAAACAGAGAAAGCCCGATGTGTACTTTTTGGCGTAAGGACTCGAATCAATGAGTGATTGAACTAAATCAGGATCGCCTTGATTGAGTGTCGCCCTCTCCCGATTTCTATCTTTCCCTAAGAGATAATCAACAGGGCCACTCCCAACGCCCTTACCTCTACGAGCGAACTGAACAATCATACTGAGATCTCATACTGTGCCATTATTTGCCCAAGCTGACGCTCGATTGCTGAAAGTTGAGCCAATACTTGAACCACATTCACGACATCATAATTCTGGGTATTCACTACTCTAGTGATCTGATTCAAGTTATTTCCAAGTCCAGATAACTGGCGCAATAATGCGGGGTCTACTTTAGGAACATTGGCTCTTTTAAGAGTCCGTTCCCCAAGACAAGTCTCTCTCACCCAAGGAGCTAATTCCGCACCATCACACCGATCTTTCAGAGCTTGAAGTTCAGTCTCAGTGACTCTGATCTTGATGGACTTTTCTCGTATTACTTTCTTCTTTTCAGTCATGGCAATTCTTTAGTTTGAGTGCTTTTAACTAGGGTTAAGGGAGCGTAGCGTCCCTTACAAGGCACAATGACAACGTAACGAAGTGGAGGGGTCTTTGTGTAGCCTTGCTTA
>NZ_JAWOVZ010000057.1:0-4963 GCF_033340175.1 Vibrio sp. 1557 | reverse complement strand
TTCCTCCTTAGCTCAGTTGGTAGAGCGACGGACTGTTAATCCGCAGGTCGCTGGTTCGAGCCCAGCAGGAGGAGCCAATTTTAAAGCCGCATCACTTGATGCGGCTTTTTTGTATCTGCTTTATACGTCATTTCTCACTTTCCCATTTATCTGCACTTCATTTCTAAACATCAGCGAACATTAAATCCTTTCTTCAAAAACACTTATTTCACGCTAAAAATTTAATCCTCATCGTAATTTCAATACGCATTAGTATCCGAGCATATTTATCTTCACTAAGATGCCCGAGTTATTACATTTCTTCTTTTAGCTATGCCTTGCATAGTGATAACACTTTATTTGTGAGCTAAATATGAAACTAAAAACTCAAGCCTATTTATTATCTGCGATCATATTGCTAGCTCTCCTAGCTCTGACCGCAACGGGCTTATGGACACTTCGCGTCGCAAGTAACCTTGATAACAAAGCTCGAGTTACTGAGCTATTTAAAAGTGCGTACAGCATACTTACCGAAGTAGAAAAGATGGCTATCGAAGGCAAAATGCCGGAAGACGAAGCGAAAGCATTAGCCACTCGCCTACTTCGTAACAATATCTACAAAGACAACGAATACGTTTATGTCGCAGATGAAAATATGATGTTCATCGCCGCACCACTAGACCCTCAACTGCACGGAACCAGCTTCCATGACTTTAGAGATGGCAGTGGTAATAGCGTAGGCCAACTCATTCTAGATGTATTGGGGCACAAAACAGGTCAGATCATTGAATATACCTGGAGCCAAAAACAAGCTGATGGCAGCATTGAAGAAAAACACTCGATAGCAGAAAAAACACCACACTGGGGCTGGGTTGTCGGTACAGGTATTGGCTTTAATGAAGTTAACGCACGTTTTTGGTCGACAGCACAATGGCAGCTTGTGCTGTGTCTGATTATCGCGGGAAGTATTCTAAGTGGCCTGATCATTTCGATTCGCAAAATGCTTCATCTACTTGGTGGAGAGCCTAACGACGTGCGTAAAGCAGTTCAAGCTGTCGCTCAAGGAGACATTCAGACCAGTTTTGATACTGTGGCACCGAGAGGAAGTATCTATCGTGCCGTGCAAGATATGAGTCAATCACTAGCTACCATGGTGACAAACCTAGAGAAGTCTATGCATGCACTGCGCGCAGAGTTGTCTGCCGTAGAAGCTCGATCAAATACGATTGCCGATCTTACCGTATCTCAGCAGCAATCAACGGCGATGATTGCCACTGCGATGACTGAAATGGCATCTTCAGCCAACCATGTTGCCAATTCAGCAAGCGACACCGCAAACAATACGGACGAGGCTGACAAACAAAGCCAACATACTCAGAAACTCATTCATAACACGGTTGAAAACATTCAAGGTTTAGCTTCTCAATTAAATACTGCGAGTAAAGCGGTCGCCGATCTAGATCAGGATGTAAATAATATTGTAAAAGTGCTCGATGTGATTGGTGATATTGCAGAGCAAACAAACCTATTGGCACTCAATGCAGCCATTGAAGCAGCACGTGCTGGAGAACAAGGCCGAGGCTTCGCAGTCGTTGCTGATGAGGTACGCAACCTAGCAGGACGCACACAAGACAGCACAAAAGAGATTCAGTATATGATCTCCAATCTGCAAGAAGGCTCTCGCAATGCCATTCACACAATGGAAATATGTGCAGAAACCAGTGAAAGCACTGTTACAGAGTCTAAGAATGCCTCTGAAGCTCTACAGCAAATTGTAACGGCGTTAGAATCTATCACCACAATGAGCCAGCAGATCGCTACTGCTGCCGCTGAGCAGACGCAGGTTAGCGATGATATTGCGCTACGCATAAACCTTATCGAGGAAAGCGGAGGCCAACTCAACTCTGTCGTAACCGAGAGCCAATCAAGTACTCAAAGTTTAGCTTCACTAGCGAATGAGCTAGAAGGTTGGGTAAACAAGTTCTCAGTAAAGCACTAGTTTAAAGTCAATTGTTCAATAAAAAGCACGTTTTCAGACGTGCTTTTTTGTTTTTATCGCCTTTATTTTGCAAGTGAACACACTATCAATGTTAAAACATCGCTTAAAGCATGGCGCATTGCTGCTAAAAACGCATAAAAACAGCCCACTCCGAGCACAAATTCATCAAACGATATTTTATTTTAATTTTATTGTTGACCTGAAAGCCGAAAAGCCTTTTAATACACCTCGTCGCCCGGATAGCTCAGTCGGTAGAGCAGAGGATTGAAAATCCTCGTGTCGGTGGTTCGATTCCGCCTCCGGGCACCACAATTTATTAATTGTTGGTGCTTAGCACGAACAATGTTAAAGAATAAAATGTGCCGACTTAGCTCAGTAGGTAGAGCAACTGACTTGTAATCAGTAGGTCACCAGTTCGATTCCGGTAGTCGGCACCATTTATTCTCTTAAAAAGACAATTCCTCCTTAGCTCAGTTGGTAGAGCGACGGACTGTTAATCCGCAGGTCGCTGGTTCGAGTCCAGCAGGAGGAGCCAATTTTCATTATTAAGTTAATAACTTATTAATGACATTGTGCCGACTTAGCTCAGTAGGTAGAGCAACTGACTTGTAATCAGTAGGTCACCAGTTCGATTCCGGTAGTCGGCACCACTTATTAAAATTTGTTCCTCCTTAGCTCAGTTGGTAGAGCGACGGACTGTTAATCCGCAGGTCGCTGGTTCGAGCCCAGCAGGAGGAGCCATATTAGAAGAAGCCGCATCACTTGATGCGGCTTTTTTGTATTAGTTTAAAGCTAAGCTCTCTCCTACTACCCACGAAATAACATAAGCGCTTTGATTATTAAAAACCGCTTACCGCAAGCTAACTATCGACTCACTAAGTAACCAGAAAATATTAACCACAAACGCGCGTGGCAAATGGTGTATCTTTCAACTAAAAAAAGCCAGGTAAAAACCTAGCTTTTTAATTCAATCGGCCATCTCTGAAATCAGCTTAAACCACCAAGACAAATATACTTTGTCTCCAGATATTCATCGAGTCCTTGCTTAGCACCTTCCCGTCCAACACCCGACTCTTTAACTCCACCAAATGGAGCCACTTCAGTAGAGATGATCCCTTCATTAACTCCAACCATGCCGTACTCTAAACCTTCACTAAAAGCCATAATACGCTTCAAGCTATTCGTATAGAAATAGCAAGCCAAACCATATTCTGTATCGTTCGCCATTTCGAGAACTTGATAATCATTTTCAAAGGTAACAATAGGCAACACAGGCCCGAATAGCTCTTGCTGAACAATCGACATATTCTGCGTCACACTATCCAAAAGAACGGGCTCCATAAAGCGACCAGGCCGTCTCTGTGGAGAGTTAGCAATAGAGGCTCCTTCTTGTACAGCTTGATCGATCACCGCCTCTAGTCGATGCTTAGAGGCCATCGTAATAACAGGACCTAATGTGACACCTTTCTCTAAACCATTTCCAAGCTTTAATTTGCTTAACTTCGACAATACTTTATCAATAAAAGCTTGTTTTACATTTTTATGAACATATAGCCGATTGGTACAAACACATGTTTGCCCTGCATTACGGAACTTCGACGCGACAAGCCCTTCCGCAGCCTCATCTAAGTCTGCATCTTCAAACACGATGAAAGGCGCATTACCACCCAACTCCATCGACACCGCCTTGACTGAATCACTGGCTTGCTTCATCAAAATTTTCCCAACGCGCGTAGACCCCGTAAAAGAGATCTTCTGAATCCTAGGATCAGTACTTAGTACTTGACCAAACTCAGCAGCCTGCTCCGACACCACGACAGAAAGCAGTTCTTTAGGGATACCAGCCTGATAAGCTAATTCAACAACAGCAATTGCAGTGAGAGGGGTAAGCTCTGATGGCTTGATCAACATGCCACAACCTGCCGCTAGGGCTGGTGCTGCTTTTCTTGTAATCATCGCAATAGGGAAGTTCCAAGGTGTAATTGCAGCGCATACTCCCACAGGCTGGCGAATTGCAGATAGACGTCTATCTGTCGTGGGAGCAGGAATAACTTCGCCATAAGCACGTTTTGCTTCTTCTGAGAACCACTCGACAAAAGAGGCACCATACATCACTTCCCCTTTGCTCTCAGCTAAAGGTTTACCCTGCTCTAAGGTAATAATCGTGGCTATGTCTTCTGCATTATCAAGAAGTAGTTGATACCACCCCCTCAAACGACGAGAGCGCTCTTTGGCACTTAATTTAGCCCAACGGACTTGCTCCGTTTTGCACTGACCAATGAGATCATCTAACTCATCAAGAGTACTAGGCTTTAACCGAATTAACTCTTGCTCAGTTGCAGGGTTGATGACCACAATTCCCTCTTCGGAAGACCATTGCTTAAATACAGATTTCAGCGTTTCATTTTTTATTTGTTGCATCATCAAACATACTCCTCAAGAACTCCTCTTAGGTTAATCGCTACTAGCAAGTTCAGCAAAGAAAACAAAGTTTTCTAAAAGGCATTAATTTTCGGAAGACTTAGATCTCTTCCTCACTATATTTCGGGAAATTGCGTAATCCACGCAACGACGGTCCCGCTCTAAACATGGAAGCAATGAATGTTTGAGAAATAAGATGTAGAAAATTATTGTTTAAGAGAGACGCTAACAAAACGCGCAGTGAGGAAGACTATTCATTCTACTACGGTTGAGGGCGAGTGTTATAAAGACTCATTGTTCAAATGACCAATCTTTCAACAAGGACATAATACAAACTCGGAGTAATTGGAAGTGCAGGCAGCAGGCCCATCTTCCTGAGAAACTCATGTGCCAAAAGGGTAAAGAAAGTCGTATTGTCTCGCCTTCAATGTGTAAATGCATTTCTAGGGGACACGACCAAACGAAAAAGCCCCAGTCTTTCGACTGGGGCTTAATATAAGTGGCGGAGTGGACGGGACTCGAACCCGCGACCCCCGGCGTGACAGGCCGGTATTCTAACCAACT
>NZ_JAWOVZ010000056.1:0-5486 GCF_033340175.1 Vibrio sp. 1557 | reverse complement strand
TCACTCAAAATCCACGCATGAAAAACAAGCGCACAGGCAGCACTAGCAAACACTGTTTTTGCTTTGATTCCTGACTGTTGTGAGAGTCCGGGTATGATGGTCGCAATCGCCAAGACATAAAGTATGGCGGCCGCGATGGCTATTAAGCTATCCATGAATCCTAAATATTATTGTGCACGATGGAGAAATTATACCTTGCATTACACTTTGGGGCTACGATATATCCGACATCAATCGTGAGAGATGAGATATTGAAATTAATAAGTTACCGCACCATATATAAATAGAGACAAGAATAGGACAGCGGTACGGGTATGACTCAGACCTTGGCTAATGTATACTCACACTAATTAATCGCCATTTTAGCGAAGAGACAAAGATGTTTGAGAATTTAACGGATCGATTATCCAAAACGCTGAAAAATATCAGTGGTAAAGGTCGTCTGACCGAAGACAACATTAAAGAAACCCTACGTGAAGTCCGAATGGCTCTACTTGAAGCTGACGTTGCGCTTCCGGTCGTTCGTGAATTTGTGAACCGCGTTAAAGAAAAAGCGGTGGGCGTAGAAGTTTCTAAATCTCTGACTCCAGGTCAGGAATTTATCAAGATCGTTCAAACAGAACTTGAAGCCGTAATGGGTGAGTCGAATGAGGCGCTAAACCTTGCTGCTCAACCACCTGCAGTGCTTCTTATGGCTGGTCTACAAGGTGCGGGTAAAACCACATCGGTAGGTAAGTTATCTAAGCTTCTAAAAGAACGTGACAAGAAGAAAGTCTTGGTTGTGTCTGCCGACGTTTACCGTCCTGCGGCAATCAAGCAGCTTGAAACACTGGCATCAGACATCGGTGTTGACTTCTTCCCATCATCACCAGACCAAAAGCCTATTGATATCGCCAATGCAGCAATTGACCATGCGAAGAAAAAATTCTACGACGTACTTATTGTCGATACCGCAGGTCGTTTGGCAATTGATGAAGAGATGATGGGGGAGATCAAAGATCTTCACGCAGCTATCAACCCAGTAGAAACGCTATTTGTTGTTGACGCCATGACGGGTCAAGACGCAGCAAATACAGCAAAAGCCTTTGGCGATGCGCTACCTCTTACTGGTGTAGTTCTAACTAAGGTTGATGGTGATGCTCGTGGTGGTGCGGCACTTTCAGTACGCCATGTCACGGGCAAACCAATCAAATTCTTGGGTGTCGGTGAAAAAACTGACGCGCTAGAACCGTTCCACCCAGATCGTGTTGCTTCACGTATTCTTGGCATGGGTGACGTTCTGTCTTTGATTGAAGACCTACAACGCAACGTTGACCAAGAAAAGGCAGAAAAGTTAGCGAAGAAGTTCAAAGAGAAGAAAGGTTTCGACCTTGAAGATTTCCGTGAACAGCTAGGCCAGATGCAAAACATGGGCGGCATGATGGGGATGATGGATAAGCTTCCAGGAATGTCCCAGCTACCAGACAATGTGAAAGATAAAGTCGATGACAAGATGTTCAAACAGATGGAAGCGATCATCAGCTCCATGACAATGAAAGAACGTCAACGCCCAGAAATTATCAAGGGCTCGCGCAAGAAGCGTATCGCGGCTGGTTCTGGTGTGCAGGTTCAAGATGTAAACCGCTTACTAAAACAGTTCACCCAAATGCAGAAAATGATGAAAAAGATGCAAAAAGGTGGCATGAAAGGCATGATGCGCAACATGCAAGGCATGATGGGCGGCATGGGTGGTGGCGGTGGCTTCAACCCATTTGGTCGTTAATTAATCGATCACGCATAGATTCAGGGTGTTAGGTACGTCACAAACTTTAAATTCAATTTATGTTGGTGAAAAAGTAACTAAACTCCTTGCATTGCTCCGGGAGAAGAGTAAAATTCCGGAGCTTTATTTTGGCACGAGACCCCAAACTGTTTAATTTCTTGAATGGTTTTTGGGGTTAATTTTATTTTTGAGAAAGCAAAGAGGACGACATGGTAACCATTCGTTTGGCACGTCACGGCGCTAAAAAGCGTCCATTTTATCAAATCGTAGTAGCGGACAGCCGCAACGCTGCAACTGGCCGTTTCATCGAGAAAGTTGGTTTCTTCAACCCAACTGCTAAAGGTCAAGAAGAAGGTCTACGTCTAGACCTAGACCGCGTTAACCACTGGGTTGGTCAAGGCGCGTCAGTATCTGACCGTGTTGCTAAGCTAGTTAAAGACGCTCAAAAAGCGGCTTAATTTTTTACTTGAAAAGTAGAAACTAGTTTATGTCGATGAAAGGTAAAGAAACAATGAGCAACGAAAAGATTGTTGTAGGCAAGTTTGGTGCTACTTACGGCATTCGTGGTTGGCTTAAGGTTTTTTCCTACACAGACAATGCTGAAAGCATTTTCGATTACAGCCCTTGGTACATTAACCAAAAGGGCAAGTGGGTTGAGTACAAAGTAGAAAGCTGGAAGCGCCATAACAAAGGTATGGTGGCTAAGCTGGAAGGCATGGATGTTCGTGAAGACGCGCATCTAATGACGAACTTTGAAATTGCTATTGACCCTGCGGTACTTCCTGAATTGTCAGAAGATGAGTTCTACTGGCGCGAATTGTTTGGGATGCAAGTTGTAACTACTAAAGGTTACGATCTAGGTGTCGTTACTGACATGCTAGAAACTGGCTCAAACGATGTTCTGGTTGTTAAAGCAAATCTTAAAGATGCTTTCGGGCAGAAGGAACGATTAATCCCGTTCCTTGAAGAGCAAGTGATCATTAATGTTGATCGCGAAGCTCAACGGATCGAAGTTGACTGGGATCCTGGATTCTAATCTCCAAAATTACAGAGCGAGATAAACATGTGGGTTGGCGTTATTAGCCTTTTTCCAGAAATGTTCCGTTCTGTTACTGATTTTGGAGTAACAGGTCAAGCGGTTAAAAAAGGTCTTTTGTCGATTGAGACTTGGAATCCTAGAGATTTCACTCACGACAAACATCGCACAGTCGATGACCGACCTTACGGTGGTGGCCCTGGTATGTTAATGATGGTTCAGCCTTTGCGCGATGCCATTCATACCGCGAAAGCAGCCTCACCGGGCAAGACGAAAGTCATCTACCTTTCTCCTCAAGGTCGCAAGCTCGACCAGAAAGGAGTGGAAGAACTGGCAACGAATGAGAACTTGCTTCTGATTTGTGGTCGTTATGAAGGGGTAGATGAGCGCATCATTCAATCTGAAGTCGACGAAGAATGGTCGATTGGTGATTTTGTGATGACGGGTGGTGAGATACCAGCCATGACGTTAATCGACTCTGTCTCTCGGTTTGTTCCGGGTGTACTAGGGGATTTCGCGTCAGCAGAAGAAGACTCTTTTGCAAATGGCTTGTTAGATTGCCCTCACTATACGCGTCCAGAAGTATTGGATGACAAAGAGGTACCAGCGGTACTGATGTCAGGCAATCACAAGGACATTCGTCAATGGCGACTCAAGCAGTCGTTGGGCCGTACTTGGCTAAGAAGACCAGAGCTCCTGGAAAACCTAGCTCTGACTGACGAACAGGAACAATTACTTGCTGAGTTTGTTAATGAGCATAAAGCTATTAAAGAACATAACGCAAAGTAACCTAATTTATTTAGTATCAGTTTATTCTAGGAATTTAAAAATGAGTAACATCATCAAAGCTCTTGAAGAAGAGCAAATGAAATCAGACCTACCTAAATTTGCACCAGGTGACACTGTTGTAGTTCAAGTTAAGGTAAAAGAAGGTGACCGTGAGCGTCTACAGGCTTTCGAAGGCGTTGTAATCGCAATCCGTAACCGTGGTCTACACTCTGCTTTCACTGTACGTAAGATCTCTAACGGTGAAGGTGTTGAGCGTACGTTCCAAACACACTCTCCAATCGTTGATAGCATCGAAGTTAAACGCCGTGGTGCAGTACGTCGTGCCAAGTTGTACTACCTACGTGAGCGTTCTGGTAAGTCTGCTCGTATCAAAGAGAAACTTGCTAAGAAGTAATGCTATAACTAGCGTTCTCATCTTAAACGGAGTCCTTTTAGGGCTCCGTTTTTTTATTTGTGTAATTAGCTTGCTCGTTTCTTTTCACCCGACCTGAACTGTCGATGCTCATGCACTGATGTACACTCCACGCCTCTGCCTTGCTGTGAATAGATTCCTGATGTCGCTATGGCTCCTCGGAATGACGGGAATTGATAGCCAAAGATTACAGGGTACCGCGGTTAAAATTCGTCATTCTGGACAGCGACGAAGGAGCGTGATTCAGATTCCCCAAGAAGGAACCTAGGGTATTCCTTTACCCTAGGTCTCAATTTAATACTGGTCTTCAGACCAGCCATCACTATCGGACATATCGGGTGCGCCTGGGATGGTGTTTTCTTCATCTGCCCATTCACCAAAATCAATCATTTGGCATTGTTTACTGCAGAAAGGGCGATGAGGACTTTGTTCTCCCCATTCTACGTCGGCGCCACATTGTGGACATTGAACGATGGTAACTTTAGACATAGTTGAGCGTCCCATTACTAATTGGTGTTAAAGGGTAGTATACCTAAACGAATTAAAGATGGCTTATTCAACGCGCTATTGCTGCTACGAAATTTTATCAAATATAAGCGCAATAAAGCGTTGAATTTTAGATTATGGAGGCGAGGCGTAGTGTCGTCTTAGCTGCAAACAGCAAGTTCAAATTCAATATCTTGTGTGCATGCTTGACCGTTTTCAAACGACATGAACTTGATCGCAAAGCGGTTTTTATGGCCTGAAATCATAGGATACACGCCATATTCCATTGGGATGTGAAGTCTTAGAATGTTGGCTTCATCAGCGTCACTTTGGAAGAAACCTGCACGACCGATTTGAGCTTTGAAATGTCCGGTCTCTCTAGTGAGCTTTAACCATAACGAAAGCGCATCAGATAAGGGCTTTAAGCTTGCTTGCCACTGTTGTGCATCACGCTTTTTACGTTCAATAGGTAGATGAAGCCAGTAGTGTAATGCTGGCAGATCAAAACAGCATGAACCACCCGGTAGATTAAAGCGTTGACGGATAGAGCTTAGGAAGCGATCTTCTTTTAATGCTTGGCCAAAACGTTCAGCACTCATTAGTTGGCTATGAACGACATCTATCTCTTGTAGCAAGGTATTTAATGCGTCTTGATCGACACCATCAACATTGAGCCAATGGCGGTACGACAGCCGTTGCTTCTCAAGATCTTTAGCCAGTTCACTTTTCAGTTGGATTTGTTCGAAGATCTCAACCATATCGAATAACGCACGGAAAAACAGTTGATACTGATGATTTTCGCTAAACCCAGAGGCCAAGTGAGCCTGACGCAGCAGAGACTCCACTCTTAGATAAATACGAGTTTTCTCATTTAACGGATGTTCAAATTTGTGCGTGGTCATCGACATAAGCCTTTGTGAGTTTCGTTCCTATTTTCGCAGATTTTTCTTACACATGGCTAGGTACTTTTCGTGCAAATCTGTGATTTGAAGCAAAAGATC
>NZ_JAWOVZ010000055.1:0-6033 GCF_033340175.1 Vibrio sp. 1557 | reverse complement strand
TCAAAAAGTAATGTCGTTAACCACGTATGAAATGGCTCGTATTCTAGAGCAAATGGAAGATTCACCAGAAAAGGTGATGTTTGGCAAGTTGCTTAATGAGCTGGGTAATCAAAGCTCCGAGCGTATTCGTAGTGCGGCTAAACAAGTACCTCTGCCAATTTTGCGTGATATCGTGTACCAATTTCAGCAAGTGATTGAGTCACGCAAAGATGAACAAGTCGAGCAGATGGCAAAAGACCTCGCTCAGCAAGGTATCTCAGCAGAAGAGCTACTGGCTTACTTGAATAAATAATAAAAAATCCCCGCATGATGCGGGGATTTTTTTAGCTCGTCATTTTCTTTTTCAGGATGTGGTCCAAAGACAGCGGTCCTGGCCCCCATACGATTACGATAAGAATCATCAATCCCCAAAGTTGGTGGTCATAAAAACCTTTCTCCCACAACAGTGGGTAAGAGATCACTGCGATGATGTTGAACACAAACAGCATTGCTGCCATCGGGCGGGTAATCAATCCCAGTGCCAAGAACACCGGTAGAACCAACTCCGCAGCCGTACCTAAATAAGCCGCCAATTCCCATGGCAAGATTGGCACTTGGTATTCCAGCTCAAATAAGTACAGCGTGCTATCCCAAGATGAGATTTTGATTAGTCCTGAATTGAAGAACACCCAAGCAACCCAAAAGCGACAAAAGAGAAGTAGTAAAGGGACAAAGGCTGCTTGTAAGGTACTGATTAAATCGTCGTACCGATTCACTAAGTTTTTAACCGTATCCGTCATAGAGTGCTCCTTAGATTGATTGCAATGTAAAGCCGTCAACGATATCGAGTGCCATGATGCGATTGAGATGAGCGAGTAAAACTTCAGGTATTTCGCTCAAACTCTGTTTCTGCTCTAAACATTGCAGCAGTTGGAACACATCGGCATCGAGTGCGTGACACAAGGCTTCTCCATTGGCTTGAATCGAGATGACACCTTGCTGTAATTGGTTGATATTAAGTTGTTCGAATTGCCCAGTTTGAATCGCGCTAAATAGATCGAATACTGCGTAGTTGGAGTCAAAGTTGCGGCAGCCCTTTTTAAGGTGTAAGACTAAAGCGGGTTGTTGCTCTTCACTCACTTCGCCAAGTAACGCAAGCGGTTTTAATTCCGCTGCATTGGATTGTTCATACTGTACTTGACGAGCTAGGTCGATATGCCACTCGAAGCGTGCGACTTCAGGGCTGTAAGGTGCTTGTGCGATCACCTGACTAAACTGCATGATGGTGTCTTGAAAGCCTTCGCCATAATGCACCACATTTCCTTCTTTTAATGGGTAAGAAAGAACATGCTGGCGAGCTATCTGTTCAAAGCATTCTTCACCAAGCAGCGCTTCAACCATCGGGTAGGTCGCGGATAACACCTCGCTTAAGCTGACGATAAAGTTATTGCGGTAAATCTGCATGCGTTCATCAGCGGTAAACGTATCACTGGCAATATCGCAATCTTCACCGAGTGCTTGATAGTGTAGGGCTTTAGCAAACTGGCTTTGTAAGGTGGCTAGATTCATGATGCCTTCCTTGGTTCGCTTTGTTCACTTGGAAGTGTGCCTTGCAACAGCAGTAGCGATGCTTTCTGTGCTTCTCCTAATAAGACTTCTGGCGCGGGGATATCCAAATCCCATTCAATCAACGTATGACGTGGACCGTGTTTTTTTGTCCACTGTGAAAACAACTGCCAAACTTCATCGCTAACCGGGCGGCTATGGGTATCAATCCATATCTCACCTTTGTCGAGTTGTTTAATGGTAAAACCTGCCAAGTGAATCTCATCCACTTTGTCGGCTGGAATCGCATCTAGGTATGTGTCGCAATCAAAACCGTGGTTGAACGCCGAAACATAAACATTGTTTAAGTCGAGCAATAAACGACAGTCAGTGCGCTTTTGCACTTCGGTAAGAAACTCCCATTCGCTGATGGTCGAATGTTGAAACTTCACATAACTAGATGGGTTCTCTATCAAGATCTCGCGTTGCAAATAATTCTGCACTTCATTCACGTTACGAGTGAACACGTTGAGCGCTTCTTCCGTATACGGAAGTGGAAGCAGGTCATTAAAGTAGTGACCGCCGTTTTCACTCCAACTTAAATGGTCAGAAACAAGAATTGGGTCGATTGAGTCAATCAGTGATTTAAGTTGCGCAAGATGCTTTTGACTAACACGTTCCACCGAACCTAGCGACAAACCAATACCGTGGCAGCTAATTTGATATTGCTCGCGAAGCGTTTGTAGCTGATGGCGCTCTGTTGCATTGGGTTGGAAATAGTTTTCACTGTGGATTTCTAACCAAGACAACTCAGGCTGGGATTGGCTAAAGTAATCGAGGTGAGGGGTTCTTAATCCAACTCCAACAAGGTCGTGGAAGGTGTGGTGTTTCACGTGAAACTCCTTTTCAAATCGTGCGGGAAGAGAAGGATGCGTCTTGGCTTTGCGTTGGTTGAGCGTCAACGCATCCTCACAATAGCTAGCGATAAAAGATTATGAAGAAGAAGTGCTACCGCCAGCGAGTTTGTCACAAAGACCTTTTGGTACGACTACGAATGCGTCTTTTTGGTTATCTTCTTTAGAAGTACCAGCGCATGAGCTGCTTTTTGTTGCACAGTCGTTTTTACCTGCTTTAGAAACGCCATAGCACTTTTCTTTTTCAGCAGCGACAGCTGGAGCTGCAGTTAGCATTGTGCCACCAAGAGCTAGAAGACCAGTAACAGCAGCAGTAACAGCTAGATTCGACTTTTTCATAATAAATTCCTCTGAATGATTTCCTTTACTTTAAGTTGGCAAGATGAATCACCTGTTTTGGCGTTTTTGTTATCAACTTGCTTAACTTAAAAGATAGGAAACTGGCTAAAAAACTTTCAGAAAAATTTCTGAAGTAAATGGGTTTGCAGGGTCAAATAGGTATAACTAATTGATGTGTTGGGCAAAAAAACATCGATTTTTTTATCAAGTTTTGTCTAAACAGCACCCGGTTGTTTAGGTTATAATCGGTTTTTATGTATAAATAACCAGTAGCTCTCATCATGATGGATCCATCTCTATTACTCGACGGTTTGAACGATAAACAACGTGAAGCCGTTGCAGCACCTCTAGAAAACTTGCTCGTTCTTGCTGGCGCAGGAAGTGGTAAGACACGCGTTCTTGTTCACCGTATCGCTTGGCTGATGTCGGTCGAGCAAGCTTCTCCGTTTTCAATTATGTCGGTAACCTTTACCAATAAGGCGGCGGCAGAGATGCGTGGACGTATCGAAGAGCTAATGATGGGCAGTGCAGGCGGTATGTGGAATGGTACTTTCCACGGCATTTGTCACCGTATTCTGCGTGCACACTATCTTGATGCGAAGCTACCGGAAGATTTCCAAATCATTGACAGTGACGACCAGCAGCGTCTGCTAAAGCGTTTGATCAAAGCGCAAAACCTCGATGAGAAGCAATGGCCTGCACGCCAAGTGGCATGGTGGATTAACGGTAAGAAAGACGAAGGTCTGCGTCCGTCGCACATTGATGCGTACCATGATCCAGTGACCAAGACATATCTACAGTTGTACACCGCTTACCAAGAGGCGTGTGACCGTGCTGGTTTAGTCGATTTTGCGGAGATCTTGCTGCGCGCACATGAGCTACTGCGTGATAACAAGTTCGTTCGTGAACACTACCAAGCACGCTTTAAGCACATCTTGGTGGATGAGTTCCAAGATACCAACAACATTCAATATGCTTGGCTACGTATGATGGCGGGTCCTGAGTGTCACGTGATGATCGTAGGTGATGACGACCAGTCGATTTATGGTTGGCGTGGTGCAAAAGTCGAGAACATTGAGAAGTTTACGCTCGAATTCCCAAGCGTGAATACCATTCGTCTTGAGCAAAACTACCGTTCCACTAAGACCATTCTGGAAGCATCTAACACCCTGATTGCGAATAACACCGAGCGTATGGGTAAAGAGTTGTGGACGGATGGCGTGGTCGGTGAGCCTATCTCGGTTTACAGCGCTTACAACGAATTAGATGAAGCCCGTTTTGCGGTGAACAAAATCAAAGAGTGGCAAGACAAGGGCGGTGCTCTGAATGACGCTGCGATGCTTTACCGTAACAACGCCCAGTCGCGTGTTCTGGAAGAAGCGTTAATTCAAGCCGGTCTGCCTTATCGTATCTATGGCGGCATGCGATTCTTCGAACGTCAGGAAATCAAAGATGCCTTGAGCTACATGCGTCTGATTGCCAACCGTAACGATGATGCGGCGTTTGAACGTGTGGTGAATACGCCAACGCGTGGTTTGGGCGATAAGACGCTTGAAACCATCCGTTTTGCGGCTCGTGATCGTGGTTGCACCATGTGGGAAGCGAGTGTGGCAATGTTGGACGAGAAGGTTCTTGCTGGTCGCGCTGCTGGTGCTCTGAGCCGTTTTATCGAGCTTGTCACCGCGCTAGAAGACGACACCTTAGAGATGCCGCTGCATCACCAAACTGACCATGTGATTAAATACTCGGGCTTGTTCGCGATGTACGAGCAAGAGAAGGGCGAAAAGTCTAAGGCACGTATTGAGAACTTGGAGGAATTGGTGACCGCAACTCGCCAATTCGAGAAACCAGAAGAAGCCGAAGACATGTCACTGCTGACGGCATTCCTAACCCACGCAGCACTAGAAGCGGGCGAAGGACAAGCGGACGAATTTGAAGATGCGGTTCAGCTCATGACATTACACAGTGCGAAAGGTCTAGAGTTTCCATTGGTGTTTATGGTCGGTGTGGAAGAAGGCATGTTCCCAAGCCAAATGTCGGCAGAAGAAGCAGGGCGCTTAGAAGAAGAACGCCGTCTGTGTTACGTAGGCATGACCCGTGCGATGCAGAAACTGTACATCACTTATGCTGAAATGCGTCGTTTGTACGGTCAGGATAAATACCATAAACCGTCTCGCTTTATCCGTGAACTGCCAGAAACTTGTTTAGATGAAGTACGAATGAAGGCGCAAGTTAGCCGTCCTTCAAGCAGTGGTCGATTTAGCCAAACTGTTGTGAAAGAGAGCTTTAATGAAACCGGCTTTACGCTAGGTTCTCGTGTGATGCATCCAAAGTTTGGTGAAGGCACCATCATCAACTTCGAAGGCAGTGGTCCACAAAGCCGTGTACAGATTGCCTTTAACGGTGAAGGCATCAAATGGTTGGTAACTGCTTACGCACGACTAGAGAAACTGTAAGGCTTGACCAAAACTCATACCAATCGTAGTAAATAACTGGTCATTCTAGCTTGTTAAAATACTCGATAACTGCGTTGCAATTTTTGATTGTAGAATAACTACTTATCGAAAAATTGCGCCTTGTTCTCAAGCATTTTCCCTACGCTATTTCTGATCACTTATTTACTGTGATTGGTATCATCAACTTAAGAGCTGCTTCGGCGGCTCTTTTTGTTTGTGCAGTTTTGGTGTCGCTAACGCAGTAAAAAATGGAATGATAAATGGAGTACAAAAGCGCGACTTAACGATGCCGTTTGAAGTGAAAGGTGGGCGTTGTGGGTGAATGCCTGTTTTCAGCAGATCTACTAAGAAAAACTTTAGGCAAAGAAAAACCCCGAGGGCTTGCGCCCATCGGGGTTATAGTCTTACTCGCAGCAATCCAGCTACTAAGAGTGCTCCATGCATCTAATCCATGATAGTGTGCTGAATCCGTCAGCTTAATCCTTACGTCGCCTTCCTAGCGGTGTCCTTAATGACCTTATCCTGGTCTGCTAACTATCCTCGTTAGCTCTCATCACTTGTTCCCTGAGCGGTGTCCCTGACATCATCCTGATGTTCAAATCCTTGCCTCGTCCAGAGGTGTCCATTTCCCGTCCTTAGTAGCAACCATCCTAGTCACTATTGATTCCGTTCAATGTCCAATTTTGCAATCCATGCCCGACTATTCATCCTGAATAACCGTTTCTTCTTCCTGAAGTTCACCAAGTCCGTGGTGTTTCCTGTTCCGTGTCAGCATCCTTCCGACAGGTTTAATATTACGT
>NZ_JAWOVZ010000054.1:0-6044 GCF_033340175.1 Vibrio sp. 1557 | reverse complement strand
CGCCGTGCGAAGAAAGAGATGGTTGAAGCGAACTTGCGTCTTGTAATTTCTATCGCGAAGAAATACACCAACCGTGGCCTACAGTTCTTGGATCTGATCCAAGAAGGTAACATCGGTCTGATGAAAGCGGTAGATAAGTTCGAATATCGTCGTGGTTACAAGTTCTCGACTTACGCAACGTGGTGGATCCGTCAGGCAATCACTCGTTCAATCGCGGACCAAGCACGTACGATTCGTATCCCGGTACACATGATCGAAACGATCAACAAGCTAAACCGTATTTCTCGTCAAATGTTGCAAGAGATGGGTCGCGAGCCACTACCGGAAGAACTGGCAGAGCGCATGCAAATGCCAGAAGACAAGATTCGTAAAGTTCTAAAAATCGCTAAAGAGCCTATCTCAATGGAGACACCAATCGGTGACGACGAAGATTCGCATCTAGGTGATTTTATCGAAGATACAACGCTAGAACTTCCGCTAGATTCTGCAACAGCAACTAGCCTTAAAGTGGCAACAAAAGACGTGCTTGCAGGTCTAACGCCACGTGAAGCGAAAGTACTTCGTATGCGCTTTGGTATCGACATGAACACTGACCATACTCTAGAAGAAGTTGGTAAGCAGTTCGACGTTACTCGTGAACGTATCCGTCAGATCGAAGCAAAAGCACTACGTAAACTTCGTCACCCAAGCCGCTCAGAGACTCTGCGCAGCTTCCTAGACGAATAATCGCAGCGCATATAAGCTTTTAGAAATCAAAAAAGGTGACTTTAGGTCACCTTTTTTATTATCTACTGTTCTAAGTGGATAAAAACTAAGCGCAATTGCCCTAATTGGTATCTAGACACCTTGCAACGCTTCCCCTATAATCGTTGTCCTATCAAGGCCCCTTAGCTCAGTGGTTAGAGCAGTCGACTCATAATCGATTGGTCCGCAGTTCAAGTCTGCGAGGGGCCACCATATTTCGAAAGGCGTAGCAGGTTAATACCTACTACGCCTTTTTTGTATCTTATATCTTTGGGTACAGTTGCGGTAACTCGTCACTAACCTCGTAATAGCTTTTCCTCTTCCCCTCTTCTTTAACTATTATCTGGCTTTCTATACGAGCAATAGAAACAAAATGTCTGCTCGTGATTTAAACCATTGACCCTCAGACAACTTCTGATAGGATGGACATATAAACGTATGGACGTCTAAAGCAAAAATGGAGCTACAATGAAAAGTATTGGTCACTTAAAGAAACTAGCTTTGATTCTCACGGCAGTAGTCGGCTTAAACGCTTGTGGAGAAAAAGATGACTCTGTCATTAAAGTGGGCGCGACAGTTGGACCACATGCACAAGTAGTCGAGGCGGTAGCGAAGGAGGCTGCGAAGCAAGGTTTGAATGTCGAAGTCATTGAGTTTTCTGACTACGTGACACCTAATGCCGCTCTTAGCGATGGTAGCATCGATATTAATAGCTATCAGCACCAGCCATTTTTAGACAACTTCAACAGTAGCCATAACGCCCAATTAGTATCAATTGGTCAGTCCATTCTTATGCGTATGGGGCTTTATTCCAATAAGTATCGCTCACTGCAAGAGCTTCCAAACAATGCACGTATAGCGCTTCCAAATGACCCTACCAACGGTGGTCGTGGTCTGTTGCTACTCGCCGATGCAGGTTTAATTGAGCTGAAACAGGGTGTTGGCCATAAAGCCGCCCTAACTGATATCACAAAAAACGCAAAATCATTTGAATTTGTCGAGGTAGATGCCGCTCAGCTACCAAGAACATTAGATGATGTGGACGCGGCTGCGATTACAATGAACTACGTAATGTCTTCTGGTTTAGATCCGAAGAAACAAAGTATCTATCTTGAAGCAAAAGACGCCCCATTAGCAGTCATGGTCATCGCCACTCGTGACGCAGACAAAAATAATGAAGCGTATAAAAAGTTCGTTTCTATTTATCAATCTCAAGCGATTCGTGATTACCTCGATCGCACTTTCAAAGGCACAATCGAAGCAGCTTTTTAATCAATAAAGCAGCGAATATTTTGCCCCACGAATCAGATAGAAAAGAGGCTAATGTTTTCTCATCGCCTCTTCTTTTCATTACTCACTAAATCGACTCATTGTCGACTTTCAGCCTCTAACTTCATTGCCAAATAAGCTTGGTCAGCAGAAACCAATTCAGGACGGTTAATCAACTTCCAGAGGAAGTATGGTGGGATTAAAAATACGATGAAGTAGAGAGATTCATGGAAGAAAACATCGGCTATCGTTTGCTGATGCTCCCAAAGTGCCGTCAGTGCGAAGAGCTCTAACATCACGCCTAATACGCCAAAGACGACAGAGACAACAATCGCTAAACCCAGTAGTTCTCTAACAAAGTGCTTGTATGCCATGATACTAATTCCTTCTAGCAATAAGTCATACTAACTTACGCTCATAAGAAACAAGTGAGCTTGATTATTATCAAACTCACCTCATCACTGTTAAGAACTTAGTTTTATAAAAAAGTACTTGTATATAGCGTCATCGAAGACTGATTTCCCTATCACAGAGCATAGATACCTCTACAAATAGAAGGTGATGGAACGACCAACTATTGACTATATGAGCGCAACTTTAATCAGATAAGTAATATTGAACCGTCGATACCACTCGTACTTTCTTAATGTAAGGCGTGTTGCTGTCTCGGTCATAAATCGAGAACTGCCCTTGAGTTGCACGTTTGATCTTACCCAGTGAACTCTGTGAGTCTTTCGCAAATTTCTCAGCCACTTCACGCGCATTCTTAGTCGCTTCTTCGATCATGTCTGGCTTCACATCATTCAGCTTAGTAAAGCTGTACTCAACACGATTTGCATAAGGATCTTGGTTAAGCAAAACGCCTTGTTTTCCTAGCTCACCTATTTCATTGATTGCCGCTCGAACAACATCAACACTCTGGCTGTAAACCGTAACGGTTCGCGAGGCCAAATAACGATACTCAATGTCTTGCTCGCTCCCATATTGCTGTGCTTTTCTGTCAATGACCGCTGGGGAAGAAAGGGAAACGCTGGTTTCAGGAAGCCCTTTGGCACTTAGAAAGTCCAAAATCAAACGGGTTTGCTGGTCAATTTCATCAAACATGGCTCCCATATCATTACTCGCTAGAGTAAATTGAATCGGCCAAATCACCGTATCAGCAGGATACTCACGCTCCGACAAACCTTTTACTGTCACGACTCTTTCATAGGCTCGGTATTTCACCGCCGTCTGCTGCATAAAATAGCCAAGGATGCCAAGACCAAGTATCAAACTTAGCCCAATCCAAAGTGCTGCTTTATTGGAAACTCGTTCCATTATTTCCCCCTGATAAATATCAACTTAGCTTAATCTTTGTTCTAGATAAGATAGCCTATCTATTGTTTTAAGAGGGAGACATAACGCGAGTTTTGATTCATAGCACAGTGATATACCGTTTTCTTTAGTCAATAAAGCTTCATTGGTTTGTCACCAAAGGCTCATGCTTTTGCCTCTTAACTGTCATCTGTAATTTCTACTATCCAATCAGCAACTTGTACGCTGAGGTAAATATGGATAGTTCAACCCCTTTTCGTCTCCCTCGTAAAACGCCGTTTGGCATTGGTGAAAACGTTGCTGAATGGGCAACCGGTTTAAACCAGCTTGATAAGTTCTACGCTCAACGCCCCGTTAATGCCGATACCAAAACTTTTCTCCGCTTCACGTTGGATATTTTAGGTATCGATTATCGCATTGCTCATGGTTCACTCGACTCAGTACCTAAACAAGGTGCTACCGTCATTGTGGCGAATCATCCGCTTGGTTGTGTGGAAGGCGTCATCTTGGCCGAACTCTTGTTGATGGTACGAGACGATATCCAAATTCTAGCCAATCAATACCTGAAAACCGTGCCGGAGTTAGATCAGCTCTTCATTGGTGTCGATGTGTTTGAAGGCAAAGACGCCGTCAAATCGAATATGAAGGCCCTCAGAGCGGCTAATAAACACCTAGCAAGTGGCGGCTTATTGCTTGTCTTTCCTGCCGGTGAAGTGTCCCAGTTAGTCGATGCCAAACAACAACGCTTGGAAGACAAAGCGTGGAGTCGAAGCGTAAGTAGCCTAATTCGCAAAAACAAAGCCACGACAGTTCCAGTATTCATCAGTGGCCAGAACTCGAAACGCTTCTATATGGCAGGGAAAATCCATCCACTTTTGCGCACCCTACTGCTTGGGCGAGAACTGCTGAACAAACAGGCGCAAACCATCAACTTATCCTTTGGCCAAGCGATAAAATTTAAAGAGCTGAACACACTTAGCGATGATCAAGTGGTGAACTATTTGCGGCTCAACACTTACTTACTCAATCGTGAAATCCAATCGGTGAAGCCCTCTTCCTCATCAGAACGGCTCTCACCAATAGCGGCAGGGTTACCCGTAGGCGAATTGCTTGAAGAACTGAACAACTTACCAAAAGAGTCCAAGCTGCTAACAAGTGGTGAGTTCGATGTTTACTGCACGGAGTCGCAGAATATCCCTTCCCTGCTGCATGAAATTGGTCGTCTACGTGAGCTCAATTTTCGACAGGTTGGCGAAGGGACAGGACTAGCAATAGACATTGACCATTTCGATCATGATTACCTGCATCTGTTTGTGTGGGACAGAGAGAACCAATGCTTGGTGGGCGCGTATCGTTTAGGTCTGGTTGATCAACTGATTGAAAAGCGGGGTGTAGCAGGTCTGTATTCACGAACGTTGTTTAACTATGACCAACGCTTTATCGACCAAATGGGTAAATCCATCGAAATGGGGCGCTCAGTGATTGCGCAGCAATATCAAAAGAGCATGAGCGCGCTGCTGCTGCTGTGGAAAGGCATCGCAACCTTCGTGCATCAAAACCCAGATTACACTCACCTATTTGGTCCGGTAAGCATTAGCAACGACTATAGCGATACTGCACGCCAACTGCTTGCCCAATCAATGACACTGCATCACTACGACAACAACTGCGCAGAGTACGTCACGCCTTCTAACCCACTTCCTGAGCACCATCGTGACTGGAACACCAGCATGCTTACTGCTCTGGGTGATTTACAGCTATTGTCACGTGTCATTGCCAGAATCGATGAAGGGAAAGGAGTGCCCGTTTTGCTGCGTCAGTACTTAAGCCTCAATGGCAAGCTGGTATGCTTCAACGTCGACCCTGCATTCAATAACGCTCTAGATGGATTGATTATGGTGGATTTGCGCGATGTTCAAGAAAAGACGTTGGCAAGGTATATGGGACGCGAGCAAGCTCATGACTACCTCGTCTATCATACTAATAGCAACGATGATTAAGAACAGTGATTAAGTAGAGAGTTGGGAATCACAAGAAGAACCGTGTGGCGACTCTCTTTATTTACCCTTTCATCAACTAATTAGGCGTGCTCCGTGAAGTGCGCCGAAAAGACTCTTATAGATACAATCTATCGAAAGATCTAGATAGCATTTATCTCACCAATTCCGTCACAAACTTTCACAAAAAACAAAAACAGATCCAGGTCACACTTTAAATCCACCACAACTCAACACAAAACGTGACATTGATCATTACAAGTATTTAATTCGAATTTCAAAAAAAATCAAAAGTGATCAAAGTCACAAAGTATTTTGATTTTAAATTTGTCAGAAGATCGGATTGATCACTAAGATTTTTATTGACAGATTTAAAAGTGGCTTTTTGTTATTAAGTTACAAGTTAATAAGTTGAACTTGGTCACTTAAAAACCTTTTCTCAGCCTAAGAAATGCGGGCGTAGATCACGAAAAACCCGTTGTCAGTTCCAATTGGAAAATGTGTGGTAAATTGATTGGGTACTAAGCAATCAAACAAACGGTTTTGGCGAACCGTTTACTACAACAAGATTCATCAGAACATCGAACGGGGAATTGTTATGATATCACCAGATGCCAAGATCAAGATACAAAATTTTGGTCGTTTTCTGTCAAACATGGTAATGCCAAACATCGGCGCGTTTATCGCGTGGGGCTTTATCACTGCTCTATTTATCCCAAC
>NZ_JAWOVZ010000053.1:0-6049 GCF_033340175.1 Vibrio sp. 1557 | reverse complement strand
ACTAAACCTAGTAATACCAATACTTCTAACCCTAGCAATACTGTTCGGGGGGATGGTGTTGGGTCGGTTCCTAACCCACGAATACGAGATCAACACGTTCCAGAAGTGCCTACAGGTAGTGAAAGATCAGAGCAATCCAAAACAACTGTATTGCCAAATCAAGCCCCAAAAACACAAATAAACAACCATGCTAACAACGATATTAACCAACCTAAAAGCCCTGCAAAATGGATACGCCAACTCTTCGAAAGAGTTAGAAAAACAATTGAAATCATTGCAGAGCGAGCTAGCGAGCGAAAAGCAGAAGCGGGAGAGCTTGGAAGTGGCTATGAAGCAACTAAACGAAACTGTGTCGAGCTTGAACGCCTACTTAAAAGCTCAGGATGGGGGCCAGCAATAATCAAGGCTCAAGCGTTTGATAGTAAGCCAATCAACGCATCAAACAAACCAAAGGAAATACCACCAGCGAAGCCACAACAACCAGCCTCACGACCAAAAAACAGATTTCGGTAGCGTTGGGTGTGTAAGCATTTGATCTGAGGGAAGTAAGAGAGTACATTTCTTACAGACGAAAAAAAATCCGCTAAGTTTGGCGACCTACGGATTTCTTTTCATAAACAAGTTTTCAAACCAGAACCAAAGGAGGCTTTGATTTACATGAAGTATACGTACCACTTCTCTGCATTGCAAGCCTATCAGGTTCTTTGGTTTGGAGTAAAAAACCGAAAAGAACTATATGAACAAATTCGAGGCGCGAGTACATGCACACTTACCTAAAAGGCCATATTGCAGTGACGACAAAACCGCATCCCTGATACGGAACGTTGCACACGCACTAACCCACAGTTACATACAGCTAAACAGCCACCTCCGCTGCGCATGGCTGATATTCGACATAGATGATCCATTCTTGGGTGAATGGGCGTGGGAAAGGCACAACCTGCCAGTTCCTAACTACGTCGCTATGAGTCGTGATAGTCGTAAGTATCACATGGCATATGCTGTTAGCCCTGTATTTACATCAGAAAATGCACGTAGCAAACCTCTAGCCTATCTGGCCGCCATACAACGCACATATAAGCGTTTATTGAGTGCTGATGAGGGTTACAGTCATCTAATGACAAAAAACCCATTACACAGCGATTGGTGCGTTTCAGTGCTGCACAATCACGAGTATTCGCTCGCAGAGCTTCACGATGGTTGTGGTGTTCTCGATAAGAAAGAGTACAACATCGATACAGCGGAACTGTGTGACTACGAACGTAACGTTAGCCTGTTCAACGTATTGCGTTACTACGCTTATGGTGCAGTGCATAACTTCGATACATGCCAAGCTTTTCATCACGATCTAGATTGTCACGTTCAAAAGCTTAACGATAGATTCAAAGAGCCTTTACAAGAAAAGGAAGCGCTTGGTATTTCTAAGAGCGTAGCTAACTGGACATGGCGAAACAGAGCCAATATCAGGGTTAAAGAACGCAGGTTAAACCTTGATCCCCACCAGCCCTTAGAAACACGTCAGGCCGTTGGTGCACACTACACAAATCAAAAGCGAACTGATGACGTTTTATCGAAGATGACGACCGCTTATGCCTCTTTGCTTGCTGATGGCAAAAAAGCCACTCAAAAAGCCGTACAAGAGCTTTCTGGGGTAGGTATAGCAACGGTTAAGCGTCACTGGAAGCGGATCAAAAACTGATCATCAAAAGGTATCACACGGTGTCTATCAGATATTAGCCCCCGTTAGGGGGTGATCGGCACTTAAGAAAAAAACAGCCACCCACAAAAATCGTCTAACCATAGCGTGAGAGTTCTAGTAAAACACTCACTTACATTCCAGGTGGTCGCCCATCACATTTAATACGTTACTAAGTAATGTTTTATTCCACTTCGACCACTTAAATGTGCCATTTAAGCTACTCAGCGGCTTAGTATTTGTTATGGTATGTAACGTTATGCCTCGGTGTTACACCTTGGCTCGTGTATCTAACTTGTATCATTGGTGTATTAATGGAAAATAGCACGTTACGTGTCAATGAGGCCGTTAGGGTTACAGGTATAAGCCGTAACACTTTGTATCGCTATATGCGCGATGGTAAGCTCTCATACATCGAAGAGGATGGTGTTCGTTACCTTGACCGCCAAGAAATCAATCAAATAACGCCTACCGAGGTTGCTCAACAAGATTTATTTCATGTATCGAGCGTTACACCCGATACATCAAGTAATGCAGAGCTATGCGCTGAAATAAAGGCTTTACGCTCTACTGTTACGCAACTCACCAAGGCTCTGGTTACACTCAGTGACGCGGTAACACGTATCGCTGATACACAAAAGCCAGTAACACCAGCTAAGAAATCAAGCATACCATCAGCCACCAGCGACAATGAACGCAGAGCGAAAGAGGCTCAAGCCAAGGTTTTTTCTGTTCTGGAACGCTACAAAGACGCTCCAAAGATGCCGAGCATTCGAGCAATGGCGGAGGAAGCCGGAGTAGAGCGTGGCACTTTTGCGAAGCATAAAAAATCGTGGGATGCCACCAGCGTTACCAAGTAACGTAAAAAGGGCGTTTAAAACTGCATGGCGACAGAAGCAATATAAAAACACCAAAACCTTTCTCACAAAAAACCTTGTTGTTGAGCTTGCAGGTGGTGGTAAACACACGCTTTATATGATGATACGTAAGGCGTATCAAAAAAAACTTGCTCTTAAAACATAGAAAAATCGGCCTTAGAGGGCGATTTTTGTTTCAATCGAACAACGAACTTTTTGCCCTGTAAATCGTCCAGAAAGAGTCACAAACTTACAGTCCCATTTCAGGGGGGGGAGGTGAGGTTAAGTGATTAAAAACGGCCCTAGAGGCTTTATAGGCAATGGAACGATGATTTTTGATGGCTAACTTACGAATTTAACATAATGGGCATAATAAACACCTTAAATTACTAATTCACCGATTCATTGGTTTTTGTTAACATATGCACCAGTTTGATTAATTAGTCTATGTATGGAAGTAATATTAATGAATAAAATAATCCTTTCAGCTATTGCGGCAACAATTCTTTCTGGTTGTTCTACAATCGTTAGTAAATCAGATTATCCGGTCACAATTCACAGTAACCCTGAGGGTGCTACATTTTCTATCTCCAACGAAGATGGTGAAATTGTACAGAAAGGTTTAACCCCCTCCACTATAACTCTTGATGCTGGTGCGGGGTTTTTCGATGGTGAGACGTACACTATCAATCTTAAAAAAGAAGGTTATTTCGATAATACTTACACTTTAGAAAGCTCTGTTGATGGCTGGTATTTTGGGAATATTCTTTTTGGTGGTTTGCTTGGCATGTTAGTTATCGACCCTGCAACTGGTGCGATGTTCAGTCTTCCTGATAGTGTTAATGTTGAGTTGTCAGAATCCCAAGTGTCTTCAAACACTTTAAACATTATAAGTATTGAAAAATTGGATGCAGAACAGAGGTCTAAGTTGATTAAGATTTAACATAACGGCACTTTGTACGAACTACGAAAGGTCGCCTCTACTGGCGACCTTTTACATATAGTACGTAAGACGAACAACGAGATCGAGTTACGTACTATTTGCCCCACAAAGCTGCTAAAACAGACACTTTGCGCATGAAAATACGACCTATGCCACCAGCTTTTATTTGTTAATGAAAACTAGCGATTACGATAATGGGGGGTTGAGTCTTAATTTGCGCCAAACCCCTGAAATCAACAATATCCACCAGCCACGAGTATGCTAGCAAGCTTTAGGGACGACCTCTTAGCTAGGCCGGCCCTTACGCCCTAACAAGCTTGCTAAAAGGACGACCTTTTAACTAGTTTCTGGATGCTACCAACACCGCTAAGTTGCTATCGCGCCATACTCCAAACACTAGTTAAAGGGACGATCTTTTAGTTAAGTGATTGGTGATGAACTCATTACAAACAGTGCCTTATGTTTTTTTCTTAAACCTAGTTAAAAGGACGACCTTTTAGCTTAAATGACGGCAAAAAATACCCTACTTTTAAATAAATCATCAAAAACAACTAACATGAAAAAAGAAAAAAACATTGTAAAAGAGGCTCTTATCCTTCAATTACACTTCGTTAATATTGCTTACGAGAAGTACAACACAGAAGTAATTACAGCAGCAAAACGCTGCGCGCCAACAACTCATAGCAAAGATTTCGATGAAGCAATGCGTAGTATTAAGGCGCGTTTGTCTGGGCGCAAAGCGCACGCTGTGAAGGTTGCACGCTCGCTTATTATCGAATATTACTTACCTAGTTTAAGCGACTCAAAAGAACTCAATATGAGCGTCAGAGAAGCGATTTCAGCAATCACAATTTCATGTGGTCGCTGTGTATCAAAAACAAAGTTGACAGGCTTATTTAATCGCTCTGGCGAGTCTCGTTACAGCCCGTTTTTTACTGATGAAAAATACAAAGAAAGCGTGCTATCTCACCCTCTTTTTGTGGCTCTTAAAAACGATATTTCAGAGCTAAATGCAGCCATTCCGCACACAACAAACCCAAAGCACGAACAGCTAATTAAACAGCTTGAACAATACAAGTAAATTCAGCAGTTTGTCATTACGATGATTAATTATTAATCTTTACGTAAGAGGTATTTCTTTAGCCAGCATAGATTTGTACCTACGTTCCGTAGTTTTCAAATCGCTGGCAAAGGGTAGGGTAAACCCTCCCTTTAATCCCTCCCCAAAGCACTGCCCTACTGGCAGCAAAACAAAAAACCAAAACCATGAGTAAACATAAACGTCCCGTTCGTTTGGAGATGATTCAGGTTCGTGTCACGAAGGATGAAAAAGACCAGATTTTTGCTAATGCAAATGGCAATGCATCGAGGTGGCTTCGTGACCTTGGACTAAACCCAAATTCACTTGTAAACAAACCTCGATACAAAGAACTAAAGCAAGATCCAAAATTGGTCAAAGAGGTTGCTTCTATCGGCAACAACATTAACCAAATTGCACGCCAAATTAACACCGTTAAAAAAACAACAGGTGGAGCACTAAATTTAATAGCCGTTCAGGCTCGGCTTGCCGAGACCAACGAGCTACTAAGTAAGTTAATTAAACAAGAACCCGATGATAGTTAAGTTTTTCAAAGGGGATCATACGTCCGTTAATAACGGTCTCGAATACCTCGAAGGAGGAACTAAAACGCGAAAAGTTGCCCCTACACTTTTGTCCGGTAACCCGGACACAACAAGGGAGTTGCTTAAGCAATCCTCTAGGTTTTCCAAGGCGTACACTTACGGCTGTTTGTCATTCGAAGAAGCGAATATCCCCACCAAGCAAAAGCAAGAGCTTATGGAGTCTTTCGAGAAGACTTTAATGACAGGTTTTGAACCTGATCAGTACGATATTGTGTGGATAGAACACCGAGATAAAGACCGTCTAGAGCTTAATTTTCATGTGGTAAATATGGATCTTAGGACTGGTAAGGCGCTTACGCCTTACGTTCATACTCGCGATGTAAAGCGCATCGATATGTGGAAATCGATAGCAAACGACACATACGGATTTAGCGACCCAAACGACCCACTAAAAGCACGCACCTTTACCCTTGGAGACAACTCCAAGCCTAGGCGAGAGTTAATGGAGCAAGTTGATGCTTATGTGTTTCAGCTTGCCGCTGACGGCGACCTGAACAGTCAACAAGACATTATAAATGCTCTTAATGCCATCGATGGCATTGAGGTCACACGAAACACTAAAACGTCCATTTCCTTTAAAGCTGATGGACACCAAAAAGCAATACGCCTAAAGGGCGCAATATATGGCAAAGATTACGGAGGCATTGAAGACCTCGAAAAGCAACAGGCAGCAAGAGCTGCAAAATTTCGCAATGAGCGTGACAAACGACTTGAGGCAAACAGGCAGGGGCTTAGAGAGCGAAATCAGCACCTTGCGAAAAAACGTAGTGAGCAGTATCGCGAACCAGAGACGACTAAACCTAGTAATACCAATACTTCTAACCCTAGCAATACTGTTCGGGGGGATGGTGTTGGGTCGGTTCCTAACCC
>NZ_JAWOVZ010000052.1:0-6267 GCF_033340175.1 Vibrio sp. 1557 | reverse complement strand
GGGGTCGCGGGTTCGAGTCCCGTCCACTCCGCCACTTATATTAAGCCTCAGTCGAAAGACTGGGGCTTTTTTCGTTTCTACTGCGACGTTTCCCTGAAGAGTGTTTATACACCTAACTAGACTATTTCACATAATCCCTACTAAGCGAACTCTGCGTAATTACACACTAGGCTTTAATTAATTATAGGCCGGTGATGCTGTGGAAAGGCAATATGACCTACAAACAAGCCTAAGTAATCTATGGTATTCAAAGGCGTTCAACGACTTGAATCTTGATGAGAAAGAAAAAACGAATTGGAAGATGAAAGATTGAAGGAGCTCTTCATTAGCGAGGTGATGATTTTCGACGCTGAACATTTGATGAGTCTCAGAAAAAATATATCGCCAAAGGGTAAGAAGCGCCAGAACAGAGAGGGGTAGCTTAGCTCGAGGCTGTAAGCTATGCGGAATACTCACAAACGTCAAAGCTCAAACCCATTAAGAGAGTCGCTCTAGATCTAAGTGGTTATGTGCTTATTCCAAATGGATTATATGAAAAAGCCAACTGCTAAAGCGGTTGGCTTAGTATAAAAATTTCGACGTACTTTAGAGCGAGAAATGATGTCTAAAGAATACGTTTTAAAACACCATCTGCCTTTAGGCGGGTAATTTTTCTGACCAGTCGCTGTACCTCTATAGGATAGTCTTCTACTTTCTCTAATTGCTTATAAGTACAGATAAGGTGAGTATGCTCAAGAATACGCGAAACTTCGTCTTCAAACTTCTCAGTGAGCTTCGCATAATTGTCTTGTATGAGTAGCCCATTTTCTAGGTCGAGTGACCAAGCACGTGGATTTAGGTTATTCCCAGTAAGTAGCATATAGCGTTTATCAACCCAAATACCCTTAAGGTGGAAGCTGTTATTGTCATGCTTCCATAGGTGAATTGACAATTTACGTGCGGCGATATTCGCTTCATTGGCTTTCGCAAAGCGACGCAAATTCACTTCGTAAAGATATGGAAGTCCGCCAATGGTTTTAAAGTCTTCCTCAGGTGCAATGTAAAAGTCATTGGCGGTTTTATCGCCCACAACAATAGTTACTTTCACACCACGCTTCATGGCTCGTTTCACTTCACGATGAAGTGCTTTAGGGAAGTTAAAGTAAGGCGTACAAATGAAAATTTCGTCTTGGGCTGCTGCCAATAACTTTACAATCTGTTGATTGAGCAGATTACGGCGTTTGCCTAGCCCAACTAACGGAGTGACTTTTACACTTTCTTCTGTTGCAGCTTGGTCTTCAAACTTATAGTTGGCTTGAGCAAGAGAAGCCCTCAGTTGGCGAATCGCCGACTTTATTTCTTTGGTTTCTGGCTTATCTTTTCCTGCAAGATCATTAACGGCAGGGTGAGCAATCATTTCTTCCTGAATGAATTGCACCATTGAATTCGCTAAAGATTCATGTCGAATCACATGGTAACGATCAAATCGATAACGTTCATGATAATGGAGATAAACGTTATTTAAGCTCGCCCCACTGTAGATAACAGTATCATCGACAATGAAGCCTTTTAAATGCAGTACCCCAAAAACTTCTCTGCCACGCACTGGTATGCCATAGACAGGGATTGGGTGCTGGTACTTACTGGCATATGCTTTGTAAAGCGCTGAATTACCCTCAGATGTCTCCGCACCAATCAGGCCACGCTGCGCTCGATGCCAGTCGACACAGATATTGATGTCCAACCCAGGATTGCGCTGTTTCGCTTCATAAAGCGCAGTGAGAATTTCACGTCCAGCTTCATCATCTTCCAGATATAGAGCGACTAGGTAAATTCGCGACGTTGCTTTGCTGATAGCATCTAAAAGACGGGTTCTGAATGATTCTGCTGAATACAGAACATCAAAGTCTTCCGGATTGACAGCGAGACTTGGCAACTGTTCGAATGGATTCCTACTTACTATCATATCGGTATGAGTACCTTAGTTTAGTGCAATATTGCGAACCTGCCATTTTATCAAAGATATGATTTACCTGGCTACAAAAGCACGCGTTTTGATGTCGTTGAAGAGATGAATTGCATTGGAATGAGATCTTTACCGCTATCTACGTAACGTTGAAATGCCATTTTTAGCGGGTGTGGTAGCTCAGAGCAATCAATTGTTGTGAATCCATGCTTGGAATAATAGGATTCGAGATGTGTAAACGCGAAGCAATAATCGCCATCAGTGAAAACATTGTTTTTACAATGAGTTAGTAGTTTTTTTCCAATCCCTGTTCCCCTAACTTTCGGAATGACCAACATTCCTGTCAACAGACGAACTTTATCTACACCTTTTAAACGTAGTAACGCAATGATTTCACCCTTATGGCTTGCTGTAATGATCAATTCATCCTTTTTGGCTCGACCCGCAGGGTAATACGCTTTGTATAGTTTCTTAATGAGGGGGAGCTTGATGGGATTTAACACTTCTATGATTAATGAGTCTGGTATTGTCACTGCGGTTAAAAGATAACTAATGTAGAATGTCGACAGTTTAAGAGAATCTTATCTGGTGTTGCAAACCTACTATGCAAATTAAAACAAATGCGAGCCTAAAGGCTTACCATACTTTTGGAATTGAACAATCGTGTTCCTATTTAGCTATCGTTGAGTCGCTCGAAGATGTTATTGAGCTATTTCAAAACCCAAGATTCACCCATTTACCGAAACTTTTTTTAGGTAAAGGAAGTAATGTTCTTTTTACAGAACATTTTGAGGGATTAGTGATTGTTAATCGAATCATGGGTAAAGAAGTCACGGAAACGGATGAGCACTACCTATTACATATTGCCGGTGGTGAAGATTGGCCTGAATTGGTTTCCTGGTGTGTGAATCAGGGGATCGGTGGGATCGAGAACTTAGCTTTGATTCCAGGTTGTGCTGGCTCGGCTCCTATTCAGAACATTGGTGCGTATGGCCTAGAGCTAAAAGACATCTGTGATTATGTAGATGTTCTTGACCTAACTACGTTTGAAAACAAAAGAATGCACGCCCAAGACTGTGAGTTTGCCTATAGGGATTCCATATTTAAACATGCGTTGCACGGAAAGTGCTTTATCACCGCATTAGGGCTTAAGTTGGCGAAGCAATGGCAGCCGATTAACCAGTACGGCCCTTTACAAAGTATCCCAGAAGAACAACTCAGCCCTGCTTCTATCTTCGAACGAGTATGCCAAGTGCGAAAGGCAAAACTACCAGATCCAACCAAGATAGGTAACGCAGGTAGTTTCTTTAAAAACCCAGTGATCACGCAAGATCACTATGATCGACTCACAAAAAAATACCCTAACGTAGTGGCCTACCCAGCTTCTGGAGGAATGAAAATTGCTGCTGGTTGGCTTATCGATCAGTGTGGATTAAAAGGGAAGTCTGTACACGGTGCGCAGGTCAACCCTATGCAAGCTTTGGTTTTGACCAACATGGATAATTGTAGTGCAGATGACATTGTCGCGCTTGCTTCTTTAGTGAAGCAGACAGTATGGGACAAATACCAAATCATACTTGAGCATGAAGTACGCTTTCTCAATCGTACCGGGGAGACCAATTTGGCTCAGATCGAGGCATCTAGATGAGAAAAGATCACTCTACGAAACTTCATATTCTAAAGTTATTAAGTGATGGAGAGTTTCATTCAGGAGAAGCGTTGGGCGACGATCTTAATGTTTCTAGAGCGGCAATCGCTAAGCACATTAAAGGTCTTAGTGAATGGGGTATTGATATTTATCGAGTGCAAGGGCGCGGTTACCAATTAGCCTCACCATTGCAGTTGTTAGACGAGACTCTCCTTACCACTAGCTCGGAGTCACTTGTTGAACTCGTCCCTGTGATTGACTCAACGAATCAATATTTGCTCGACAGAGTCGCGGATTCGGAAAAGGGCCGTGTTTGTATTGCTGAATATCAAGCACAAGGGCGTGGTCGCCGCGGTAGACAATGGGTCTCACCGTTTGGCTCTAACTTATATCTCTCTATGTATTGGCGACTGGATGCAGGAATGGCTGCGGCAATGGGCTTGAGCTTGGTGATTGGGATTGCCGCAGTGGAAGCTTTGGAAGAAGTAGGCATGCAAGGTGTTAAACTCAAGTGGCCGAATGACTTGTATTATCAAGATAAAAAACTGGCCGGAATCTTGGTTGAAATGTCGGGTCAGGCCGGTGGGGCTGCTCATCTAGTGATTGGGATGGGCCTGAATATTGGAATGCCTGACGACCAGCCTGAGATTGACCAGCCATGGACCACGTTGAACCAAGTAAATCAGAGTCTCAAGAACGATAGAAATGTTCTAGCAATGACACTTATCAAGCATTGGAATTCCGCACTTGTCGAATATGAAATGAAAGGGCTTACTGGCTTTATCGAACGTTGGAATCGGTTAGACAATTTCCTTAATCGTCAGGTCAAACTGCTTATTGGTCCTAGAGAGGTATATGGCGTCGTTCGAGGCATCGATCATCAAGGTGGAATATTAATCGAAACCTCCCAAGGACTCGAGACTTATATTGGTGGTGAAATCTCGTTGCGTAAAAGTGACTAATCTTCGATTACTTTCGCAACGAGACTTTATCAACCAAGTGGTTAACGCCTTTGTGTAGAATCAAGTGGGCTCTCTCACGAGTTGGAAGAATATTCAATTCTAAATTGAGCCCATTAATATCATGCCAAATTTGCTTCGCTTTTTTCTTTGCGTCATCGACAGAGAGTTGTGTGTAGTGGCTAAAATAAGAGCCTGGTTTCGTAAAGGCCCCTTGGCGAAACTTTAAAAAGCGTTCTACATACCAATGTTCAATGGTCTCTGTTTCTGCGTCGACATAAATTGAAAAATCTAAAAAGTCAGAGACGAAGACACGATGCGGGTCATGTGGATAGTCCATTCCACTTTGCAGAACGTTTAAACCTTCAATAATAAGAACATCCGGTCTATCCACTTTTCTTAGTTCATCAGTAATGTCATACGTGATGTGAGAGTAGATGGGTACTTCAAGATCGGGCTTTCCTGCCTTTACGTCAGACATGAACTCGACTAAGCGCTTGATATCATAGGATTCTGGGAAGCCTTTACGATGCATGATACCGCGTTCTTCTAGTACTTTTTTCGGATATAGGAAGCCATCTGTTGTAACCAAGGACACTTTGGGATGATTCTCCCAACGAGAAAGCAATGCCGTTAGAATACGAGCAGTCGTACTTTTGCCTACAGCAACACTGCCAGCGATACCAATTACGAAAGGGGGAGCATGTTCCTCTGTATTTAAGAATTGTTGTAATACGGAATTGCGGCTTTGACGAGCCTGGACATACAGATTCAAAAGACGAGACAAAGGAAGGTAGATCTCTACCGCTTCCTCCATGGTTAGGTTTTCATTAATGCCCTGAAGCGCAGTCAAGTCGTCTTCAGAAAGTGTCATCGGTACAGAGTTTCTTAACTCGGCCCAATTTGCACGGTCAAATGACAAAAATGGACTCATGGGTCTCTTTTATCCTTGGTTTAATAGAAGCAAGAACATACATCAAGCGAACTTCAAAGCAAACGACAAAGGTCGAAGTTTACTTTAAAAAAGCTAAGTTTGTACGAATTTGCAGCAAACGAATCTAAAAAATCGAAATTTATGATTTTTTTTCAAATTACTATTGCAACCTAGAAAATCATTCAATAGAATGCGCACCACTTATGCCGACTTAGCTCAGTAGGTAGAGCAACTGACTTGTAATCAGTAGGTCACCAGTTCGATTCCGGTAGTCGGCACCATTCTTTCCTTTAGTAGTCTGAATGGCTTGAAAATTTGGAGGGGTTCCCGAGTGGCCAAAGGGAGCAGACTGTAAATCTGCCGGCACTGCCTTCGATGGTTCGAATCCGTCCCCCTCCACCATATTCTTTAGGAAATAGCTCTCAGAGTTACGTGTTGCGGGCATCGTATAATGGCTATTACCTCAGCCTTCCAAGCTGATGATGCGGGTTCGATTCCCGCTGCCCGCTCCACTCTAATTTGAGTGCTGATATAGCTCAGGTGGTAGAGCGCATCCTTGGTAAGGATGAGGTCGGCAGTTCGAGTCTGCCTATCAGCACCAGCTCTCAAGTTTATTTCCTTTTGATATTAGATTTACCAATTATCTTTTTTTGGTTGCGTGGTCAATTTGGGCCACCTAAATCCGTACCTAGAGGGACCACTCATGTCTAAAGAAAAATTTGAACGTACGAAACCGCACGTTAACGTTGGTACTATCGGCCACGTTGACCACGGTAAAACA
>NZ_JAWOVZ010000051.1:0-6653 GCF_033340175.1 Vibrio sp. 1557 | reverse complement strand
ACGTTCTACTAGCGTTTCTAGCTTAGTCAGAATAGAGGCTTTCATAGTGTCGTTTTCTTAATAAAAAGCGTGAGTTATAGATCATCCAAGCCAAGTGTTTGGCGGATAATCGTTAATTTTGCTGGTTCGCCTTGCTCAGCTGCACTTTGCAATGCGCGAGTTGGAGCGTGAATCAGTTTGTTGGTGAGTTTATTACTCAGCTCGCGCAGCACTTTCTCCGGATCTGCGCCTGCCGCTAAAGATTGCAAACTTTTGCTCAGTAACTCTTCACGAATTTCGTTGGCTGATTTGCGATAGTCGCGAATACTATCGACGGCTTGCAGTGAACGCAACCATGTCATAAATGCAGCGCTTTCTTCACTAACAATCGCTTCAGCTTGAATCGCTTCGACTTTACGCTGCTCAATGTTGCTGTCGATGATAGATTGCAAGTCATCAACAGAATACAGATATGCGTCGTTCAGTTCACCGACTTCCGACTCCACATCTCGCGGCACCGCAATATCGACCAACAAGATAGGTTGATGCCGGCGCTGCTTTAGAGCCGTTTCGACCATACCTTTGCCAATAATAGGCAATGGGCTCGCCGTTGAGCTAATCACAATATCCGCTTTCGCCAAATGTTCAGGAATTTCGTTCAAACTGATCACTTCTGCGCCAAATTGGTCCGCTAAGCCTTGCGCGCGCTCTTTAGTGCGGTTCGCGACAATCATTTTTGTGCAACCGTTGGACGCTAAATGCTTCGCGACCAATTCAATCGTCTCACCCGCACCAACTAAAAGCACGGTTGAATCTGATAACGACTCAAAAATATGTTTTGCCAGTGTACATGCCGCATAAGCCACGGACACGGCATTACCACCAATATCTGTCTCTGTTCTCACCCGTTTGGCGACTGAGAACGTCTTTTGAAACAGTTTATCAATCGAGGCATCGACAGCTTGATGATCTCGCGAGTCAGAAAATGCTTGCTTTACCTGCCCCAAAATTTGAGGCTCACCCAACACCAGAGAGTCAAGACCGCACGATACGCGCATCAAATGCTTTATTGCAGCTTGTTCTTCATGAACATACAAACTCGGCATTAAATCTTCGCGGCTCACTTGATGAAATTGAGCAAGCCAATCGATCAACTTGTTTCGCGCTCCTTGCTTAACATCGCAGTACAACTCAGTTCGGTTACAGGTTGAAACAATCACACTGCCGTTAACTGCTTCGTGCTCTCTAAGTTGCTCGAGTGCAGGGCCGAGTTTATCCGGACCAAACGCCACCTTCTCTCGCAAGTCGACAGACGCTGTATTGTGATTAATTCCAATAGCAAGCAAGGACATCTAACGTGGTATCTCTGGGATAGGTTATAAAATAGGTCCAGAATTTTACTGTAAGCACGCATTTATTGAAAGGGTAAGCCGGATTTGTTTTCCTAAGTGCGACTTTTCAATGCTATAGTTGTGAGCGATTCCCGATGAAACTGATTAATAAGCTATCAAACATGACGTTACGCTCCTTTATTCTTTTTTTCTTGTCGAGCTTACTGCTCGCTGGTTGTTCGTCCGTTCCTGAAAGTGTTACCAGCGTTGAATGGCAAGCTCATGAGCAGCGACTCGAAACCATCCGAGATTTTCAAGCAACGGGGAAACTTGGTTATATTGGCCCAGACCAAAGACAAAATTTAAACTTCTACTGGAAACATTCTTCAGCACTAAGCCAGTTGCGTTTAACAACGATTCTCGGACAAACGGCATTAAAGCTCACCATCACCCCACAAGGCGCCACAGTAGAAACTTACGACGATCAGGTCCTTTCTTCTCGCAGTGCTAACCAGCTGATTTACCGTCTTACAGGGTTAATGATGCCCGTCGATCACATGCCTGACTGGCTATTAGGTCTACCGACCGATGCCGACAAATTCCAACTGTCTCCAACCAATACACTGCAAGCGTTAAACAAACAAATTGGTTTAAATGATTGGAGTATTGCTTATCAACGATATGGCGACGTTCAATGGCATGAACAGTCTCTCCCTCTGCCAAATAAGCTGAAACTCACCACAGCTGATGTCAAAATAAATCTAGTGATCACAAAATGGAACATCACCCAATGATTGAACTTTCAACACGCTGGCCATCACCAGCGAAATTGAATCTCTTTCTATATATCAACGGCCGTACAGAGAATGGCTACCACGAGTTACAAACCTTATTCCAATTCGTCGATCACGGCGATGAGCTCACCATTCAAGCGAACCATTCTGGTGATATTACGATTTCTCCAGACATAGAAGGTGTGCCCCTTCAAGACAATTTAATTTGGAAAGCAGCAACCGCGCTTCAAACTTACTCAAACTGCCCTTTTGGCGCGCATATTGAGCTACAGAAAGTGCTGCCTATGGGTGGAGGCATTGGTGGGGGCTCATCGAATGCAGCTACAGCATTAGTGGCACTGAATTACTTATGGCAACTGAATCTAACTGACGACGAACTGGCTGAAATTGGTTTAAAACTGGGCGCAGACGTGCCCGTATTTGTGCGCGGATTTGCAGCTTTTGCTGAAGGTGTTGGTGAAAAACTCTCTCCTGCTTATCCCGAAGAAAAGTGGTATTTAGTCGTCAGACCGAATGTATCTATCGCAACCGTCGACGTTTTTTGTCATCCAGATTTGACGCGAAACACCCCAAAACGAGATCTAGAAACACTTTTAAATACGCCAAGCGTAAACGATTGCGAAAAAATTGTACGAATGCTCTACCCAGAGGTTGATAAGCAACTTTCTTGGCTGCTACAATACGCGCCGTCAAGATTGACGGGGACAGGATCTTGCGTTTTTGCTGAATTTTCGAGCAAATCTGAAGCAGAAACTATCCTTGCACAACTCTCTGATAAAGTCTCGGCATTTGTCGCTCAAGGGCGCAATATTTCGCCATTAAAAGAGACTTTGGCTGAATACCAATCAGCCTCACACCGACCTATTTAAACTGGACGCAAACCCGAGGTTTCCACCGTGCCTGATATGAAGCTATTTGCTGGTAACGCAACACCTGAACTAGCCCAACGTATTGCTGATCGTCTTTACATCTCTCTTGGTGATGCATCTGTTTCTCGCTTTTCTGATGGCGAAGTTGCAGTTCAAATCAATGAGAATGTTCGTGGTAGCGATGTTTTCATCATTCAATCCACTTGTGCACCGACTAACGACAACCTAATGGAATTGGTTGTTATGATTGATGCAATGCGCCGTGCTTCAGCAGGCCGTATCACTGCAGTTATCCCTTACTTCGGCTACGCTCGCCAAGACCGTCGTGTACGTTCTGCGCGTGTGCCAATTACTGCAAAAGTTGTTGCTGATTTCCTATCTAACGTTGGTGTTGACCGCGTTCTAACTATCGACCTACACGCAGAGCAAATTCAAGGCTTCTTCGATGTACCTGTAGACAACATCTTCGGCACGCCAGTGCTACTTGAAGATATGCAGGCTCGCGGTCTAGATAACCCTGTAGTGGTATCTCCTGACCTAGGTGGCGTTGTTCGTGCTCGTGCAACAGCAAAAGCACTAGGCGACATCGACATCGCAATCGTAGATAAGCGTCGTCCACGTGCAAACGTTTCTGAAGTAATGAACCTAATCGGTGATGTTGAAGGTCGTGACTGTGTGATCGTTGATGACATGATCGACACAGGTGGCACACTATGTAAAGCAGCTGAAGCACTAAAAGAGCGCGGTGCTAAGCGTGTATTCGCTTACGCTACTCACGCAGTATTCTCAGGCAACGCTGCGGATAACATCAAGAACTCAGTTCTTGACCAAGTTATCGTAACTGACTCTATCTCTCTGTCTAAAGAGATGGCTGCAACAGGTAAAGTGACAACACTAAGCCTATCTCGCATGCTAGCTGAAGCGATTCGTCGTATCAGCAACGAAGAGTCAATCTCTGCAATGTTCAACTAATACGAACATTTCAGTTACACTGATTTCAAAAGCACCCCTCTTTGGGGTGTTTTTTTATTTGTACTGATAACTAGAAAATCCCTTGGTCGCCCACCGCGAGTTTTCTGTGCTATCATACTGCGCTTTTTGAGATTCCAGAGAGATCCTAACCTTGAGTCAACAAATCAAACTTCTTGTTGGTCTTGCTAATCCAGGACCAGAATACGCCAGAACTCGTCACAATGCGGGCGCTTGGGTTGTAGAAGAATTAGCACGCGTTCACAACGTTACACTGAAGAACGAACCAAAGTTTTTTGGTCTAACAGGACGCATTATGGTCAATGGCCAGGATCTCCGTTTGCTTATCCCAACCACCTTCATGAATCTATCAGGTAAATCGATCGCAGCGCTTGCGAAATTTTATCAAATTAAACCTGAAGAGATCATGGTTGCTCATGACGAGCTAGACTTACCGCCAGGTGTCGCTAAGTTTAAAAAAGGTGGGGGTCACGGTGGACACAACGGTCTGCGTGACACCATTAGCAAACTGGGCAATAACAAAGATTTTTATCGTCTTCGTATTGGCATTGGTCATCCGGGACACAAAGATAAAGTGGCGGGTTTTGTATTAGGTAAAGCGCCAGCTAAAGAGCAAGAGCTTTTAGATGCAGCAGCTGATGAGGCTGTTCGTTGTCTAGATATCCTGATTAAGGATGGCCTATCTAAAGCACAAAATCGCCTCCACACGTTCAAAGCTGAATAAGGTTACTATCATGGGTTTTAAATGTGGCATCGTTGGTCTACCTAACGTAGGTAAATCAACTCTGTTCAACGCACTAACTAAAGCGGGTATCGAAGCAGCAAACTTCCCGTTCTGTACCATTGAACCAAACACTGGTGTGGTTCCTGTGCCAGATCTACGTCTAGACGCACTAGCTAAGATCGTTAACCCACAGAGAGTTCTTCCAACGACGATGGAGTTCGTGGACATCGCTGGTCTTGTTGCTGGTGCATCACGTGGTGAAGGTTTAGGTAACAAATTCCTAGCTAACATCCGTGAAACAGACGCGATTGGCCACGTTGTACGCTGTTTTGAAAACGAAAACATTGTTCACGTTTCAGGTAAAGTTTCACCTATCGAAGATATCGAAGTGATCAACCTTGAACTTGCAATGGCTGACCTTGATTCTTGTGAGCGAGCGATTCAACGTAACGCGAAGAAGGCAAAAGGCGGCGATAAAGACGCAAAATTTGAACTAACCGTACTAGAAAAACTGTTACCAGTACTAACTGAAGGCGGCATGGCACGCACAGTTGAGCTATCTAAAGAAGAGTTAGCAGCAATCGGCTACCTAAACTTCCTAACACTGAAGCCAACTATGTACATTGCAAACGTAAACGAAGATGGCTTCGAAAATAACCCATATCTAGATGCGGTTCGTGAGTTCGCAGAAAAAGAAAACAATGTCGTTGTACCTGTATGTGCAGCTATCGAATCTGAACTATCTGAACTAGAAGATGAAGATCGCGAAGAATTCCTAGCAGATATGGGGATCGAAGAGCCGGGCCTGAACCGTGTAATTCGCTCTGGTTACGAACTACTGACTCTACACACCTACTTCACAGCAGGTGTTAAAGAAGTACGTGCTTGGACAATCCCTGTTGGTGCAACTGCGCCTCAGGCGGCAGGTAAGATCCACACTGACTTCGAGAAAGGCTTTATTCGTGCAGAAGTAGTTGGTTACGACGATTTCATCCAATTCAATGGTGAAAATGGCGCAAAAGACGCAGGTAAATGGCGTCTAGAAGGTAAAGACTACATCGTAAAAGATGGCGATGTTGTACACTTCCGCTTCAATGTTTAATTAAATGAATGAATTCTAAACACTTCATTTACACTAAAAGCCAGCTGTTAAGCTGGCTTTTTTAATACCTTAAGTAAATGAACAAAAATAAACTACGCAACTGCAAGCTAATTTATTTCCAGTTTTAGATCATAAACACGCCTCTTTGTTTAAAAAGGAAGCGAACGAGGTTTTTTCCGAAATTTATTAAAAAAAACTGTTGACGGATCTCACTCAACTTCGCATAATGCGCGCCGTTCCCAACGACAAGGCAACAAAGCGTTGAGAACAAAAAATATGGTTTTGGCTACGTAGCTCAGCTGGTTAGAGCACATCACTCATAATGATGGGGTCACAGGTTCGAATCCCGTCGTAGCCACCATTCCTAAATGTTCTTTTTATCAGAGCAGTTAGGAATAGATGCGGAAGTGGCGGAATTGGTAGACGCACCAGATTTAGGTTCTGGCGCCGCAAGGTGTGAGAGTTCAAGTCTCTCCTTCCGCACCATATTTTAAATAGTCATTGTGACTATTGCCTGCAGGTCTATCGCCAAGCGGTAAGGCAGCGGCTTTTGATGCCGCCATTCCCTGGTTCGAATCCAGGTAGACCTGCCATTATTCAAGTGAGATTCCTTTATAAAAGGGGTTGTCACTGAGAGCGTGAAGGTTTATATTGTCTCGCTCCAAAAGATGGCTACGTAGCTCAGCTGGTTAGAGCACATCACTCATAATGATGGGGTCACAGGTTCGAATCCCGTCGTAGCCACCATGAACAACGTTATTTAGGTTTTTACCAATTACCTTGATAACTACAGAATAAGTTGCGGAAGTGGCGGAATTGGTAGACGCACCAGATTTAGGTTCTGGCGCCGCAAGGTGTGAGAGT
>NZ_JAWOVZ010000050.1:0-7908 GCF_033340175.1 Vibrio sp. 1557 | reverse complement strand
CCAGTGGTTCAAGCGGTACAACGCCAAACAGCCAGAGCGGGGCGGGGCGCAGAAGTCCGAGAGCCTGAAGCCCAAGGCATGGCTTGAGCAGACCCGCGAGGCATGGGCCGACCATGCCAACCGGGCATTAGAGCGGGCTGGTCACGACGCCCGCATTGACCATAGAACACTTGAGGCGCAGGGCATCGAGCGCCTGCCGGGCATCCATCTTGGCCCCAACGTGGTGGAGATGGAGGGCCGGGGCATCCGCACCGAGCGGGCCGACACCGCCCTAGCCATCGACACGGCCAACGGCCAGATCATCGACTTACAAGAATACCGGGAGGTTATCGAGCATGAGCGCGATAGACAGAGTGAAGAAGTCCAGAGGCATCAACGAGTTAGCGGAGCAGATCGAACCGCTGGCCCAGAGCATGGCGACACTGGCCGACGAGGCCCGGCAGGTCATGAGCCAGACTCAGCAGGCCAGCGAGGCGCAGGCAGCGGAGTGGCTGAAAGCCCAACGCCAGACAGGGGCGGCATGGGTGGAGCTGGCCAAGGAGTTGCGGGAGGTAGCCGCCGAGGTGAGCAGCGCCGCGCAGAGCGCCCGGAGCGCCGCCCGTGGCTGGACATGGAAGTTGTGGGCCGGGGTCTTGATCGCTTCCGTGACGCCTATTCTGGCGCTGCTGATCGCATCATGGCTTTGGCTGGAGCCGCAAATCATCGAACAACAGGGGGGTATATGGCTGGTTTTCAAGCTCAAGTAAAGGGTGACCGCACCGCGCAAGCCATCGCCCGGCAGCTCAAGGCCATGGGCTGCGACCGGTACGACATCGGCATACGGGATGCCGCCAGCGGCAAGATGATGAACCGGGAATGGTCAGCCGCCGAAGTGCTCCAGAACACGCCATGGCTCAAGCGGATGAATGCCCAGGGCAATGACGTGTATATCAGGCCCGCCGAGCAGGAGCGGCATGGTTTGGTGCTGGTGGACGATCTCAGTGAGTTCGACTTGGATGACATGAAAGCCGAGGGCCGGGAGCCGGCGCTGATCGTGGAGACCAGCCCCAAGAACTATCAGGCATGGGTAAAAGTGGCTCAGGACGCCCCAGCAGGTCACAGGGGCGTAATCGCCCGGAAGCTGGCCCGCGAGTACGACGCCGACCCGGCCAGCGCCGACAGCCGCCACTATGGTCGCTTGGCGGGCTTCACCAACCGCAAGGACAAGCACACCACCCGCACCGGTTATCAGCCGTGGGTGCTGCTGCGTGAATCCAAGGGCAAGACCGCCACCGCAGGGCCGGAGCTGATGCAGCAGGCCGGGCAGGTGCTGGACAGCATTAAGCGCCAACAGGAACGGACGGCACGACTGGCCGAGATCACCGCCCCGCGGAGTGTGCGCCGGTATCGCCGCAGCGCCGTGGACGACTACCGCAGCGAAATGGCCGGGTTGGTCAAACGCTTCGGTGACGACCTCAGCAAGTGCGACTTCATTGCGGCTATGAAGCTGGCCAGCAAGGGCCGGGAGCCGGACGAGATCGCCAAGGCCATGGCCGAGGCCAGCCCCGCGATCATGGAGCGCAAGGCAGGCCATGAGGCCGATTACATCAAGCGCACGGTACAGAAAGTGATGGAGCTGCCGCAGGTGCAGGAGGCCCGCGCCGAGCTGGCGAAGCAGACCCAGAAGCAGCGCAGTCGGGGGCCAGATTTAAGTATGTAATGCTTGCGTTAGCGCTAACTGGTGGTATACTGTTAGCTCTAATGGAGGGTTTGAGATGAAAGACCAACACGACAAGCGTACCGGCAACCTGCTGGCCACCCCTAACGCTATACGACAGGCCCGCTTTGCCGAACAGCAGCGAGCCATGGGCCGCAAGGCCGCGAGCACCCCCCCCATAACTCTTCGCCTCATGACCGAGCGCGACCTGCCGATGCTCCATGATTGGCTCAACCGGCCGCACATCGTTGAGTGGTGGGGTGGTGACGAAGAGCGACCGACTCTTGATGAAGTGCTGGAACACTACCTGCCCAGAGCGATGGCGGAAGAGTCCGTAACACCGTACATCGCAATGCTGGGCGAGGAACCGATCGGCTATGCTCAGTCGTACGTCGCGCTCGGAAGCGGTGATGGCTGGTGGGAAGATGAAACTGATCCAGGAGTGCGAGGAATAGACCAGTCTCTGGCTGACCCGACACAGTTGAACAAAGGCCTAGGAACAAGGCTTGTCCGCGCTCTCGTTGAACTACTGTTCTCGGACCCCACCGTGACGAAGATTCAGACCGACCCGACTCCGAACAACCATCGAGCCATACGCTGCTATGAGAAGGCAGGATTCGTGCGGGAGAAGATCATCACCACGCCTGACGGGCCGGCGGTTTACATGGTTCAAACACGACAAGCCTTCGAGAGAAAGCGCGGTGTTGCCTAACAACTCATTCAAGCCGACGCCGCTTCGCGGCGCGGCTTAATTCAGGTGTTAGCGGTAATTTAACCAGATAGGAGTACAGACATATGAAAATCGTAAAAAGGATATTATTAGTATTGTTAAGTTTATTTTTTACAATTGCGTATTCAAATGCTCAAACTGACAACTTAACTTTGAAAATTGAGAATGTTTTAAAGGCAAAAAATGCCAGAATAGGAGTAGCAATATTCAACAGCAATGAGAAGGATACTTTGAAGATTAATAACGACTTCCATTTCCCGATGCAAAGCGTTATGAAATTTCCGATTGCTTTAGCCGTTTTGTCTGAGATAGATAAAGGGAATCTTTCTTTTGAACAAAAAATAGAGATTACCCCTCAAGACCTTTTGCCTAAAATGTGGAGTCCGATTAAAGAGGAATTCCCTAATGGAACAACTTTGACGATTGAACAAATACTAAATTATACAGTATCAGAGAGCGACAATATTGGTTGTGATATTTTGCTAAAATTAATCGGAGGAACTGATTCTGTTCAAAAATTCTTGAATGCTAATCATTTCACTGATATTTCAATCAAAGCAAACGAAGAACAAATGCACAAGGATTGGAATACCCAATATCAAAATTGGGCAACCCCAACAGCGATGAACAAACTGTTAATAGATACTTATAATAATAAGAACCAATTACTTTCTAAAAAAAGTTATGATTTTATTTGGAAAATTATGAGAGAAACAACAACAGGAAGTAACCGATTAAAAGGACAATTACCAAAGAATACAATTGTTGCTCATAAAACAGGGACTTCCGGAATAAATAATGGAATTGCAGCAGCCACTAATGATGTTGGGGTAATTACTTTACCGAATGGACAATTAATTTTTATAAGCGTATTTGTTGCAGAGTCCAAAGAAACTTCGGAAATTAATGAAAAGATTATTTCAGACATTGCAAAAATAACGTGGGATTACTATTTGAATAAATAAAAAACTACCGCTAACACTGGCTCATAGGCAATGGCGGGTTGAAGTGCAATTTGCAAAGTCGGTAGCCCGCCCGAGCGTTTTCTCGGTTTGACAGGAAAGGCTCACGCAAACCGCCACTGCCCATAGCCCAAACCGTTAGGCCGCATGGACACAACGCAGGTCACATTGATACACAAAATTCTAGCTGCGGCAGATGAGCGAAATCTGCCGCTCTGGATCGGTGGGGGCTGGGCGATCGATGCACGGCTAGGGCGTGTAACACGCAAGCACGATGATATTGATCTGACGTTTCCCGGCGAGAGGCGCGGCGAGCTCGAGGCAATAGTTGAAATGCTCGGCGGGCGCGTCATGGAGGAGTTGGACTATGGATTCTTAGCGGAGATCGGGGATGAGTTACTTGACTGCGAACCTGCTTGGTGGGCAGACGAAGCGTATGAAATCGCGGAGGCTCCGCAGGGCTCGTGCCCAGAGGCGGCTGAGGGCGTCATCGCCGGGCGGCCAGTCCGTTGTAACAGCTGGGAGGCGATCATCTGGGATTACTTTTACTATGCCGATGAAGTACCACCAGTGGACTGGCCTACAAAGCACATAGAGTCCTACAGGCTCGCATGCACCTCACTCGGGGCGGAAAAGGTTGAGGTCTTGCGTGCCGCTTTCAGGTCGCGATATGCGGCCTAACAATTCGTCCAAGCCGACGCCGCTTCGCGGCGCGGCTTAACTCAGGTGTTACCGCAGCGAAATGGCCGGGCTGGTCAAGCGGTACGGTGACGACCTCAGCAAGTGCGACTTTATCGCGGCCATGAAGCTGGCCAGCAAGGGCCGGGAGCCGGACGAGATCGGCAAGGCCATGGCCGAGGCCAGCCCCGCCATCATGGAGCGCAAGACGGGCCATGAGGCCGATTACATCAAGCGTACGGTGCAGAAGGTGATGGAGCTGCCGCAGGTGCAGGAGGCCCGCGCCGAGCTGGCGAAGCAGGCCGAGAAACAGCAGTACCGAGGGCCGACATTAGGATAAAACACTTGCATTAGAGCTAATGCCTGTTATGGTGTTAGCTCTAATGCGGAGGAAATATGAAAGACCAACACGACAAGCGTACCGGCAACCTGCTGGCCACCCCCAACGCTATACGACAGGCCCGCTTTGCCGAGCAGCAGCGAGCCATGGGCCGCAAGGCCCGGAAGATATGGGCCACAGACGCAGAGGCCGAGGCGCTGCGGCTGTATCTGGAAGAACTCAGGGCGGCGCAGGGCGGGGGTAGTGACCCCGCCAGCGCCTAACCACCAACCGCCTACACAGGAGGCAAATCAATGGCTACCCATAAGCCTATCGACATTCTGGCGAGCTTCACAGAGCTACCGCCACCGATTGACTACGTACTGCCCAACATGGTGGCCGGCACCGTGGGGGCGCTGGTGTCCCCCGGTGGGGCCGGCAAGTCCATGCTGGCCCTGCAACTGGCCGCACAGATCGCAGGCGGCCCCGACCTGCTGGACGTGGGCGAGTTGCGCACCGGCCCGGTGATCTACCTGCCCGCCGAAGACCCGCCCACCGCCATACATCACCGCCTGCACGCATTGGGGGAACGCCTGACCGACGAGCAACGGCAAGCCGTGGCTGACGGTCTGCTAATCCAGCCGCTGATCGGCAGCCTACCCAACATCATGGCCCCGGAGTGGTTCGACGGCCTCAAGCGAGCCGCTGAGGGACGCCGCTTGATGGTGCTGGATACCTTGCGCCGGTTCCACATCGAGGAAGAGAACGCCAGCGGCCCCATGGCGCAAGTGATTGGCCGCATGGAGGCCATCGCCGCCGATACCGGGTGCTCTATCGTGTTCCTGCACCATGCCAGCAAGGGCGCGGCCATGATGGGCGCAGGCGACCAGCAGCAGGCCAGCCGGGGATCGTCCGTGCTGGTGGATAACATCCGCTGGCAATCGTACCTGTCCGGCATGACCACCGGTGAGGCCGAGGAATGGGGCGTAGACGACACGCAGCGGCCCTATTTCGTCCGCTTTGGAGTCAGCAAGGCCAACTATGGGGCACCGTTCAAAGACCGCTGGTTCAGGCGGCATGACGGCGGGGTACTCAAGCCCGCCGTGCTGGAAAAGCAGCACAAGAGCAAGGGGGTGCCTCGTGGCAAAGCCTAAGAACAAACACAGCCTCAGCCACGTCCGGCACGACCCGGCGCACTGTCTGGCCCCCGGCCTGTTCCGTGCCCTCAAGCGGGGCGAGCGCAAGCGCGGCAAGCTGGACGTGACGTATGACTACGGCGACGGCAAGCGGATCGAGTTCAGCGGCCCGGAGCCGCTGGGCGCTGATGATTTGCGCATCCTGCAGGGGCTGGTGGCCATGGCCGGGCCTAGTGGTCTGGTGCTAGAGCCAGAACCGGAGACCCCCGGCGGGCAGCAGCTCCGGCTGTTCCTGGAACCCAAATGGGAAGCCGTTACCGCTGACGCCATGGTGGTCAAGGGTAGCTATCGGGCGCTGGCTCGTGAAATAGGCTATGCCAATATCGAGGACTCAAAGCCCATCAGGGACTGCATTGAACGGCTTTGGAAGGTGTCCATCATCGCCCAGAATGGCCGCAAGCGGCAGGGCTTCCGGCTGCTTGCCGAGTACGCCAGCGACGAGGCAGACGGGCGCCTGTATGTGGCCCTGAACCCCTTGATCGCGCAGGCCGTCATGGGTGGCGGCCAGCATGTGCGCATCAGCATGGACGAGGTGCGGGCGCTGGACAGCGAAACCGCCCGCCTGCTGCACCAGCGGCTGTGTGGCTGGATCGACCCCGGCAAGACCGGCAAGGCGGCCATAGATACCCTGTGCGGCTACGTCTGGCCGTCAGAGGCCAGTGGGGCCGCCATGCGCAAGAGACGCCAGCGGGTGCGCGAGGCGCTGCCGGAGCTGATCGCGCTGGGCTGGACGGTGAACGAGTATGCGGCGGGTAAGTACGACATCGCACGGCCCAAGGCGGCAGGCTGACCCCTGCAATAACTGTCACGCCCCCCCCGTTAACTGTCACGCCCCCCCCGTTAACTGTCACGCCCCCCCCCGTTAACTGTCACGAACCCCCCCGTTAACTGTCACGCCCCCAAACCTGCAAACCCAGCAGGGGCGGGGGCTGGCGGGGTGCTGAAAAAATCCATCCATGATTATCTAAGAATAATCCACTAGGCGCGGTTAACAGCGCCCTAGTGGGGCGCTGTTTGCCCTTGCCCAAAATGCCCGGCCAGAGGCCGGATAACTGATCTATCCGCTGCGCTAGGCTACACACCGCCCCCACCGCTCCGCGGTAGGGAAAAGGCGGGCCAAGGCCCGCAAACCCAAACCCCATGCACAGACGCCACAGGAAGCCGCAGACGCCTTTAGCCGCTTTAGCGGCCTTTACCCCTGCCCGCAGGGCGGGGGCGCGTGTGAAGCCCCGCAGGGGCCATGCTGGCCACCTTGCGCTTGGCTATCTCCGCCTTGATGGTCGCGCCCGCCTCTCGCATCTCTTGCTGCAGGGCTTCGATCTCGGCAGGTGTCAGCCGGTAGAAGCTCACCCTTGCCCCTCTTGCGGCTCCGGCTGGCCATGCTCCTGTGGCTGCTATTCCTGCTTGGGTGGCAGTCCGAACAGCGCCCGGTCATGGTCGCGCTCTAGGTAGCTGTCCAGCCCATCGAGCAAGCGCTGTTCTGGCCACTCGCCGCTTTCGACTTTGCCGAGTATCCACGCGCCTACCAGCACCTTGCGCCGGGTGTCCTCCTTGCGCTTTTGCTGCTGCTCCCGTGCCCTGACCCGCTGGATCTTGGCGTTGATCCGTGCCCGTTGCTCTTCCAGCTTGGCGAGCCGTTCCGCTGCTTTTGCCATGTTGACATTCCCCTTGGTTATGTGCTTGCCATCATGCTATCATCGGAGCACAGACACCGCAAACCCCGACCGTCATTCTAACGGGAGGGCGCACTTACCGGTTTCTCTTCGAGAAACTGCCCTGCGGGCACCCCTTTGGGGCTGTGCGCTCTCCGAGGGCCATTGCATGGAGCTAAACCCCTATGGCCATCTATCACCTTACGGCCAAGACCGGCAGCCGGAACGGCGGCCAGTCGGCCAAGGCGAAAGCCGATTACATCCAGCGGGAGGGCCGTTACTCCCGCGACCGTGACGAGGTGCTGCACACTCAGTCCGGCCACCTGCCCGAGTGGGCCGAGCGCCCCGCCGACTACTGGGATGCTGCCGACCTGTATGAACGCGCCAATGGGCGGCTGTTCAAAGAGGTTGAGTTTGCCCTGCCGGTCGAACTGACCCTAGATCAGCAGCGGGAGCTGGTGGACGAATTCGCCCGGCATCTGACCGAGGGCGAGCGCCTGCCGTATACGCTGGCCATTCATGCCGGTAAAGGTGAGAACCCCCATTGCCACTTGATGATCTCTGAGCGGAAGAACGACGGTATCGAGCGCCCGGCTGACCAGTGGTTCAAGCGGTACAACGCCAAACAGCCAGAGCGGGGCGGGGCGCAGAAGTCCGAGAGCCTGAAGCCCAAGG
>NZ_JAWOVZ010000049.1:0-9426 GCF_033340175.1 Vibrio sp. 1557 | reverse complement strand
GGTTGAAAGCACCGGTCTTGAAAACCGGCATACGTTAATAGCGTATCTAGGGTTCAAATCCCTATCTCTCCGCCACTATTAAGAAGCCTTGCTAAAAATAGCGAGGCTTTTTTCATTTCCGTACATCTTTATTACTCTATCTGTGCTTGCCAAAAATCAATTCCATATGCGATCTACTTTTCGACAAAGTAATATCGGTATTGGTTGTGACGTTTTGATTTTTGCTAAGAAGTGCAGTTGCTTCTAAAGCTGTTCATCCTCATCACTGCATGCTGTCCCGATAAGGTTGTTGGAGATGCTTTGTTAAGGTGTTGAACCATCTATTGCCTTATCGTTCTCTTAAAGCACTACCATTGCTTCTCTAGCCCTTTTACCGGATAGACCGAACAAATAAGCATACTCAAATAGCCACTGTTTCACTGATGTATCTTTTTGTTTTACTCAGTCTAGCGACGCGTGTGCTCTATTGCCTAAATCTAGCTACGTCTTAAAACCATACATCAACAGGCTAAAGTTACGTATTCCTGCATCTTTTAAAATTGTTTTGGATTCTGCTGGAATGACAGGATCAGAGTAGTCAAAAGAGAAGAGGAAAGTGAAACGATAGTGAGTTGCTAGGAAGTTGAGAACTACTTGGGAGCCAATGAATTGGATAAACATATTGATGACTAAGGACTGAAGGGTTAATAGCAGGCAATAAAAAAGCCGACAGGTAAGCTGTCGGCTTGGTTAGGTCATCTTAAGTTAGTCATTCTGTACGAGCGTGAGAGCTTTACGAGAGACTTCGTGAGCAGCTTTGGTTAGATTTTGCTTCTCTAGTGTGTCTGCTAGGAATGCATAGTCAGAGACGTCAGAGCGAAGCTTTAAGGCGATCTCAAAGTGATCCTGGGCTTCTTGCCACTTCTCTTGACGGAAATAGAAGTGCGCTAATGCGCTATGGGCAGCGGCGTTATCCGGTTCTTTCTTCACTACTCCCTCTAAGAAGACCACGACAGGGTGGGTATCTGGCAGATTTAGATCTGGCAGTAGTTGATAAAGCTCTGGGGCTGGTTGTTTTTTTAATGCTTCTTTTAGCACGGTAAAGGCTTCTGCATCAGCTTTTCGTGTGATGAGTTCTCGAGCAAAACAGGCAACGAGGTGTGTGTCTTGTTTCACTTTACGTGAGAGGCTATTCCAATGGGAGATTAGCCCTTCGCTACCCTGTTGCTGCGCTACTTCATGGAGTAAGCCGCACTGCGCCTTTTGAATCAGCTCTGCATGTTCTTCGTCCGAGATGAGTTTTGCTTTGGTTAGTTGTGGCAAGAGGTCAATAAGAGGTTGCCACAACTTTAGCTGCATGTACGTTGTTTTCAGCAAGTTCAATACAATAGAGTTACTCGCATACTGACTTTTTAACGATTGCAAGGTATCGAAAGCGGACTCGAACTCGTTGTCGCGGATAAATTGTTTCGCTCGAGTCAGCTCTACTGCGAGATGGGCGTTCTCTTGTTGGCTCGCTAGCTCTAGATAGTGATCTCGTTTTGCTTTATCACCTTGACCTTGTGCGGCTTCAGAGGCAACTAAGTAGCAAAGCAGCGGCATATCGTGATGATTTGCCCAGCGAGTTACTTTTTTCTCAGCACCTTTCCAGTCACCTTCTAGAAGTTTAATAATGCCTTCATTGGTGTATCGGCGGGAATGGCGCATTTTGCGAACACTGAAGTAGTTCCATGTTGTAGAACTAGCATAAACTAACTTCTTAATCAGGTACTCAAGCAGAAAAAGACCTGCGAGTGCTGCGATAACGAAAACCACTAATGTCGTTACGCTCATCTCGATCGTTTTCTCGGCAATGGAGATGAGTACATAGCCTTGCTGACCAGAAAACTGGGTGCCAACAAATAGTCCTGCGCCTAGTACAACAAATAGGAAAATAAGACGAAACATTACTTATCCTCCATGCCTGTCATCGTTGTGACTTCACGACGTAGGCGTTCACGGATGACATCTGATAGTTGAGACTGACTTTGCAGTTTTGTTGGGTATTCCACTTGAATATTTTGCTGACTTAGCAGGTTAACCGTTTTGTTGAACTCTTTAACGGAATTATCGTCTTGGTTGAAGAAAGCTAATGCCCATTTGTCGGCTGTTTTTAGAGATGTGGTGTAAATTTCACCTTGTTCTTGGTACACCGCTTTTATTGCCGTTTCCAATTTGGCTTTGATGTTTTCTTTCAGGTAAAAGTGTTGCTCAGGAGAAAGCAGTGGAATGACGTTACCATCGCGCGTGCGGAAGGTAATGAAGTTTTCTGAAAAGTCCTTCAAAGAGGTCATTAAGTTATCTTGCCAGTTTGCGATATCTTCAGACACTTCAGTGTTTTCTACGGCTTCAGCTTCAGGTAGCAGTGCATTGGCGAGAGGGAGCTTGTCTACTTGCTGTTGCAGGGCAGTTAAGCGTAGTACCAATCCATCACGGTCAATTAGCGGGATAGTGCGAAGTTTGGTGATATCGTTTGCCATTGCTTTACGTAGTTTGACGAGACTAGGGTCATTCAGCGCTGCAATGCGTTGGTCTGCACTTTCCATCAGTTGAGTCGCGCTTTCTACATCGTGCTCTAAGAACAATTTACGGCCGGCTAATTTGACGAGGTAATCGGCTTCCGCCAATAGCCAGTCGTTTGGTCGACGACCTTTCACATCGGCAACGGCGAGCTGTAAGCTTTCAATGCTCTTCTGTTGCTGTCCAAGTACCACTTCCGCTTTGTGTGTCACGGTTGTTGCTTTCTCGATGGTTTCTTCTTGTACCCGGCTGAGCTCTTGCTTCATGGAAGCTTGAGTGCTTTCTAGCTGACTTTTTAGTTGGGCGATCTGCGCTTGGTAATCGGCTTGCTGTTGATGCAGCTTGTACGCGAGGCCACCGCCAAAAATAATCGATAAGATGATAGCGACCGTGCCTAGTTTGACACCGCGTTTACCTTGTTTTTCTTCAAACTCGACTTTGGTTGGCTCTGCTGTTTTTGGGGGCTCGGCCGCTTGTGGTTGCTCTTTTTTAAGGTCCGCATCCTGCTGCGATGTGGTTTTTTCGACTAGCGGTGCCGATGAGGTTTCTTCGGAAAGGTTTTTATCGTTATTTTTTTGGTCGTTATTTTTACTTGTCATGCCTATATCCTGTGTAGCTAGGGCTGGAGAGCCGCCAGTAATTCTTGGTTGGATGCGCTTCCCGTGCATCTCACGCGAGTGAACCCCCTTTGAATTGCGATGTCAGCGATACGCTGACTGGGGATATACAACTCTTGTTGATTAAGCCAAGTCAATTGCTCCGACGTCAATTGGCTGCACAAATAATCCAGTTGTTCACCACTGGTGACAATAATCTGGTTAATTTGTAGGTTTTTCCATAGTGAGATACAGCTTACTGGATCGAATGGGATGAATTCTCTCTTGTAAGTCTCACTATAGTGAACTTTTGCGCCACGCCTCACCAATGCATCTTTGATCAGCTCTCTTCCGCCGTTACCACGAAGGATAAGAACTTGTTGTTGTGCCACATTGTTGAGCTCTGGCAGTCGCAATAAGTGTTCACTATCACTGACTTGGGGATAGTGTACTTTCTGTTGGGTACATTTGCTTAAATAGTGTGCTGTTTTTTGACCAACGGCAAGGTAAATAGCTTGTTTCGGCCATGACATCCCGTTGCTGGCTAAGATTTGCTGTGCACATTGCACTGCATGTCGACTAACAGCGATAACAATTTGAGCTTGATGTAGATGTTTAGAGAGGTGCGTGTCCGTGAGATCGGCGACAATGTCGATCAGAGGATGGTGATATGCGGAAATGCCGTGCCTTTCGAGCAGAGAGCAAAGCGCGTTGCCTTGCTCTCCCGGCCGAGTGACCAACACTGCCATGGTTATTCGTGATCTGCGTACAGCTTAGTTAGGATTTCACGAGCGCCGTTATCTAGCAGCTCATTGGCTAGCTGCACTCCTAATGCTTCGCCATCTTTACGATGGCCACGAATTTCACCACGCACAATTTCGCTGCCATCTGGTTCGCCAACTAATGCGCGTAGCCAAATGTTGTCGCCGTCTAGCAGGGCATAGCTGCCGATAGGTACCTGACAGCCGCCTTCTAGCGTAAGGTTCATTGCGCGCTCACACAAAACGCGGTCTACGGTGTCTTGGTGGTTAAGTGGCTCAAGCAGCTTAAGCAGTCTTTCATCGTCAAGGCGGCACTCAATACCGACAGCACCTTGGCCTACCGCTGGTAGTGATTGCTCTGGTTCGATAAAGCTACGAATGCGTTCTTCAAGCTTCAATCGTTTGAGGCCAGCCGCAGCAAGAATGATTGCATCATACTCACCCGCATCTAACTTACCAAGGCGAGTGCCCACATTACCGCGAAGCTCTTTGATGATGATGTCCGGACGATATTCTTTCAGTTGGCATTGACGGCGCAAACTGCAAGTACCAACCACGGCACCTTGAGGGAGCTCATCAATGTGGCTATAGGTATTAGAGACGAAGGCATCACGAGGATCTTCACGCTCACAAATGGTCACGAGGCCAAGGCCTTCTGGGAAATCGACGGGTACGTCTTTCATTGAGTGAACGGCGAGGTCTGCACGTCCTTCTAGCATCGCGATTTCAAGCTCTTTTACGAACAAGCCTTTGCCGCCAACTTTTGCTAGTGGTGTATCTAAAATCACGTCACCTTTGGTCACCATGGTTACTAACTCGACTTCCAAGCCAGGGTGAGCGGCTTGAAGGGCGTCTTTAACAAAGTAAGCTTGCCATAAAGCAAGAGGGCTTTTTCGAGTTGCAATGCGAATCGGTGTGGATTGTGTCATGATCTTCTCAATGCTGTTTGGATTTGGGTTTATCCTACCATTCTCATCAAGAAATGCTTACTGTTAGTTCGTTATCTCTGAAGGCTATGAATGGAATTACATGACGTTATGAAAATAGTGTGACTGGATTCTCAATTAGACTAAGGACTATTATTAGTAATAGGTAATAAGAGCGACACTACCGCGCGATTAATTTTGTGACTAAAGTATGGTTTTGTATCCAGAGTGATACGCGGGCGTGAAGCTTTACCCGCACCAATAAAAGTGTTAAATTGATCACGTTTTTAAGCCATTTTGGTTTAAAACGTCAGCAGATTTTCGTGATTGTTCAACCAAGGAATTCCCCTTGCAGGCTTACACCCAAAAAATCATCCAGCGACTAGATAATTTGAATCAGCAGCGAGTTGATCGCGCGTTGGCGCTTATGGATTCGCAAAGCCAGCAAGTCTTCCACTTGATTCCTGCCTTGTTGAACTACAACCATCCTGTAATTCCTGGCTATTATGATGCCGATGTCCCGTTTGGTGTGCATGGGCTCGAACTAAATAGCATTCAGCAACAATTCATAGATGATATTCAACTTGCCATTGGTCAGCCGCTCAAGACGGTAGAAAAGCCCGCTATATTGGGTTTATACACCATGGGCAGTACCTCCTCGATTGGTCAAAGTACTTCCAGTGATTTGGATATTTGGGTGTGTATCTCGCCCGATATGGATTGTGACGAACGCGAGTTATTGACCAATAAATGCTTACTCATCACGGATTGGGCACAAAGCAAAGGCGTGGAAGCGAACTTTTTCTTAATGGATAAAGAGCGCTTTAGAAGCAATCATTCTGAGGAGATGACAGGTGATAACTGTGGTTCATCTCAGCACTTACTTTTGCTAGATGAATTCTATCGTAGTGCGGTGCGTATTGCCGGACAGCGTTTGTTATGGCAAATCGTGCCGCCAGAAATGGAAGAGTGTTACGACGAGTACGTTTCTCAACTGTGCAGTGATGGTTACATCGACTGTAGTGAATGGATCGACTTTGGTAAATTGAACTGCATTCCTGCTGAAGAATACTTCGGCTCGAACTTGTGGCAGTTATACAAAAGCATCGACTCTCCCTACAAATCGGTATTAAAAGCCATCTTGCTAGAAGCTTACTCGTGGGAATACCCGCATACTCAATTGTTAAGTATCGACACTAAGCGTCGCTTCTTTGCCCATGAGCCTGATCTCTATGGCATGGATGCGTACTACTTAATGTTGGAAAAAGTAACCCGTTACTTAGAGCGAATTCAAGACGATACACGTTTGGATTTGGTGCGTCGCTGTTTCTATCTCAAAACCCATGAAAAATTATCTCGTGAGCCGAATGTTGGCTCAGTAGCTTGGCGCCGTGAAGCGCTGAGCGATATGATTGCAAAATGGAATTGGGATGCAAGTGTCGTTGCAGAGCTCGATGACCGCCGTAATTGGAAGGTTGAACAAGTGAAGGTGGTACATCATGCATTGCTGGATGCGTTGATGCAAAGCTACCGTAACTTGATTCAATTTGCGCGTCGTAACGACATCACTTCTGCTATCAGTCCGCAAGACATCAGTATTTTGGCCCGTAAACTCTACGCTGCTTTTGAAGTATTGCCGGGCAAAGTAACGTTACTAAACCCACAGATTTCACCTGATCTGCACGAGCCTGACTTGAGCTTTATCGAAGTGAAAAAAGGGGGAGTGAACAAGTCTGGTTGGTACCTCTATAAACAACCACTTATTGCGCACCGCATTTTGGGGCAACCATATCTAGAGCATCATGAATACTTGAGTAAGTTGGTTGCTTGGGCATTCTTCAATGGCTTGATTACTGAATCGACTCGTTTACATGCCGTGGTACGTGAAGCGCAGCTAGATATTGATAAGTTTTACCAAATGGTGAGTGACTTACGAAATACTTTTGCGTTGCGTAAGCGTCGTCCATCTATGCAGGCGCTAGCGAGTCCTTGTGAAATAAGCCAGCTTGCGATGTTCATCAACTTTGAAAATGATCCGACGTCTGAACTTTCTGGTCGTTCGTTGAAAGTGGATGTTAAGAACACCGATATTTTTAGCTTTGGTCCAGAACATAAAAATTTAGTCGGCAGTGTTGACCTTGTTTACCGTAACTCTTGGCATGAAGTGCGTACGCTGCATTTCAAAGGGGAAACGGCGATGCTGGATGCACTGAAAACCATTTTGGGCAAAATGCACCAAGATGCGTTGCCACCAGAATCAGTGGATGTGTTCTGCTATGCGAAGAACATGCGTGGTGTGATGCGTAATATGGTTTACCAGCTTTTAGCTGAATGTATCGACTTACGCTTGAAACCAGTAGAGCAAGAGAAACGTCGCCGCTTTAAAGCGATGCGTCTTGGTAACCAGACTTATGGGTTGTTCTTTGAACGTCGTGGTGTGTCGGTGCAGAAGCTAGAAAATTCCATCGATTTCTACCGCAGCATTTCTACTAACAAACTCAAAGGCTCGCCGCTGTTAATGCTCGATCGTGAGCAAGAATATCAAATGCCGGAAGCGGTGGATGGGTTTGCCAGTGAAGGTCTGGTGCAGTTCTTCTTTGAAGATAACGAAGGTGGCTTCAATATTTATGTGTTGGATGAGTCAAATCAAGTAGAAGTGTATCACCAATTTAGTGGCTCCAAAGATGAAATGATTTCGTCTGTAAACAGTTTCTACACGTCGGTAAAAGACGATAGTCGCGTCGCGTCGAAGTTTATTAATTTTAACCTGCCTCAGTACTATCAAATTATTCACCCTGAAGAGGGGAATGCGTATATCATTCCTTACCGTAATGACGGTTGTTCACCGAGTCGCCCGACCAAAACTGTGAACGCGTAATTAAACCCTTATCAATAAACAAAAAGAGCACTTCGGTGCTCTTTTTGTTTTGGTGACGATTGACCAGTATTATACCCAATCAATGGCTTCGCCCGCGTGCTTTTCACACTCTTGCTTCACCATTTCAAATAGCTCCATACCCGTTTTTGAGCAGGTCCATTTATCTTCAATAAGTTTGAAGTGGAAACCACCAGATTTGGACGCTAGCCAGATCTCATGCATCGGCTCTTGGCGATTAATGATGATTTGGCTGCGGTCTTCAAATTCCAATGTCATTACGTTGCCAGTGACTTCGTAATCAATGTCTGCGCCTGAATCATCGATGGATTCTTCGATGATTTGCATCTGCGCATCCACCAGTTGATGAAATTCAGTATCGTTCATCCGTCTATCCTATTGCTTTTCCTGAGTGTGGTGCGATTATAGGGGGCATTGATTCAATAATCACGATATGCGAAATGAAAAAATTAGTTACTGTGTTGTTTGTGATGGTTGCCGCGACCTTAGCGGGGTGTGGTCAGTCTGGCTCACTATACATTCCAGATGACACTCAACAGAATGAGCAATCACAATAAATAACCGCACCTTAGGGTGAAATTAGGGTTCAGCAGTCGAATAAAATAAGGGAAGCGAATTTTGGATTACTTCAACTATCAGGATGATGGCCAGCTTTGGGCCGAAGACGTCCCACTTCAAGCTCTTGCAGAGCAATATGGCACTCCTCTTTACGTATATTCTCGAGCCACGCTAGAGCGCCATTGGAAGGCGTTTGATAGTGCTGTGGGTCAGCATCCTCACCTGGTTTGCTACGCGGTGAAAGCCAACTCAAACTTAGGCGTATTGAACACGCTAGCGCGTTTGGGATCGGGTTTTGATATCGTGTCGGGTGGTGAACTTGAGCGTGTGATTGCCGCAGGCGGTGATCCGAAAAAAGTCGTTTTCTCTGGTGTTGGTAAAACACCGGCAGAGATGAAGCGCGCTCTTGAGCTAGGTATCAAATGTTTCAACGTTGAATCTGAGCCAGAGCTAGAACGTTTGAACAAGGTTGCGGGTGAGCTTGGTGTGATTGCGCCAATTTCTCTGCGTATCAATCCAGATGTCGACGCGAAAACACACCCTTACATTTCGACTGGTCTTCGCGACAATAAATTCGGCATTGCGTTTGATCGTGCGCCAGATGTTTATAAATTCGCGCAAAGCCTGCCGAACTTGAATGTGCAAGGCATCGACTGCCACATTGGTTCTCAGCTGACCAATATAGACCCATTTATCGACGCGACAGACCGTTTATTAGCTCTGATTGATGATTTAAAAGCACAAGGCATTAACATTCGTCACCTTGATGTCGGCGGCGGTTTGGGTGTGGTCTATCGTGATGAATTACCACCTCAGCCTTCTGATTACGCCAAAGCGTTACTAGGCCGTCTTGAAAATCACCAAGACTTGGAGCTGATCTTTGAGCCAGGCCGTGCAATTGCTGCGAACGCAGGTATCTTGCTAACGCGTGTTGAGTTTTTAAAACATACTGAGCATAAAAACTTTGCGATTATCGACGCTGCAATGAACGACTTGATGCGTCCTGCGCTATACCAAGCATGGCAAGATATTGTGCCAGTTTCACCGCGAAAGGGTGAAGCTCAGACTTACGACTTGGTTGGTCCTATTTGTGAAACCGGCGACTTCTTGGGTAAAGATCGCGCACTCGTTTTGCAAGAAGGTGATCTACT
>NZ_JAWOVZ010000048.1:0-10754 GCF_033340175.1 Vibrio sp. 1557 | reverse complement strand
AGCATGTTGCCCGCATCCATTGAGCCTTCACCTTTACCAGCACCGACCATAGTGTGTAGTTCATCAATGAAGAGGATGACGTTGCCTTCTTCTTTAGCAAGTTCATTCAATACTGATTTTAAACGCTCTTCAAATTCCCCACGGTATTTCGCGCCAGCAACCAGTGCGCCCATATCCAGTGATAGCACACGGCGACCACGCAGACCTTCAGGTACTTCATTGTTAACTATGCGCTGCGCTAAGCCTTCAACAATTGCTGTCTTACCTACGCCTGGTTCACCGATAATCACAGGGTTGTTTTTAGTACGACGCTGCAATACCTGGATAGTACGACGGATTTCATCATCACGGCCGATAACCGGATCCAATTTACCTTGCTCTGCACGTTCGGTAAGGTCTATGGTGAACTTTTCCAATGCTTGACGAAGCTCTTCTGCATTCGGATCATTGACCTTTTGACCACCTCTGATCTTTTCGATTGCCTGGCTGACTTTTTGCTCTGTTAAGCCGATCTCTTTGAGCAATTGCCCCAATGGTCCGCGATCTTCTAAAGCGGCAAGCAGGAAGACTTCAGACGAGATATAGGAGTCTTGACGCTTTTGCGCCACTTTGTCACACAGGTTAAACAATGTGCCCATCGAGCTAGAGAGCTGAACATCCCCACCGATGCCACTGACTTTTGGTAATCGATCTAACATTTCACTCAATTTAGAGCGTAAATGCGTTACGTCCACATCCAGCATAGTAAGCAATGGACGAATTGGACTGCCATTTTGATCAAGCAAAGCCACCATGAGGTGAACTGGCTCGATATATTGATGATCGCGCCCTAACGCTAGTGATTGAGCATCAGAGATAGCGATTTGAAACTTACTTGTGAATCGATCAAGACGCATATCTACCTTCCTAACCTCAACTAAAGGAAATTCTTTTGACAGTTAGAAAGATGGATACTCAGGAGGGGAATTTCAAGGGAGTGAATGAATAAAGATAGCTTTGCAAAAATAGTAGTATGCATCTTAGCACTTTGGTGCTTATAGCTAGTCTTCGATCCAAATAAAGGTTGCTTGTCGACCAGTCTTACCATCACGGCGATAAGAGTAAAAAGAGGCTTTATCTTGGTAAGTACAAAGTCCAGAATCAAACACTTGTGTCACACCAGCCCGGTTTAGACGTTGCGTTGCCAGCACCGGCATGTCAGCAAACCATTTACCGTCGATATCGCGTGGAGCAAATGCTTGATTCGCCTGTGAATCAAAATCAACAAAAGCTTGCAGAACATCTTCACCCACTTCGAAGGCTTGGGGGCCAATGGCGGGGCCAAGCCACGCTATCACTTCACCAGAAAACAACGCTAACGCATTTTCGACAATGCCATTTGCTAAGCCGCGCCAACCTGCGTGAACAGCGGCTACTTGCGTACCTTGTGTATTAGTCAATAATACAGGTAAACAATCGGCGGTCATCGCTGAACAAATAACATGGCTTGAAGAAGTAAATACACCATCCGCATCAAGCACCTGTGTTGTTGGTTCATTTGCTTGAGCCACAACGGTTGAATGCGTTTGGTTTAACCAGATTGGCGCATTTGGCATGCTTGCCTGTTGCGCCAACCAAGCTCGGTTCTTCTCTACTAAAGACAAATCATCCCCAACGTGAGTACCTAAATTTAGCCCTTGGTAAGGGCCTGTCGAAAATCCGCCTATGCGTGTTGAGGCGAAAGCTTTGACATTTTTAGGAGCTGGCCAATTCGGAATGATCGTCTTCATATTAGAATTCTTCCGGTAAGCCGTGCTCTTCTGTATCTTGACGAAGCGCTTCAGTCATCACAACCATGTCATCAGGCACTGGAGCATGAAACTCAAGAACTTCGCCCGTAATTGGGTGCTCAAAGCGCAGCATTACTGCGTGCAATGCTTGGCGATCGAAGCCCCGGATCATTGCCGTTAGCTCTTCAGACGCACCTGTCGGGATGCGAGCACGTCCACCATATGCAATATCACCGAGCAGCGGATGCTGAAGATAAGACATGTGCACACGAATCTGGTGCGTACGACCCGTTTCTAGACGCAAACGAATACGCGTGTGTTCGCGGAAGCGTTCAGCAACACGGTAGTGCGTTACTGCTGGTTTGCCCATTGGTGCCACCGCCATAAGCGTGCGCTTAGTAGAGTGACGACCAATAGGTTGATCCACTTTACCGCCCGCAGTCATACGACCAATAGCGATCGCTTCGTACTCACGAGTAATATTACGTTTTTGCAGTGCGCGAACCAGACGAGTTTGTGCAGGAACGGTTTTCGCCACCACCATCAAACCCGTTGTGTCTTTATCCAAACGGTGCACGATACCTGCACGAGGTACTTCTGCAATATCAGGGTAATGATGCAACAACGCATTAAGTACAGTGCCATCAGGCGTACCAGCGCCCGGATGAACCACAAAGTCACGAGGTTTGTTGATAACGATAATATCTTCATCTTCATAGACGATATCTAGCGGGATATCTTGCGCTTCCCAGCGTTCTTCATCTTCTAACTCGGCTTGCAATGTAATTTCCTCGCCACCCATTACTTTGGTACGAGGTTTAGTGACAACTTCACCATCAACTTGAACTTTCCCATCAAGCAGCCACTCTTTTAGGCGCGAGCGAGAGAAGTCCGCGAATAATTCGGCGATAGCTTGGTCTAAACGTTGACCTAACTGGCTATCTTTTACGGTATTTGTTAATACAATCTGCTGAGCCATATCGAACTTTTTTAAAAACTGTGAGACTAATGCTCACGACTGTGAAAAAATAGACTATTACGTCATTGTATCTGTTACTGGAAAGAAAGTAACGGCAGCTTAAGAAATATTTAGATTCAAGGAACAGACTCCTGATATGAAACGTCAGACTTTAACAGGCCTTTTAGCGGTATCCCTTCTGTTTGGATGTGCAAGCAAAGAAGAAATCGTTCCTGATGTGCCGCCTTCGGAACTGTATGCAGACGCACAGATTTCTCTTCAAAGTGGTAATTGGCTTTCTGCAATTGAGAAACTGGAAGCATTAGACTCACGTTACCCATTCGGTGCCTACTCAGAACAGGTGCAGCTTGACCTAATCTATGCGTACTACAAAAACGACGACCTTGCTTTGGGCTTGGCAACCATTTCTCGCTTTATGCGTTTAAACCCAACCCATGAAAAGATGGATTGGGTGCTGTACATGCGAGGTCTAAGCCACATGGCGCAAGATCGTAACTTTATGCATGATTTATTCAGCGTAGATCGAAGCGATCGCGATCCTGAACCGGTAAAAAAAGCGTTTGATGACTTCAAAAAACTACTTCAACGCTACCCGAATAGCCCATATGCAGAAGATTCACAAAAACGTATGGTCGCGCTGAAAAACCGTCTAGCGAACTATGATTTAGCGACTGCTGACTTCTACCTTCGCCGTGAAGCTTGGGTCGCTGCTATTAATCGCAGCCAAGAGCTACAAAAAGCGTATCCAGACACAGAAGCTGCACGTAAGTCACTGACTATCCAGCTAGAGGCCTACAAGCAACTTGGTTTGGAAGACGCCGTAGCAAGAACTGAAAAGCTTATCGAGCTCAACCCTGTGAAGTAATTGAACTTGCTTTAAACTGAACCGCCACCGTTTTTACCGTGGCGGTTTTTTATTACTCTCAATAGTGTATTCAGCCCTTTCTTGATGATCTTCCTAGCTCCACATATGCTTAAAGTTCTCCTCTCCCCTTTATAAAAAGGATGTGAACGTGACGATATCTAAGCTTTGCGCAGTTATGCTGCTCCTATTGTCTGCTTCCGTTTGCGCACTGCAAATCTCGCCGCTCAAACAGCCTCCTTATACTGGGGACCTCGATGTCATCAAGGAGAAGAATGTACTGCGCGTCTTAGTTTCTGCTGATTTAGGCTTTTACTACATTGAGGGCGGCACACCAAAAGGCATAGGCGCGGAATTGCTGGCGCATTTCGAAAAAGACCTTCGTAAACTCAAACCAAAGCTTAACGTACAAATTATTCCTGTTGCCCGCGACCAGCTACTGCCAGCCTTAGAAAACGGTTCAGGTGACTTAGTTGTCGCCAACCTGACTATTACCGACACGCGCAAACAGAAAGTGGAGTTCAGTTCACCCATTCTCACTGACATTCAAGAGTGGGTAGTGACAAACAAAAGCACACCAACGATGACGAAAATCGAACAACTGAGCGGCAAAGAGATTTGGGTGCGCGCCAGCTCTAGCTACTTTGAAAGCATTCAGACACTAAATAAGAAACTAAACAAAAAAGGCTTACCGCCTGTTATCGTGCACTTTATTGAAGAAACACTTCAAGATTATGAGCTGGTCGGAATGCTCAACAATGGTTACGTCAAAGCCATTGTTCTCGATAGCCATAAAGCCAAGCTTTGGCTGAAAGTGATGGATGATATTCGGGTGCACAAAAAAATCCCTATCCGCAAAAATGGCAAAATTGCTTGGGCAATGCGAGAAAATAGTCCCAAATTAAAAGCCGTCGTGAATAAGTTCATCCAGAAGTCTCGCTCTGGGACACTACTCGGTAACGTTATTTACGGTAAATACATCGATAACACGGGATGGTTGAACAGAGCTCTTAACCCTAAGAAAATTGCTCAACTAGAAAAACTCGCAGCGCTATTTTCACGCTATGGTGAGAAATACGATATCGACTATTTACTGATCGCTGCAATCGCTTACAAGGAATCAGGATTTAATAACGACCTAGTTGGAAGCCGAGGTGCCGTTGGCATAATGCAAGTCCTACCCAGCACCGCTCAAGATCCGAATATCAATATCAAAAATGTTCGACAATTAGAAAACAACATTCATGCTGGAGTGAAATACTTAGCTTTTTTGCGTAAGCAGTACTTCAGTGATCCTGATATTACTGCACAAAATAAACTCTACTTTACATTGGCGGCTTACAATGCGGGCCCCGGCAATGTAGAGCGTATTCGTAAGCGTGCAGCCCAACAAGGTTACGATCCTAATGTTTGGTTTAATAACGTGGAAGTCGTTATGCGGAAAAGTTTAAGCTCAACGGTTGGGTACGTCACAAGCATTAATCGCTACTACATAATATACAAACAACTAGAAAGTTTGGACCAAGTCAAAAGTCTAGAAAGGGTTTCACTAGCCCCAAAAGACCCCATTTTCATGATACCGCTACGAAAAGTCAGCCAAATGCCAGACAGTAAAAAGCCGCTTGTACAGTAAGCGGCTTTTTAAATGGATTCATTGGAAAGACTCAGTGATCGTCATCACACCTTACGTGTAGTTAAATTTTAACCACCTCAAATATTAGGCCGTAAAACTTCCCTAAAAACGAGGCCGTTTTCAGCTGAGTACTCTATCCAATCTACGGATTTACTAACCGATAACAAGCAATTTCACGATAAATCTCAGAAGTTCTTGAGTGAGATCACATTCATTTTTCATCATAAAAAACCCGAGCAAAATAATGATCTGAATCACATTTTTTTGTGCTTAAAGCGGTAATCTGAACTCAACCCATGAGGGATGCAACAGAGGAAAAACACTTATGACAATGAATATCACTGGCAAAAACATCGAAATCACCTCTGCAATCCGAGCTCATATTGAGAGCAAATTTAAAAAACTGGAGAAATGGCAAGTAGACCTAATTGGTTGCCAAGCAACTTTCAGTGAGGAACCAAACAAACAGAAGAAATTCGAAGCGGTTATCAAAGTTCCTAAAGGCCAGCTCATTGCCTCAGCAACTCACGAAGATCTTTACGCAGCTATCAACGAAGTGGAGCAAAAACTAGAACGACAATTGAACAAGCTGACCCACAAACCTGAAGCTCGACGTGCAAGTAAGCCTGAGCTAGTGGAAGAAGAAGAGTAAACTGAACATATTGAGGAAATAGCGCCGAAAGGCGCTATTTTTTTGCTTGACGCTCTCCCCAGCCTTGCTTATTGTGTTTAAACACTCATAAATTAAGCACTATTTATGCATTTAACCTCACTGTTTATTTTTGACTTCTTTTTCCTCCCATAGTTGGAGGGGCGAACTCGTTTGTGAAAGAAAAGTCAAAAACAAACAGAAAGCCTCCCAAATCGGGAGGCTTTTTTATAAGGAAAGAATTGATGACTGACCAACCTATTTCCCTCGAAGAAATTCGTTTACGCTTGAATGAGTTGGATGACCAACTTCTCAGCTTATTGTCTGAGCGCCGTAAACTCAGCATTGAAGTAGCCAAAAGCAAAGTACAAACCTCAAAGCCTGTTCGCGACGCCGTCCGTGAACAGCAATTATTGGTCAAGCTGATTTCTAATGGCCAAGATAAATACGAACTTGACGCGCAGTACATCACCAAACTTTTCCATACCATCATTGAAGACTCAGTTCTGCTTCAACAAAGTTATCTGCAAAATCTCGTTAACCCACAGCAAAGCCGCAAGCCACTTGCTCGCGTCGCTTTTTTAGGAGCCAAAGGCTCTTATTCGCACTTGGCAAGTCGCGAATACTTCAGTCGTAAAAATACGGAGCTTATCGAGCTCAACTGCGAGCACTTTAAAGAAGTGACTCAAACGGTTGAATCTGGCCATGCTGATTATGGCGTTCTGCCAATCGAAAACACCAGCTCAGGCTCTATTAATGAAGTGTATGACTTACTACAACACACGACGCTTTACATCGTTGGAGAGCTAACTCAACCAATCGAACACTGCTTGGTTGCGAAAAAAGACATTCGTCTGGAAGATATTAAAACGCTGTATTCTCACCCTCAGCCACACCAACAGTGCAGTGAGTTTTTAAGCCGTATGAAAGGGGTAAAGCTGGAATCCTGCGCGAGCACAGCAGATGCAATGCAGAAAGTCCAAGAGATGGATCGTGATGATGTGGCTGCAATTGGTAATGCATCAAGCGGTAAGCTATATGGCTTGCAAGCAATTCAAGGCTACATCGCAAACCAAACCGAAAACCATACTCGCTTTATCGTGGTTGCTCGTAAACCGGTTGAAGTTTCTACTCAGATTCCAGCAAAAACCACATTGATCATGTCGACCTCCCAAGAGGCAGGCTCATTGGTTGAAACACTATTAGTGCTGCAACGTTACGGCATCAATATGACCAAGCTGGAATCACGCCCAATTATGGGGAACCCGTGGGAAGAGATGTTCTACGTAGACTTGACATCACATCTTGCTTCGACAGAAATGCAACAGGCACTTGAAGAGCTAACAAAAATCACTAAGCACTTGAAAGTATTAGGCTGTTACCCGAGTGAGAACGTAAAGCCTACGCAAGTAAAATTGAGTTAATAGACACCAGTGAGTAAAAAGATCATGGCAACCCAAAAAGTCGTAATCGCATCGCTAAACCCAGCCAAAATTAATGCAGTTCAAAGTGCATTTCGTAATGCATTTCCGCATCAAGAGTTCAACTTCGTTGGCATCAGTGTACCGAGTGAGGTCGCAGATCAGCCCATGACGAATGAAGAAACTCATCGTGGTGCGCTAAACCGCGTTAAAAACGCAAAAGTAGAGATGCCAAACGCGGATTACTATGTCGGTCTCGAAGCGGGAATTGAAGCAAACGTGACGTTTGCTTGGATGGTGGTTGAGTCAGAGACTCACCGCGGTGAATCTCGTTCTGCAAGCTTAATGTTGCCGCCAAAAGTCTTGGAAAAACTCAAGGATGCGAATGAGTTGGGAGATGTAATGGACAAAGTGTTTGGTACTGATAACATCAAACAGAAAGGTGGCGCTATTAGCCTACTAACCCAAAACCAGCTAACTCGAAGCTCGGTCTATCACCAAGCCTTGATTCTGGCTTTGATTCCATTCACAAACCCTGAGCACTTTCCTTCAAATTTATAACACTCAGCCTATTCTCTAGATACGCAAAAGGGCGGATATTTCCGCCCTTTGTAATACGTTATCTTAGTCAATTGTAACACCAAGGCCTAAAAGCAAATTGGATATACTGTCTACTTAGATACCGCAACTTGTTCTAACAAGACTTTCAACTTGTCTTTTTCTTCATCAGATTTCGACTTTAGTTCGTTAGAGCCACGAGTAATGGTGGCAATGCCCACACCAAGCATCTGACTGATCTGACGTTGAGATAATTCTCCTTTAAGAAGTTCGTTAATTATATTAACGCGTGATATTAATGACTCTCTCTCATCACGTGACATCAGCATTGTTAACAGCATGTCATCTTGCTGGGTGCCCATACTTGTTCGAATTAGCTCAATAATCTGTTGCCAGTCTTTGTACTCGGGTTCGTGCGACATCAAGTTACCTCACTCAATACTTGGTATTGATCTCATGTTGATTCAAGAACGCGCCATCGATACCCAAAAGATCACGATAGTATGTTTCAAACATCAAGATGTTTTGTACATAACCGCGCGTCTCTTTAAATGGAATTGCCTCAATAAAGGCATAAGCATCCACTTTTCCTTGGGTACGCTCTCGCCACGTTTTTACTCTGTTAGGACCTGCATTATAAGCAGCAAGAGCAAAAATACGATTATTATCGTAATCCTCTAATAAACCTTGCAAATAATGGCTACCAATTTCGATATTTTTTCCTACATTGTAGAGATCCTGCGTACCTTGATAACTCAACTTATATTTACGTGCCGTGTACTTCGCCGTCGCAGGCATGATCTGCATAAGACCACGAGCGCCAACTGGAGAGCGGGCTTCAACATCTAACGCACTTTCCTGTCGAGCGAGAGACATCATCGTGACGGGATCAATGTTGTGCTTTTTCGCATAAAAGTTAAACCACCAGCGGTGTGCTATTGGGAACCTAAGTTCGATATTATCCCACATCTGCGCTTGAATACTCGCGGTCACCGTTAGGTGATGCCAACGTTTAAATGATGCATAAGCCGCCAACATCGCCTTTTCATCTTTCCCTACGCGGCGCAGTAAGTGTGCCCATTCACTCTTCGCTGCTGCGATTTTATCCGTCGCGATCAACTCTTCGATACGAGCTAACGAGTCTTGATAGGGTTGAACAACTTTCTTATCCAACTTAACCGTATGCGTTGGGTATTTGATTGATTGCCCGATTGCATTGGCGGCAGCCACACTGTAGAAGTTTCGTTGCCCAAGCAGAGTTGCTAAACGCTGTTTCCCCGCGATGTCATCACCTAACGCTATTTCACTTCTTCCAAGCCAATATTGCCAGCGTAGCGTGGCTTGTTCTTCTTTATTTAGAACAGCAATCCACTCTTGTACGCCTTTCCAATCTGCATTTTGAATCGCTAAGCGGATGCGCGTTTCAATCAACGGTAAGTACTGACTGGTTTTCGTTTTATCATCGCGCCATTTAGCTAATGACTCAGACTCCGTACGAGTCAATCGAAATGCAATATAGTCGGCAAGTTCTTGCGCTTTTTCTGGAGAAAACTTCTGTCCTTTAATGACAGCATCGTACGCACCTTGTGCTTGGCTAGTGTTCATGCGAGCCAACTTTTCTAACGCATATTCACTTTGCGCTCGATTAAAATCATTCGCAGGTTTTTTCTTCGCGAATTCCGCAACACTTGAAGGATTATCAAACAACGCTTTCATTTCTTTGGCTTGTTGCTTTGCCTGCGCTGATTTAGGCAGTTTGAGCAAGTAACTCATCAAACCGCCATTACGAGCATCAAACGCCAGTAACATACGCTGTAGAATCAGTTCATCGGTACGCTCACCCGCCTTGTCCCATGCTGCAAATAATGGGTCACACTCATCAGCAATGCTGATGCCACGTAACCACATATGTTCAGCCCCTTTAAACGCCGCGACTTTCTTGCCTTGCTTTAATTGAGCGACGTAGAAAATACATTGGTAACGCTCACCACTAGGAATGACTTTTTGAAACTCAGTAATGGTTTTCCAATCTTTTTGCTTATAAAGATGATTGAGGTATGGAGCGCGAACTCGACGAGAAAATGGAAAAGACTCGTGCTCAGAAATAAACTCGTTCACCTGTTGTGGTGACTTTTCCGGTAACTGTCTAATAAAAGTGCGGTAATCCACATAAGGCGTTAGTGGATAGTCAGAAATTTTAGGACGAATCGAAAGGTATCTGTCGATGTCATTTTTATCTAATAAATCTTGAGCTTGCTCATATACTTCGCGCTGCTTTTCCAAACTCAGCGCGGCATTAGCACTCAAACTCATAGCACACAACGCGGCGGCGCAGCATACCTTTTTAGCCAATTCAGATACGTTGAATCTCATTTGTGTCATTTTCCCCAGACATATACTGCCCTAAAGCCTAGTTTTGTTAGAGTTCATGTGATGTTAAGGCAATTTTCACACATGCATCTATTTACACAGAATGCAGATGTCCATGTAAAGCAACTTTGTGTATTAAAAATTGTACTCGTCAAACTTTTAAGACGATGGAGACAAAGCGTTTCTAACTCGCATAGAACACACTTCGTCATTCTTAACGAATAACAAAAGTGTATACCCTAACCGTGTAAGTTTCCGGTCAGCTCAAAATAAGAAATCCATTCGTTAGGGAAATTCTTGCAATGCGGTAACAAAAACAAAGCACTTGGTATAAAATGATGGGTTTGAATGACAGTTAATTTAGGAACGATCGGCAATGGCTGAATACGTATATACCATGTCGCGGGTGAGCAAAATTGTGCCACCTAAGCGTCAAATTCTTAAAGACATCTCTCTGAGCTTCTTCCCTGGTGCGAAAATCGGTGTTTTAGGTCTGAACGGTGCAGGTAAATC
>NZ_JAWOVZ010000047.1:0-11338 GCF_033340175.1 Vibrio sp. 1557 | reverse complement strand
AATCTCGCCTTGTAACTCTCTGATAACTGGTTCATAGTTCATCCCATAATTAGCGCCGAGGACATAAGAATGCCTTATTTATTAGCAATTGTACTATCAATTTTCACTTTAACAGGGTGTCAATCTGCTTATTACTCAGCAATGGAGCAGGTTGGGTATCATAAACGAGATATTATGGTCGACCGCGTCGAAGATGCCAAAGAATCTCAACAAGATGCACAAGAAGAATTCACCAGTGCACTTGAAGCCTTGTCTGCGATCACCAACTTTGATGGTGGTGAGCTAGAAAATGTCTACAACAACATCAATGACAAATACGAAGATAGCGAAAAAGCGGCTCAAGACGTACGTGACCGTATTGCTGCGATTGAAGACGTATCCGGCGCACTGTTTGATGAGTGGCAAGATGAGCTAGAGCTGTACTCGAGTGCGAAACTGCGTCGTTCAAGCGAGCAAAAACTACGTGAAACCAAAGCCTCGTACAAAACCATGCTTAGCGCTATGAAGCGTGCAGAGAAAAAGATGACACCGGTACTGGATACGCTACGTGACAACACGTTGTACTTAAAACACAACCTTAACGCCAGTGCGATTGGTTCTTTGCAAGGTGAGTTCTCTAGCTTAGAGAAAGACATTCAGTTTGCGATCAAACAAATGAACGAAGCGATTGCAGAGTCCGATAAATTCCTACAAAAGCTCAATCAAAAGTAAATGATTTAGACCTCCTCCTAGTGAGGAGGTTTTAGTCGGCGACCTCACCGAGTAAACCGATGACTCTTCGAACAAAGCCTACCCTCTCTGGTACAGTTCCCCATGGCACTTCTACCACTTCATAACCCAACTCAGTATAGACGCTCACTAACGACTGATGAATCTCCAATGCTTCTTCAAAGCTGTGCGGACGCACTTCATCTTGTACGTAAATGGATGCTTCAGGTCGACAAGTAAACACCTGACTATGGTACCCAGCGCTTTCGGTTAAGAAAGCTTGGTCAACCTTACAGCCGCCCACTTGTAGGTATGCAATGATGTCGGGGATGGCGCGATCAACAAACGCAACATCATGACAACGCGCATCACTCTTTTGTTTGTCCATCAACCCAAGGCATAACTTGGCAAACTCAGGTAAATTCGTCCACGGCAAAATACCATTTTCTAACTGGCTTTGCTGCTCAATCAAGTCGCGAGACCCTTCAGGAAACGTGGCATAACCACACGCGTCTAGCGCATTCAGCAGTGTTGTTTTTCCCGCACCAGGCCCACCGGTGATAATAATCGGGTTCATATTCAACTCCAGAAAACAAAAAGCCCCGAGCATAACTCGAGGCTTCTTCTTAATTGAATCGCTTAACGAAAATTATTTCGCGCCACGAGAAGCACGCTTACGGTCGCTTTCCGTTAGGAACTTCTTACGGATACGGATGCTTTCAGGCGTTACTTCTACTAGCTCGTCGTCATCGATGAATTCTAGTGCTTGCTCAAGAGTCATCTTGATAGGCGGAGTAAGAACCTGTGCGTCATCTGTACCAGATGCACGAACGTTGGTTAGCTGCTTACCTTTCAGTGCGTTTACCGTTAGGTCGTTGTCACGGCTGTGAATACCGATAACCATACCTTCGTAAACTTCAACACCGTGACCGATAAATAGACGACCACGCTCTTGAAGGTTGAACAGTGCGTTAGTTAGCGCTTTACCCATCGCGTTCGCGATTAGTACACCGTTTACACGTTGACCGATGTTACCGCCTTTGTGAGGGCCGTAGTGATCAAACGTATGGTAAAGAAGACCTGAACCTGAAGTCAGTGTCATGAATTCCGTTTGGAAACCGATCAGACCACGTGATGGCATAACGAAGTCCATACGCACACGACCTTTACCGTCTGGAGACATGTCTTTCAGCTCACCTTTACGTAGGCCGATGTTCTCCATGATGCCGCCTTGGTGCTCTTCCATTACGTCGATAGTTACCGTTTCGAACGGTTCCATCAACTGACCATCTTCTTCTTTGATGATTACTTCTGGACGAGATACCGCAAGCTCGAAGCCTTCACGACGCATGTTTTCGATCAGGATAGAAAGGTGAAGTTCACCACGACCTGACACGCGGAATTTATCTGGATCGTCTGTTTGCTCAACGCGTAGTGCAACGTTGTGTACCAGTTCCTTCTCAAGACGCTCAAGGATGTTACGTGACGTTACGAACTTACCTTCTTTACCCGCGAATGGAGACGTGTTTACTTGGAATGTCATCGTTACTGTTGGTTCATCAACAGACAATGGTGGTAATGCTTCTACTGCGTTTTGTGCACAGATAGTGTCAGAAATTTTCAGCTCGCCAAGACCAGTGATTGCGATGATATCACCCGCGTTAGCTTGTTCCACTTCGTGACGCTCTAGGCCAAGGTAGCCCATTACTGTACCCACTTTACCGTTGCGAGTTTTACCGTCAGCACCAATAATGGTTACCTGCTGGTTTGGTTTAACGCTACCACGAGTTACGCGAGCCACGCCGATAACACCAACGTAAGAGCTGTAGTCTAGCTGAGAAACTTGCATCTGTAGTGGACCATCAAGGTCAACATTTGGCGCGTCAACAACATCAACGATAGTTTGGAATAGTGGTTCCATGTTCTCGCCAGTTTCGCCTTCTTCTAGAGAAGCCCAACCGTTAAGTGCTGATGCGTAAACTACTTTAAAGTCTAGCTGGTCATCAGTTGCACCTAGGTTGTCGAACAGGTCGAACACTTGGTCCATAACCCAATCAGGACGTGCGCCAGGGCGGTCAATCTTGTTGATTACAACGATTGGTTTTAGACCGTGAGCAAACGCTTTTTGTGTTACGAAACGCGTTTGAGGCATTGGACCATCAACTGCGTCAACGATAAGTAGTACAGAGTCTACCATCGACATGATACGCTCAACTTCACCACCGAAGTCCGCGTGTCCCGGAGTATCTACGATGTTGATACGGTAATCGTTCCAGTCGATTGCTGTGTTTTTAGCAAGAATGGTAATACCGCGCTCTTTCTCGATGTCGTTCGAGTCCATGACTCGCTCTTCAGCTTCACCGCGAGACTCAAGCGTGCCTGATTGTTGTAGCAGCTTGTCAACCAACGTGGTTTTACCGTGGTCAACGTGCGCGATGATCGCGATATTTCTTAATTTATCAATCTGTGGAGTAGCCATGGATATTGATTCACTTAGATAGATGAAATGCCCCCACGCTGAGAACGGGTGCTCTCTGGCGACATTTGCTGATTAAAAAAACGGCCATAATGTACCAGATTTTAGCAAAAAGCCTAGAAATATGTGATCTACTCCCGAGCATTTCTGCGATTTTTACGCTTAATGCCCATTTTCTTCCTCAGAACGAATTGATTAAACGCAACTTTATTCTAATCGATGCATAATTCAAATTGACTCTTGCTCAAAAACTGGGCTGAATACGCAATGTACCTGTCACATTATGGTGCAACAATGATTTTTAGCACCATAATAGTGCAATCAAAGATCATTTTGGTGCAAGCAACTGCACCAAACTAGCATTCAAAAACACAATTGCTTGAAATTAATGGAATATTTTTTTTGGCACGGTTTTGGCTTTAGTTAAAACAGCATCGATTAATGAAAAGTCAAATTGATTAATCAATGCCAGGTTTCATGAATAATTCATAAATCGAGCTTTTACCGCTTATTAACACTGGAGGTTATCCAAGATGTCAGTAGAAAACGTTCTATCGCTGATCCAAGAAAACGAAGTTAAGTTTGTTGACCTACGCTTCACTGATACAAAAGGTAAAGAGCAGCACATTTCGATCCCTGCTCACCAAATCGACGCAGACTTCTTCGAAGAAGGTAAAATGTTCGATGGTTCATCAGTTGCTGGCTGGAAAGGTATCAACGAATCAGACATGGTAATGATGCCTGACGCATCTTCTGCTGTGCTTGACCCATTCACGGAAGACGCAACACTAAATATCCGTTGTGACATCTTAGAGCCTGCAACAATGCAAGGCTACGACCGTGACCCACGCTCTATCGCAAAACGCGCTGAAGACTTCATGCGGTCTACTGGTGTTGCAGATACTGTACTTATCGGTCCTGAGCCAGAATTCTTCCTATTTGATGACGTGAAGTTCTCGACAGACATGTCAGGCTCTTTCTTCAAAATCGACGACGTAGAAGCGGCATGGAACACAGGTTCTGACTACGAAGAAGGTAACAAAGGTCACCGTCCAGGCGTTAAAGGTGGTTACTTCCCAGTAGCTCCAGTAGATTCATCTCAAGACATCCGTTCTGCTATGTGTCTAGTAATGGAAGAAATGGGTCTTGTTGTTGAAGCGCACCACCACGAAGTGGCAACGGCGGGTCAAAACGAAATCGCAACTCGTTTCAACACGCTAACAACCAAAGCTGACGAAATCCAAATCTACAAGTACGTTGTACACAACGTTGCTCACGCGTTTGGTAAAACAGCGACGTTTATGCCTAAACCACTTGTTGGCGACAACGGCAGCGGTATGCACGTTCACCAGTCTCTAGCAAAAGATGGCGTAAACCTATTTGCTGGTGACAAGTACGGCGGTCTATCTGAAATGGCGCTTTACTACATCGGTGGTATCATCAAACACGCTCGTGCAATCAACGCATTCGCTAACCCATCAACAAACTCGTACAAACGTCTTGTACCAGGCTTCGAAGCACCAGTAATGCTAGCTTACTCAGCGCGTAACCGCTCTGCTTCAATCCGTATCCCAGTGGTACCAAGCCCGAAAGCACGTCGTATCGAAGTTCGTTTCGGTGACCCAGCGGCGAACCCATACCTATGTTTCGCAGCAATGCTTATGGCTGGTCTTGACGGTATCAAGAATAAGATCCACCCAGGCGAAGCGATGGATAAAGACCTTTACGATCTTCCAGCTGAAGAAGCAGCAGAAATCCCAACTGTTGCATACTCACTAAAAGACGCGCTAGCAGAGCTAGATGCTGATCGTGAGTTCTTAACAGCGGGCGGCGTATTCTCTGACGACTTCATCGATTCATACATCGACCTTAAGTCTCAGGACGTAGAGCGTGTGAACATGACAACTCACCCTGTTGAGTTCGAACTTTACTACTCTGTGTAAGGTCGACACTGTGTAAAATGTAAACACAGCAATAAAATATTAGGCTCGCCTCGCAGGCGGGCCTTTTTTGTATTCGCCAGTCAAGCTTCGACGTTTAACATGAGAGGATAATAAAAATACACTTAGAATTTTTCCTTACAGGTCAAAGAGCTAAGCCATTGAAACGTGAAATCATCGAACAAGAGAAGGTGAGCAATGAAAGTTCAGCTTATTCCATCACTGTGTGCACTCAGCGGATTGTTAATCGCCTCTATCGCCTTCGCGCAGGTCGCGTATACGTGGGTAGATGAAAATGGCGTGGTTCACTTTAGTGATACGCCAAACAAAGGAGCAAAAGCGATCGCACTGCCAAACCTTGAAGCCAGCGCACCAGCTCCTGAGGTAGAAAGTACTGAATCGCTCGCACCTCAGACTACGCCATCTACTGCATCACAAAACAAGCCAGAGAAAACAACCGATCAGCCTCTCCCATTACAACTCTCGATGCTGACTCCCAAGCACAACGAGACCATCCGCAGCAATCGAGGCATCATCAATATTCAATTAGAAACCAATCGCAAGCTTGGTATCGGTGAGCAATTGCAATTGTTACTCGATGGAAAACCTTATGGTGCACCACAAAACCATATAGTGTGGCAGTTAAACAATATTGACCGAGGCACTCACACACTTGCTGTGCACGCGAAAAGAAGCGGCAAGCTTATTGCATCTACTAGCCCTATAACGGTGCATTTACATAGAGCAAGTGTTAAGCCGACCGTAAAAGGGGCAAAATAGAATATCTGGTGAAAAAAATCACATCACAGCGATGCTTTTCACTTTTTCTTCTAAGATTTATTCGCCATACTTAACGTTCAATTGCACCATTATTGTGCATCGCACAATCTTAAAGCAAAACAAGGACGTAATGTGGATACCAGTCTTCCTAGTGCCATTCTCAACAATATGGTGACAGCAACGCTGATTCTTGATGATGGATTGGCCATCCGTTATGCCAATCCGGCTGCCGAATTGCTGTTTTCTCAAAGCGCCAAACGAATTATTGAACAATCACTTTCTCAATTGATTCAGCATGCGTCGCTGGATCTCGCGCTGCTCACTCAACCGTTGCAAAGTGGCCAAAGCATCACCGACAGTGACGTCACTTTCGTTGTTGATGGCCGCCCTTTAATGCTAGAGGTGACGGTTAGCCCTATCACTTGGCAAAAGCAGTTGATGCTTCTGGTCGAGATGCGCAAAATTGATCAGCAGCGCCGACTCTCTCAAGAACTGAACCAACACGCCCAACAACAAGCAGCGAAGCTGTTAGTCCGAGGGCTTGCACATGAGATTAAAAATCCGCTTGGCGGCTTACGCGGTGCGGCGCAATTGCTAGAAAAAATGCTGCCAGAGCCCTCTCTCACCGAATATACACACATCATCATTGAGCAAGCAGACCGTTTAAGGGCGCTCGTGGATCGATTACTAGGACCGCAAAAGCCAGGTAAGAAGACACAAGAGAATCTGCACCAAATTCTTGAAAAGGTTCGCCAACTGGTTGAATTAGAGTCACAACGCTCAATCATCATTGAACGAGATTATGACCCAAGCTTGCCAGAGATTTTGATGGATACAGACCAAATCGAGCAGGCAATGCTTAATATCGTCAGCAACGCCGCACAAATTCTTAGCCATCAAGAGCACGGGAAAATAACCATTCGCACCAGAACGGTGCATCAAGCCAATATTCACGGCAAACGCTGTAAACTCGCTGCTCGTGTCGAAATCACAGACAACGGCCCAGGTATTCCACCGGAACTACAAGACACGCTGTTCTATCCCATGGTCAGTGGCCGCGAGGGAGGAACTGGATTAGGGCTATCTATTTCGCAAAATTTGATCGACCAGCACAATGGAAAAATAGACGTAGAAAGCTGGCCTGGTCACACAACATTTACTATTTATCTGCCGATCTGAGTGCGCTAATGGACTTCAAGTCGCGTCAGTTTTTCGGTTTGCTGCAAGGATTACTACATGAGTAAAGGATATGTTTGGGTCGTTGATGACGACAGTTCAATTCGCTGGGTAATGGAGAAAACACTCTCCTCTGCCAACATCAAATGTGAAACCTATGCCGATGGAGAAAGCGTGTTAATGGCGCTCGAACGCGAAGTGCCGGATGTTCTAGTATCAGACATTCGCATGCCAGGTATTGATGGGTTGGAGCTACTAAAGCAAGTACAGCGCGATTACCCAGACCTTCCCGTGATTATCATGACCGCGCATTCAGATTTAGATGCGGCAGTGAATGCGTACCAAAAAGGTGCTTTTGAATATTTACCAAAACCTTTTGATATTGATGAAACTTTAACTCTGGTTGAACGAGCCATTGCACACAGCCACGAAAACAAACGCGAGCAGCTCTCTCCAGAAGACATTCCAGCAGAAACGCCTGAAATTATCGGTGAAGCACCAGCGATGCAAGAGGTGTTTCGCGCCATTGGTCGTCTTTCTCGCTCCTCTATTTCAGTCTTGATTAACGGTGAATCGGGCACGGGTAAAGAACTCGTTGCTCATGCACTGCACCGTCACAGTCCACGTGCTAACAAACCTTTCATTGCGCTCAATATGGCGGCAATTCCCAAAGACTTGATTGAATCAGAACTGTTTGGCCACGAAAAAGGCGCGTTTACGGGGGCAAACAATGTTCGTCAAGGACGATTCGAACAAGCCAATGGCGGCACTCTATTTTTAGACGAAATCGGCGACATGCCATTGGACATTCAAACTCGTTTGCTACGCGTTCTAGCTGACGGGCAGTTTTATCGAGTGGGCGGTCACTCTCCGATCAGTGTCGATGTACGAATTGTCGCGGCAACACACCAGAACTTAGAAAAGCTGGTGCAAGAAGGTGACTTCCGTGAGGACCTCTTTCATCGCTTAAACGTGATTCGCGTGCAGATCCCGGCACTGCGTGAGCGTAAGCAAGACATTGAAAAGCTTACACAGCATTTTCTTATCCGTGCGGCTGATGAGCTTGGTGTGGAAACAAAAACTCTCCACCCATCGACCGTGGAGATTCTTAACCGCCTTGATTGGCCTGGCAACGTTCGTCAATTAGAGAATATTTGCCGTTGGTTAACCGTTATGGCCAGTGGTAGCGAAGTGTTACCAAATGACTTGCCAAGCGAACTACTCGAAGAGAAAAAATCCATTTCAGACTCTGCACATGGTAGTTGGCAAGAACAATTGGCGGATTGGGCACGGCATTCACTCGCAGCAGGAGATAAAGAACTACTTTCTTACGCTTTACCAGAATTTGAACGCATTTTATTAGAAGCAGCCTTAGAGCACACTAAAGGTCATAAGCAAGATGCCGCTAAAGTATTAGGCTGGGGGCGAAATACACTCACCAGAAAATTAAAAGAATTGTACTGACAATCACTTACGTGGTGCGTTAACAACGAGCGTCGTTTGTCACTCGATATTAATAAAAACATCAGTACAATTGTGGCGCACCACCATCTATGTGATTAGGCGATGTCTACTGCTACGACTCAAATTACACTGCGTACTGCTGTTCTGATTCCATTTGTCATGATCTTCTTACTGGCGATCGGTGTCATTGTCTACGTCCAAAAACAAAGTTACGAAGAAGTGGTCACGGATATCAGTGACAAGCAACTTTCCGTGTTAACCGAAAGTGTCCACGACCACCTCAATAGCTATCTACGTAAGCCTTTTACTGCGGTTATGGCTCTCGCGCACAACGTCAGCTATCACAACCTTTATCGCCCTCACGATACCTCAGACATTCAAAACTACCTGCTAAGTGCATTCAAAAATCTTTACCAATCGATACCGCAGTTGGATGTAATCGCATTTGGTTCAGAAAACGGCGACTTTGCAGGCTTTCGCCGCGAACTTTCCGACGATTACACCTTAATGGTGCAAGATCGCCACACCGATGGTGATCTGGTTATTTATGGAACCAACCATGTGAGTAACAACATTCGAACGGTTATCTCCCAATACGATCCTCGCACTCGCCCATGGTATAAGCCCGTTGCAGAGAGCCAAAACGCCACTTGGTCTGAAATTTATACCAACGCTGATGAACGCCAGGATATTACGCTATCAGCCATGACGCCGGTGTACAAACACGACCAATTTGCTGGTGTTTTGGTGACAGACATTCGTATCAATACATTCAACGAATTCCTGCGCGAGTTAAAATACAACACTAAAGCGTCGGTCTACATCATGGACCCAGATCATCGTTTAATCGCTCACTCAGGCCCGGGAAGCGTCATCTCATGGGGCACAAAATTTTCGGATAAAGGGCAGCGTTTGCTTGCCGCTGAAAACGCAGACCCGATCATCAAAATCAGTGCGAGCCGCGTCCGGTCTTTCGATCTCAACAACACCAAGCAACCTTATACTTTTTCATTTGAACATGATGGACAACGTATTTTCAGTCGGCTAACCCCGTATCGAGACCAAGATGGCTTAACATGGTTTATTGGCACCTCCATTTCGGAGTCCGAGCTTCTCGGCCTGTTACCAAAAAGCCAGCAAGAGAGTTGGCTCGTTGGCATTATTGTAAGCCTATTTGGGATCGCCATCAGTTGGATCATTTTCAACCGAGTTACCAGACCAATTAACGCGACGGCCGCCGCCGCTCAGCACCTGGCAAATGGGGATTGGGATAGCGGCATGCCAAAGCCTGGTTATGTGTATGAGACAACCGTACTGGTTCATGCTTTTAATGAAATGGCGAACAATCTAAGAGCTTCATTCAAAGCATTGCGTGAACAGTTAGTTTATGACTCTCTAACACGCTTATATAGCCGTCAGGGTTTGGTCGAAATCTGTGAAAATCAGTCTCATCTTTGTCACGGCAGTTTATTTTTACTTGGTATCAACAAATTTAGAGATATCAACGACAGTGTGGGTCATCACAACGGCGACCAGTTGTTGGTCAGCATCGCTGAAAGGCTAAAACAGCAGTTTCGTGACAACGCATTATTGGCTCGGATTGGTGGTGATGAGTTCGCGGTGTTTCTCTCAAATGTCGACACTGAAACCAAAATTAAACAAACCGAGCGTCGATTACAGCAACTCTTTTCCACCCCATTTATGGTGGAAGGCGAGAATGTAGTGATGAAGATTTCACTTGGTATTGTACAAACCCAGCCAAACGAAACCATGCCTTTATGGTTACGCAACGCCAGCATCGCATTAAGTTACGCTAAACAAGACTCACTGACTGGTGTTTGTCACTACAGCCCAGAACTAGCGAGCGCTTCAAAGTTTCGTACGCAAATGCTGACCAAGATCCAAACTGGCATTGAAAACCGAGAGTTTATTCCTCATTACCAACCGATTGTGGATCTCGTCAGTGGCACAGTGTGTGGCGCCGAAGCACTGGCGCGTTGGCATAGCGACTCAGGTATGGTGTCACCATTAGATTTTATCCCAATCGCGGAAGAAAGCGGCATGATCAAAGCCATCGGCCAACAGATTCTGTTACAAGCTTGTCGCGACACTTACCAAGCGATCGAAAGCAAACAGTGGCCGTCGGACTTCCAACTGCATGTGAATATCTCCGTTAATCAACTATCTTGCCCAAGTTTTGTTGATACGGTGACAAGCGTATTGGATATCACGAAATTACCAGCAAGTAACCTCACACTAGAGATCACAGAATCACGTATCATTGATAGCGCACCGACCACACTAGAAAATATGACTAAACTGCGTGAAATGGGTATTGGTATCGCGATAGATGACTTTGGCACCGGCTACTCATCACTGGGTTACCTCCACTCTCTGCCGTTTACCTGCTTGAAGATTGATCGCACCTTCATCAATCAACTCACACAAGAAAACTTAAACAGTTCAGTCGTCGCTGCCGTCATCAATATCACAGCAGGTCTCAAAACTAATGTCGTCGCGGAAGGTGTCGAGGATAGCAATCAAGCACAATTACTGCGCTCTTTAGGCTGTAATCAGGTGCAAGGCTTCTACTACAGCCGCCCTATGCCACTAGAAGAATGGCCAACACATTTGGTGAACATGAAGTAGAAAAGAGCGAGAATCGTTGATTTCCTAGTCATCCTCTACTGACAATCTACCCAACTGTTATTTATACTTAACTGCAAATCTTACCCATGTATTGTCACAGATGATGTTTGGGCCCTGTTCCAGTTCATAACTATCCGGATCGACA
>NZ_JAWOVZ010000046.1:0-11766 GCF_033340175.1 Vibrio sp. 1557 | reverse complement strand
TTAAGCTGTTGAGTCGTTTTAAGTGTAATTCGGGGCAGAATTGGTAAAGAGAGTCGTGTAAAATATCGAGTTCGCACATTTTGTTGTCTGATTATTGATTTTTGGCGAAACCATTTGATCATATGACAAGATGTGTATCTACCTTAACTTAATGATTTTGATAAAAATCATTAGGGGATTCATCAGTGCTTAACCTGCTTTATCTAGATAGGTTAAAGGTTGAGGCTCAAGGATATACACTAAGCCTTTGGGCGCACGGCTGAGTACATCAACAGCATTAATACTCAACCTTTTAACCTTCACCTCAAGGTTACTTAGAAGATTAATAATCTGAATCAACGCTGCCTTACACATAGTACGATCAACATCTTCAAGCACTAAAACGCTTTGCTCCAACGTTTCTTTACCGTTGTTATGAATCTTCTCCATTATCCACTTCATCGCAATCGCTCCAGTGCCGGAGCATGGCTCATAGAAAGAAAGTTCTTGATTGTGATGGTCACTAGGCGATCCTACGAGTGCTGCGAGTAAACGCCCCAGCTCTGGTGGAGTAGGAAAGAAGTTTTGTCCTTGTTTGTAGTAACCACACTCGGAGAAAAACATGCCGAGAACGTCAATACCAGGATAGTTTCTCATGGCCGCACTCAAGATATGCGATAATTCGATAGCCGTAGGTTCCAGTTCTTTTGGCATTTTTGATGATGGAGGGTACAGCCCGGTCTGCTGATATGCCCAGTGGTCGATAAATGTATAAACAAACTCGGCAACACCCATACGATATCTAGCCGCCTCTATTACCTGAACTGCCTTGCGGATTTCGCTATGCACTTGCGACATTCATTCTCCCCTCTGTTTAACTCAACTCACAGTATCATAATATAATCCCATAAACATAGCAATTTAGACCATCATGCAATACCGGATACAGCTCCAATCCCCTCCACCACCGAGAAAACTGAAAGTACACCCCCCCCCTAACCACCTTGCTAGACCTCTCTTTTTTTCTCTCTTTTTCTCTATTTATCTCTCTCTTTCTAAATTCGGGGGCGAGCCCCGGCTCAACAAAGCCGAAGGAGGAGCGTTAGCGACGACCGAGGCTTATACCCCACTTTGCATGATGGTCTAAAAACGGCTAAAATGTAATCAATGATCCGTCAGAACAACGCAAGGAATAAATGATGAGCCAGATAAAAACGCTCTTTGACGACGTGACATTTAATCTGTCTCGTCTGAACAAACTACTAACGAGCACTATGCCAAGCATGGCGATAGTGAGCCGGATACCTCCAGTACATAAAGGCAATGAGCATGAGGTAATAAAACTCATCATGCCCGAGCACCATTCCGGCATGGCCGCTATGAAGCTGGCGGGTGAAGGCTACGTGGATCTGCACATCAAACACCCCTACTCACAGAAATCTGCCAGACGTTATGTTGGCGTGATCCACCTGCTGCCCTCTAATCCCAACAGCGCTGAGATTGTTCAGTTGGTACATAGCATCAACCAAAGCAAGGCCGACATCGAGGAGTTGGTGATCACTGAAAACGAAACCCGGCAAGCACGGTTCAAGGCAATCCATGACAACTGCCCCGGCGTCATGACAAAACATCTCTACAGACAAATCCACTGCCTAGTCGATGCGGACGTCAAATCAGTGAAGTTCAGTTGGCAGAGAAAAGATGCTTTGCACCAACCGGACAAAGCAGTACTAATAAGCCAAATGATCAAAGAACTGGAGCGAGCCAACCCTGAGAACGAGTTGCCCCTGACCCAGCTCATCAAGAAAGTCGCCAGCGCCCCTGATATGACACTGAGAATTCGTCGGGATGTTAAAGTACAGCCAGCGGCCAATGTGGTAAAACTCTCTGGGCAGAAAACCATGACTGCTCCGTTGCCGATCATCGTGGTACAAGATGAACCCTTCAAGGCTGGACAGATCGCTTCGTTTGTGGCCGCAGTGGAGAGAAAGCAACGCTCGGACAAACAAAGCTCAACTATCCTTGGCACGTTCGCTGGCCGACAAATAGAGCAGATAGCTCCCAAAAAGTTAAATAAAGAAGATTCAACGTAAAACGAAGACAGAAGAAATTGATATCAGTTGTTCGGTTAAACCGAACAACTGATGCTTTTAAGGATTGTTAGATGTTGTCGTCAATAGCCCAATACGATGAGCCGCTTGGCATTGCTGGAGATTGTTCAAGATGCTCAATTCCCATATCTTTAGCAACATACTGAGCTACATCATGAGACACGTGACCATCATCCAAGTCCGAAGCTATCATTGCTTGTGAGTAAACAAAAAAGGGAGGATGTTCCTTAAAATCACGTTGCCTCATCCAGGCTTGCACTGAGCGAGAAAAATATCCCCACAATTTGTTTTTATATAAAGCAGCTTGGTCAGCGATAGTTGGATTAGGATCGTTCAATTGAACGGATTTGGCCTTTTCAAACATTTCATAAGTAAACAAAGGTCTCCCGAAATACTCACTAGCAGAAGACAATAGAGTACAGAACTGATGATGTAGAACTCTATCCTCAGCCAAGTTTGGCACGTAATTCAAACCACACTTGTCGCAAATAACAGCATGACCTAAACCATCGTATTCAGGCGGCATCATTTCGACAACTGTATTGGACTGAACGCTCCTCAATTCATTCAAATATTTTTCAGTGACAAAAGTACCTGAATCAGAATCCTTTGGAAGGTGAAAATACTTAACCTCAGGGTCATAGTACCAATAACCTCCGCGTCCATTAGTGTAGCGTTTGCCTGTTATAACCACTGTGTACACAGTCATTGAACCTGCTGTGATGCTGGGGTTTTCCGAGTATGCTTTTCTTCTCCTCTCACAAAGCTCGGCGGATAATTCGTTTGACATAACTCGTACTGAGTCAAAAAGATTAATATCCAATATTTCAACTATATAGGATGTTGCCGCGTCAGGATTCGCATCAACCGGAGCTCGTTTTAAAAAAGGCACAGGAAGATCTAAGTCATAAGCGATAGGTGGTCGCTCAGTTAAAGCTTGATCTGTATTTTCAGAAAGCCCAGCCCCAGCCCAGTGGTTCCAATTTTTATAACCCTGAGCCTTAGCTAGTGCATGAAGGAGTTTGATTGGTTTCAGCGAAACATTAAAATCATCTTTCAATGTTGATGACAGTTTTCTTGCGAGATATTCAGCGTTTGATTTCGAGCCAAACGATATCGTGGTAGTTTTCATATTAAAGCAACTCCAAATTAACGGGGTATCTATGAAAGGTTGCCCTGATTACCTGCCAAGCCCCCAGTTAAATGAATCTGCATTAACACGGTTAGACATTTGCAAAGATAAAATCACCTGTTTCACAGGGCGGTCTAGTCAAAAGACTGGTCAAGGACTTGAGCATATTTCAGCGCGAAATCGTAATGACCCCAGAATGATAGCAAGTACATATCAAATGACACACTGTAGAACTGCCCGTTGAGGGCAATCAGGCAGAGAACTGATACATTCACACACATAAATTTGGTTCCCTCATAGATGAGGGAACCAAAATCCATCTGTTCAAAATCCAACCATCCGGAATTTCCGGATGGTTGGTAATTACGCAATTTGATAGTGGAGCCTATCCAAAGAGAGGTCTGTAAACACCAGCCAATACAGGGATGTTTCCTTCAATAGAACTTAAAAATTCCATAAGCTCATCTCGATCCATTACCTTATGATTGCCTTCACTATCAAAGTAAGCGAATTGCTCCACGGGAGAAAAATAGTGAAAGCCAATGCTGTGCTCCAGTTCCTCATTAAAAAAAGCACCAATGGCATTATCGAGACGGTAGTAAAGTGTATTAAGACGAGGGTTATCATAGACCCCAAAATAATCAAGCTGAGATTGTTTTTTCAGTTCATAAGAATCAGGTTCACGCTTTAATTGCGATAAAATGGATAACTTTGCTCGCTCCGCGATCTCTTCGTGAGTCATCATAAAACGCTTGGCAACAACAAATGAATGGATCACACCTCCATAGTTTTCGATATGGAAGTCGTACTCGTCATCCGGCCTCATATGCTCGATAGCTTTTTCTAGTGTAGACAGCACCTTACTACCACATAAATAAGCTATTTCGCTATCGTTAGCTCTAACTTCATCAATACAAGACGCATCTAAGAACTGAATTGGAGTGCGCTCCTCATGAGAAACAAAGAATTCATCATCCCCATTATCACCTGATAAATACATGAGATCAGATTTGGAGCTAAATGCAGAGCCACACCAGTGATTCCAGTTTTTATACCCGAGACATTTAGCCGTGGCGTGAAGCAGTTTTATTGGTTTGAGCGAGATGCTATGGTCTTGTTTCAAAACTGAGGAAAGGTTATCAGCAAATGAATTTGCAGCCTCTTTAGAGGCAAAAGTTACGTCATTAGATAGGTTTTTCATGTCAACTCCAATAGAGCGAGTTTATAGGATGCCCTGATTACCTAACATCGCTCCGGTTTACACGAAACATATTGGTTTAGATAAAAACACCTTTTTCACAGGGCGGTCTAGTCGAAGGACTGGTCAGAGATTTGAGCATCTTTCAGCGCGAAACCAAATTGACGATTAGATTTTCCTTTTCGTTACTCCATTTTTCCACTCCCAAACTGCCCAAAATGGACCATTACACGAAGTCTCTAACCTTTGCGACGTATTTGCCCAAAATGGGCTGATACAGAGTCATAATCTATGCACCTACCCTATTAGACTGGAAACCTCAAACAGGTCTAATTAAAGAGGGCAATACATTAATGAAACGTTCAGCATTGGCAATTGCTTTGATTGCAGCATTAAGCGGATGTGGTTCCGGTGGAGAAGATGGAGGAAGTAGTTCCAATACAAACACCAACCCAGGAACAAAATCTGGCTCTATTAAAATTGATAACATCTCGATAAAAGAAGGAAATTCAGGTAACAGTGATGCCAAAGTGCGTGTTACTCGTAGCGGTGGTAAAGATGGTGTAATTAAAGGTAAATACCGAACTACCCCTGGAACTGCATTATCAGATCAAGATTACCTGGAAACTGTTGGAGAATTTGAGCTTCAAGATGGCGTTACTCGGGTTGATTTGATCATCCCTATCATTGGTGATGTAAAGGATGAATATGATGAAACATTCTCCGTTCAAATTTTCGATGTTTCTGGTGCCTCCAGCATAGAGAGAGATACTGCTACCGTAACAATCACCAATGATGACTCCTCTCCAGAAATATCATTTACCTCAGAAATCAGAACCACATCAGAAGGAAGTGGTCGCGTTAAAATTCCGCTACAACTAAACACTTCATCAGGAAAAGATGTAAGCGTCAGTTACGAACTCAGTGGATTAGCTATTAACGGCCAAGATTATAGTGTCATCAGTGACAGCACTATTGTTTTCCCGGCTGGAACTACTGAGCAGTTTCTTGAGTTAAATATTGTTCAAGATGACGTTCCCGAAGGCGGTGAAACAATAAAAATTAAACTTACCGAGGCTAACAATGCCACACTCAGCAAACAGTTTGAGACCAGTGTTATTGTCGGTGGACAACAAAGTTTGAAACTCGAACAATAAAGATTAGAACTATGACAATAAAGTACGAAACTTTTCGGTGCCATTTGTCGTAGTTTGCCTTCTTCTCTGAGACGATTTTGCCCCATTCCTTCTCTGCGCGAAAGTCTACTCACAATTTGTGATTGTACGTTTGCCTTACTTGTAGTTATTCGAGGAAGTGTCGAAGTAAGCTTTTTAAAAATCATACGTCATTTTGCAATCTAATACCGATAACATCTCATTAAACTATTGATTATTAATTGAACTGTGATTGAAAAGGCTGCATGATAGGACTATGAAAAGCCGTATAAAATGCGTTATATGCGAAGGAGGATATATGACAAAGGAAGTTGCCGATAAGTGCTATATCGCATTAGGCATTGCTGCTGGAGATAGTATCTATCAGTACTTTTTCCGTACTGAAGAACCGTTTAATTTCTACAAGCCAATATTTATGTTCATAGTCGTTTTCCTTATTCTCATTACATTAAGCTTTGGCTTGAGGTTACTTAAACGGCTCATTTCTGCTCCTAAACGTGTTTAGAACGCAGTAAACCTTCATAAGAATAATTTGGTCAACAGGCTGTTGACTAAATTCAGGACAGCTCATTTGTGAAGCAAATTGTTTCGCAATTGACCAACAGGCTGCTGGACAAATCCCACTGCCCAATTTTGCAAGAGGCTCTTACAAAAAAACGAGTCAACACATTTATGCCCCAAAACAAGTCTAGTCGAGCGTCGCAAATGAGCGATCAGCGGACGGTGAAAAATGTTCAGCTGATACCGTTTTTATATCCAAAATCAACAAACTTCCCCCATATTCAGGTAAATGAGCAATTTGCGCATTTTTGTCCTTAGACCACGTCATTAACTTTCAAATATTTTCATAGCTAGCAAAAGGTTAGCTAATTTGATAAAAACGTATGAACCAGAAAAGTGAGCTATTACGTGGTAGAAATATGCGCGATTTGCACACTATTAAATTGTTGAACTAAGCCGCTGCGCGGAGTCGCAAACATCCCAATCAACGACCACACTTACCTTGAGATTTAACCCATTAATCTGGAGGTAACAATGAACTCTCTCATTGAACAAGTCGCCACTGAAATTGAACTCATGGGCTATTCACAACGAACTCGCGAGACCTACTGTGGTTGCTTACAGCGCATTGAGAACTATTTCAGTAAATCCTTAGCGCAAGTCACGGATGCGGAATTGAATCACTATTTTAATGAGCCTGAGGTGCGCCGATTAACCCGAGCGAGCCAATTGGTGCAAATTAATAGTGTCCTCTTCTTATTCAAACACATACTCCACCGGCCGTTGCAATTAGCCATCACTTTACCCAAGCAACGGCATAAGCCACCCCAATATTTAAGCCGACAAGATATCCACTTACTGATTCACCATTGCCAAGATTTACGTTTAAAAACCATGATAATGCTCAGTTATGGCTGTGGATTACGCTTAAATGAATTAACCCACCTCAAAGTGGCACAGATTGATGGGCAACGTAAAACGGCCTTTATTGAACACGGCAAGGGCAACCAGTCTCGTTATGTGGTGATTCCTGAGACGGTATTGCATCAACTCCACGTGTACTGGCAAGCCTATCACCCCAAAGAGTGGCTGTTCTATTCTCGCTGGTTAGCCTCCCAACCTCTCAGTAGCTCCACCTATACGAAGGCACTGAAAAAAATCGCCGCACAGCTTGGGCTTAAGGATAAAGTGAACGCGCATCAGTTACGCCATGCCTATGCCACGCATCAATTAGAGGCAGGGATGCCGTTGCATCAATTACAGCACCAGCTTGGGCATCGCAGCATTAAAACGACCGAGTGCTATCTGCATTGGTTGCCAGAGCTTGGGCATGGGGGCGTTGATTTACTAGCCAACTTGCAGTAACGCATGCCACCGCTTCATCTGGCGGATATTCTCAGCCAAGGATTACCGCATTACCAACAACAGCACCGATTAACCCGTCAACAATATCAAGTGTGTGCACATATCTTGGCGTGTAGAACAGGACAACTCGGTTATCAACAGTGGCGTTGTGACCAGTGTGGTCATGAGGAGCAATTTAGTTGTAGTTGCAGAGACCGGCATTGTCCTCGCTGCCAAGGACAAGCCACGCAAGCTTGGATTGCCAAACAAGCGATGTCACTGCTACCTTGCCCTTACTTTCACTTAGTGTTTACCTTACCGCATGAACTTAACCTAATCGCACACTATGCACCTAACGTGCTTTATCACTGTTTATTTAAGAGCCTTTGGCAAACACTCATGACATTCGCTGCCCATCGTCATCAGGGTCAACTCGGCATGACTTGTGTGTTGCATACTTGGGGGCAAAACCTCAGCCAACATATTCATGTGCATTGTTTAATCCCCGCAGGTAGCCTCAATCGACAATCGCAGTGGCAACCTATCACTAAAGGTTATCTCTATCCTGTTAAGGCTTTATCCACTGTGTTTCGAGGTAAAATGATAGCGGCACTCAAGGCACAATCCATAGCGCTACCGTCATTACCCGCCACTTGGTGCGTGTACAGCAAAGCCTGTGTCTACCCACATCAACTCTTGCACTATCTTGCACGTTATACCCGCAAAGGTGCCTTATCTGAATCACGATTAGTGAACTATAACGCCAGTCGTGTGCGCTTTCGTTACAAGGATTATCGTGACAACAATAAAACCAAATTCATGACCTTAAGTATGGATGAGTTCATTCGGCGCTATTTACAACATGTCCTGCCTAAAGGCTTTATGCGTATTCGCCATTATGGCTTTTTAGCCAATGCTTGTCGTAACAAGCGCATCCCCCTCATTCGAGCACAGTGCCGTGATTTAACCGATAAAATCGCCATGGATAACGTGGAAACCAAACTGCATTGGGTTTGCTCGCACTGCCATCAAGGGCAATTGATATTCGTCGCTATCGTGCTCCCCTTAACGCAACAGATAAGAGGATTGGATTCAAGTTAAACAATGATGACGTCAAACCATTTACGCAAATATTAGACTGAATGCCGCCTGATAGACTGGCGCTTGCGTGTGTAAAAAATACACTTGCAATTAACCAGAAAAGTAACGTAAATTAAGACCATTAATCGACTGAACGACAGTGACAATGGAATGCAATGATGAAGATAAATCGGATAACGTCATCAATCATCCTCAGGCTTAAAAAAGCAAATTCCATTAGCATAAATGATTCCAATACAGTGATTCACAAGTCGCCGTCCGTTCAACAAATGATTTATTTACACTCATGTGTAAATAAATACTAAAACGTTAGATTTCATGTTAGCTATAATTTCGCAATATTTAGTATAAAAACCATAACTAGGAAAAAAGATATGACTGAGAATGCCCAAAAAAATGCAAAACCTTTTTCTCAAACGTTTTTTCATGGAACCAAAGCAGATCTTAAATTGGGAGATCTTATAGAAACAGGGTTTAATTCAAATTTTGGACAAAATAATAAGGCTAAGTATATATTTTTGACAGCTACACTAGATGCTGCCATTTGGGGAGCAGAGCTTGCCCTAGGTAATGGTCGCGAAAGAATTTATTTGGTTGAGCCAACAGGTCCAATTGAAAATGATCCTGACCTAACGGATAGAAAGTTCCCAGGGAATCCAACTATGTCATATCGTTCAATCCATTCATTTAAAGTTGTAGGTGAAGTATCAAGCTGGCAGGGTCATTCAATAGAGCAAGTTAAAGCAATGAAAGATGGTTTAAATAAACTACATGAACAGGGCATTAACTCTTTAAATGAAATCTAACAAGTCGGTGCACATGACTGCTAACACGTCACTCGGTTTGCTCTGCCTTCGGCAGTTTAGCAAACTCTTCGTGCCTTAGTTTGCGCAGCATGTGACCTAGGCGTTAACAACGTCCGCAAATGGCACAGAGCCGTTGGTCGGCTCTAACTCATTTCTGTCCAAAAGCGAGTTTCAAACTTTGTTGTCACACTTTCGTTGGATAGCCACATTGATTGAATCTAAGTGTCGATCTTTATTGTCAGTATTGGGTTCTTTTAGCCACGATAGTAACGCACTTCGGAAATAGAAAAGTTTCAAACTTTAATGTCCTCCGACATTAAAGAGTTGGTTGCAGCAAAAGAAAAAGGCCGCTAGATAGTGGCCCTTTTTTCAAGTTTTTTTTTGTACTCAGCCCATATACGCTTAACCTGGCTTGTACTACACCCAGCAAGCCGAGCAGTTTCCTCAATAGTGTGATTTGGACGTAAAGAAAGGATAAGTTCATGTTGTTTGTGATTAGCCTTTCTTCCCTGGTACTTACCTTTTTTCTTTGCAAGCTCAATACCTTGCTTTTGCTTCTCTCGTCGGTCCTCGTAATCATCCCTAGCCATTTGCAAAGCCAATTTTAGTAATAGTTCCTGGACTGACTCCAATACAACTTTGGTAACACCACTGGCGCCAGAAACTAATTCTGTGAGGTCTACAACGCCAGGGACAGAAAGCATTGCGCCTTTGACACGAATTGAATCAATCAGCTTTTCAGCTTCCGGTAAAGGCAGGCGACTAATGCGATCTATTTTTTCAGCTATGACCACTTCACCAGGTTGCAAGTCGTCAATCATACGAAGTAATTCAGGGCGGTCTGAACGCGCTCCTGACGCTTTTTCTCGATAAACCCCAGCGACATAGTAACCAGCCGATTTAGCGCCCTCGATGATTTGTTCTTGGCGTTCTAAATCTTGTGATTCGGTACTAACTCGCAAATAGACCCTGGCTACTTTGTTAATTGTCATCATATATTCAAAATACCGATTTAATGTTTTTTCGACGTTTACGCGCTTCAACCTCTCTATTAAAGGTTTCCAATGTTTCTATTAGGTGCGCGTATCGTGTTTCTACATTTGAATACTCACTACTTTTAGTTAGTTCGAGAAGGTTTGCTACTGCGTCTTTAATTGGCACTTTGGCTACCCAAGAATCTTTCTCAAACGAAAACTCCCACGCTTGATTGAGGTATTCCTCAAAAGACCTTTGAGCCTTTTCGCGCATAGTCCAAATATGACGCTGCCTAAGCGTATGATCACTGTCCAGGTAGTGATTCTCGATATTATCGTTAATGTTTAACTCCCAAGATTCGGGAATGTTACGCATACGTGTAAAGTGCGCCGCAGTCACCCATAGACAAAACTGCTCTTTGGTGAAAATATCACTGTCTGAGTTCAGAGATTCCAAGACCTGAGTAGCGTATTTACTGCATTGGGATTTCATGTGCGCCAGTTCTTGAGCCTTGCGCTTTTCAATGCGAGCTTTCTTCTCTTTGATATGTGCAAATTTATGCTTGGCTTGACTCAAAGCTTGTGCCGCAACTTTCATAGCTTCGATTTCTTCTGGCTCAAACAGTTCTGTTGCTAATGGGTTCTCGATAACTTCTTTAAGCAAGCCGTTAGAAAGTTTTGTCAGTGCCGTTTGCTTTTTTCGAGCACGCTCAGAAGTCCAGTATTTAGTAAATTCCATATCAGACATTACTTTTCCTCTCTGATTTATTCTTATTGAAAGTCTCAAAAACTGTGATTATACCTACTTGTACTGTCCACTATCGAACTTGCTTAATATCATCTTCGGGACTTGCTAAATTCGCAGCATATAGCATTCTGCGCCATGCGTTCGCATCAATTTCTCGGTGTTCTTTTTTATCGCTTGCAGTTTCCCATTTACGAACAATAGAACAACCTTTGGGACTTACCGTCTTACCAAGAAAATAGCCAAGTTTTGCTTGAGACAAACCAAGATAAACTCGCAGCCATTTTATTTGCTCTGGTGTCGGTGAAAGATAATCAGGATCACTCAAAGGCAAAGTGCATTGAGAGTTCATTAGATCATCTAGCGTCATTTGCGGTTCAAAGCCGCTGTATAGTGTTTTATCTTCACTCATATTAACAAACCCTTAGAGCGCGACACAGTGTGCCGCGCAGTCATAACTAAATTATCCCATGCTCAGAGAACGCATAAGTTTCTTCAACACTGACCACGATGTGATCCAAAGTACGAACATCAACCAACTCCAAAGCGTCTTTTATTCTTCGTGTAATACGACGATCAGAACTAGATGGGGTTGCAACACCTGACGGATGATTGTGCGCCAACAAGAATTAATTTTTGTATTTATGAATCCTGAGAGAAGCCAGTAATCTCAATGGATTCACAACTTCCTCCACAAAAA
>NZ_JAWOVZ010000045.1:0-11990 GCF_033340175.1 Vibrio sp. 1557 | reverse complement strand
TCTCCATCTTGGTAACACTCGAAGACAACATAACCTGAGTTTCTCTTCACACGAGGGAAGCCATACACTTCCAACTGTGTCGCTTTGTCCTGAATTTCACCAGCACACTCTTTCTCAAAGCCAGAACGGCAATAGAGCATTAGTTGTTTCACTTGGAGACCTCTTTGATATTGAACGCAGCAAAAAAGAACAGACACCAACCAATCATGAACAGTAATCCTCCCACAGGAGTAATTGGTCCAAACCACTTAATGCCCGTCAGCGCCAGCGCGTAAAGACTGCCGCTAAAACAAAAGATGCCGATAATAAAGCAAATCGCCGCAATGAAAAAATATTTTTGTGCTTTTTGTCCCAAATTGAGCAGAAGCAGAATGGCACAAAACACAATCGCCAACGTGTGAATAAATTGATACAGAACTCCGGTCTCAAATACACCGAGCAAATAAGGGGCCAGTGTCGCTTTTAACCCATGAGCAGCAAATGCTCCAAGAGCGACCGAAAGCAGCCCAGACAATCCAGAGAGTGAGAGTAACCACTTACTTTTCACTGTACACCTCTTTTATAAACGCCGCTAACTGCTCTATCGCGAGTGTAATGTTACCCACTTCAGTATGACCTGAGATCTTGCGCGGTTTGAAGCTGTGGTCACCATCAGGTAAAAAGCTCACAGTTACTTGCGACGAAAGGACGAAATCATCGAATTCCTCACGCTTACCAAAGGTGTCTCGCTCCCCTTGCAGAATCAGCGTAGGTTTCTCAATGGTTGCTAAGTGCTCGCCTTTGTATTTCTCTGGCTTTCCCGGCGGGTGAAATGGAAAACCTAAACAGGCAATGCCCGCCACCAGCTCATTTTCAGCCAACAAGCTCGACATACGACCGCCCATTGACTTACCACCAATAACCACGGGAGAAAAAGCAAAGTGAGCGATCACTTCGCTGTATGCTTCAAGCAACTTTGGCGCGCGATCGGGCGGACGCTTTTTGCCATCTTCCGAACGTTTCACCATGTAAGGGAAATTAAAACGCACTACACGAATACCTTGCTCCACTAATCCTTTGGCGACCGCTGTCATGAAGTCATGCTCCATCCCCGCACCTGCGCCGTGAGCAAAAATAAACAGCGGTCCGTTTTCAGGCCCCTCAGCTATCCAGTGATTCATCCAATACTTCCTCTTGTTCTTTTCTCGCGGTTGCCAACATCCAGTCTCTAAACGTTGCGATTCGGCCCATATCTGCCTGCTGTTCATGACACACCACATAGAATGCATTCTTGGATATCAACACTTCGTCGAATGGTGCAATGAGTCGTCCGGCTTCCATTTCAGGTTTGGCGAGTACGTTGTTACCGAGCGCGACCCCCTGACCGTGCGCAGCAGCCTGTAGCACCATCGTTGAGTGACTAAAAATAGGACCGTGGTTTACGTTGATGCCTTCAATGTTGTAATGACGAGCAAACTGCTTCCAGTCTTTACGCGAAGTATCGTGTAACAAAGTATGTAATTTGAGGTCACTTAAAGATTCTAATGGTTTGTTACCCAAAAGTAATGAAGGTGAACAAAGTGGGATCAAAAACTCTTGGTACAATTTATCTGCTCGCAAACCTGGCCAGTTCCCTCGGCCATAGTAGATCGCCACATCAACATCATCAGTCAGTGAGCCTTCATCCATATCTACGGCTTTAATACGTACATCGATATCGGGCTCTTGAGCATTAAAATCGGCCAAACGAGGTACAAGCCATTGGATAGCAAAACTCGGCGGTAGGCTAATCGTCAATGCCCCTTTTTCGCTACGTTCCAACACCTTATCTGTCGCTTCCGCAATCGAGGTGAAAATATCTTTGATATCGAGAAAGTAACTTTGGCCTTCTTCTGTTAACAACAAAGAACGATTACGTCGACGGAAGAGCTTCAATGATAAGAACTCTTCAAGCGCTTTAATCTGGTGACTGACCGCGGCTTGAGTAACAAATAACTCTTCTGCTGCTCGTGTAAAACTGAGATGACGAGCAGCCGCTTCGAAGACTCGAAGCGAATTTAATGGAGGCAATCTGCGAGACATATGGGACCTCTAATAGGATTAGTTTTTTTAATCTGAAACATTATAAAATGTCCGTTGTCGAACAGCCAGATAAATTCTATATTTCACCCCGCAACACGGGCCTGAACGGCTTGATTTCTTTGGAAATCAATTGGCTTCGTTGTTGCGATGTTGTGTTTGCAAACTCGTATTTCGAGTTAGGTAGATTTCTACCATAATGTTTTGTCCACACTCCCTGTGACAAAACATATACTTCCTGTATTTATTTTTGACCTGTCTGTCAAATTTGTTACACCGCCTAAATTAGGCGGTGTTTTTTTATCTATCAAAAATCTCATCCGCATATCTGGCAGCAATATCACTTTATTACTCTTCTTTCGGATTAATTATCGTTATATCAACACAAAGTGTATGGCTTTGCGATAAGCCTCAACATTATGCTAAGTAATGGTTGTCTGTAACGCGATCAAAAACAAAAAAGGCGCAAATTGATGTCTCAATTTGCGCCTTTTAACGTATTTTAACAGTCAGCTATGGACGGTAAACTTTTACGTTGCTGAAGCCTTGCTCTTGCAAGTAAAGCGCTTGCAGACGGCTCATCACACCGCGGTCACAGTAAAGTAGGTATGTCTTAGACTGGTCTAAGTCACCAAACTGTGTACCCAGCTTGTAGAAAGGGATATGTTTCACATCCACATCTTCGATTTCAAGTGGGTTATCTTCTTCCTCTTCAGGACTACGAATATCTAGCACAACCGCGTGCTCTTCTACCGCTTGAACTTGCTCTACTTCTGGTGCGGCTTGCTCAGACTCTTTCGCGATATCACGAATGTCCATCATGCGAGCTTCTTGAACCACTTTCTCAAGGATACTAAAGTCGAATTTCTCTTCTTCAGCTTCTAGCTTGCCTTTCACCGCTTTCACGGTTGGCTTCTTAGAGATAACACCACAGTATTCTGGCATTGTCTTTGCGAAATCTTCTGTGCCGATTTCACGTGCTAGATTGATGATGTCTTCTTTATCCCAGTTGATAAGTGGACGCAGAATCAGCGTGTCAGTTACGTTATCGATGTGGCGTAGATTGGTTAACGTTTGGCTCGATACTTGACCTAGCGCTTCACCTGTTACCAATGCTTCGATCTTCATCTTCTGGGCGATCATGCCTGCTGCACGCATAAACATACGCTTCAAGATCACGCCCATTTGGCCGTCATCGACTTTCTCTAGAATTTCCGCAACCACAGGCTCGAAATCAACTGAGATAAAACGTACTTTTGCTGAAGAACCGTATTTGTTCCATAGGTAGTGAGAAACCTGTTTAACGCCGATTTCGTGTGCTGGGCCACCTAAGTTAAAGAAGCAGTAATGTACTTTTGAACCACGCTTGATATGAAGATAGCTTGAAACACCAGAGTCGAAACCACCCGAGATCAGGCTTAACACGTCTTCTTGCGTACCCAGTGGGAAACCACCTAGGCCTTTATGACGAGACAATACTTGGTTTAGCTTGTCGTTCGAGACTTCTACCTTGATCGTCACGTCTGGGTTTCGTAGCTTAACACTAGCGCTTTCAATCGCTTGATTTAAACCACCGCCTACATAACGCTCTAGTTCAATAGAGGTAAAGTCATGCTTGCCACGACGCTTCGCACGTACAACAAAGGTTTTATTTTCGAGTGCAGCACGGTTGAGTTCTAGTACTTGCTCGAAGATATCGTGCAAGTCTTTAAATTCAGTTTGCTTCACTTCCAGTACGTGGTGAATGCCTGGTGTATGAGTCAAAACCTCAAGAACTTCAGCGTGGAATTCGTTACTCTCAGAGGTCACTTCAATGTGATCACGACGGTTAAATACCGCGACAGACTCCGTGCGGCTCTTAATGATGTTACGAATGTTGCACTCTAAAATCTTTGTGAAGCGCTTACGCACAGATTCACTTTTTACAAAAATTTCTGGATGGGGCTTTACAATAAATTTCATAGTCTAATTCGCAGGTTAGTTTCGCAATCAACAAAGAGTGACACTCAACTTCAATACTTCATACGCAGTAAAACCGCGTTTCAGTCACAAAAAGTAGTCTGAGCTCACTTTTAAGGCGCAAGATTATACACCCAAGCGGATTGGAAAAACAAAAAAAGCGAGCAATCTGCTCGCTTTCTTATCTCTTTACTGACTTAAAACTAAAGCCTAGTTATTGAATTACCGGCACTTCTTCACTGTAGAGAGGCTCGCCTTGCATAATGCTGATTTCAACCCGTCGGTTAAGCGCGCGATTTTCATCAGAATCATTCGGTAACAAGGGTTCCGTATCCGCCATGCCTCGTACTCTTAAACGTTGATGAGAGAAGCCTCTCACTTTCTCCATCTCTTGCGCGACTGATACTGCACGCTGAGAAGAGAGATCCCAGTTAGAACGATAAAGTTCCGAGTCTAGCGGTCGATTGTCTGTATGGCCAGATACTCGCACAATGCCTGGCACGTCTTTTACTAGCTCTGCAATCTGACGAACTAAAGGACGAAACTTAGGCTGCAAGAAGGCCGAACCTTCTGGGAATGCACCTTTTTCACGCATACGTATAACAATCTGCTGACCGAGGTTTTCAACTTCAATGGCGCCTTGTTCAATCTCTCGCTCTAAGGCTTTCTTGATGCTTTCCATCAAGGTTTCCATCTCTTGCGACATCTCTTTAGATTGCTGTTGTTGCATGTCCGCTTCGGCAGACTCATTGTTTTGAGTTGACGTTTCTGGCGATTGCCCACCCGTTAACTTGCCTTCATCACGTTTTGTGCCACCAGCTCGATCAGACTCCCCTTCATGAAATTCGAGCGTCTGCTGAGTGATGTCCATGGTTTGCTGCATGATGACATCAATCGGAGTTGGTTCCGGCCGACCCGGTCGAAACTCTTGGGCAATAATGCTAGTACCTTTGGGAATGTCTTTCACTTCAAGCTGATTTTGCACACCGAAGGCAAATTTCATTGATCCTGCAATTTGTTTGAACTTCAGTACATCCATCTCAGAAAACGAGAGCAGAAGAACAAAGAAACACATCAGTAGCGACATCAAATCTGCGAATGTCCCCATCCATAACGGGAGGCCAGGTGGCGGACAATCGCATTTGTTATCTTCATCATCCATCACGACTCTCCAAGTTACTCGTCAATCTCAAGGGCACGTTTACCTTCATTGAGGTAGTTCTTCAAGTAACTATCGATCACTCGCGGGTTTTGGCCATCTTGAATCGCTAATACGCCATCCATGATCAAACGGCGATTTAGCGTTTCTTGGTCACGGCGAAGAGAAAGCTTATCCGCAATAGGGAAAAACACCATATTGGACAGGATCGCGCCATACAATGTGGTCAAGAGTGCAACGGCCATTGCTGGTCCAATCGCTTTAGGGTCATCCATGTTTGAAAGCATCGCAACAAGACCAACCAAGGTGCCAATCATTCCCATCGCAGGAGCAACGTCGCCAAAGGCGCGAAATACACCAGTACCTTGCGTATGTCGTTCATCCGTAAGCGCGATGTCTTTTTTGAGTGCCGCTCTCACAACGTCGGCATCATGGCCATCAACCAGTAGATCAATGCCTTTCTGCATGAATGTGTTGTTTATTTCCATCTCTTCAAGAGCAAGAAAACCACCTTTACGCGCCGCGTCGGCCATTTCCACAATTTTTGCGATCAGGTCTTCGGGTTCATCCGCTTTAAACATGAAGGCTTTGCCAGCAATCTTTGTCGCACCAAAAAACTGTCCCATTGTGAACTTCATCAACACGACGAATATTGAGCCACCAACGACAATAAGGATCGACGTGACATCGACAAACATGCCGATGCTGCCACCAAGCACCATCGCCATAATGACGAATGCAAAACCACCAATCAAACCTAATAGGGTTGCTAAATCCACAAAGCACTCCTCACGCTATACTCAAATACTGCCATTGGGCGGATTATTACCTGTATCGACAACTCGCGCAGAATTTTTAGAAAAATCTTAGCTAATGGATCACAAATTACACCTAACAACCTCAACCAAAATATGGGGTTTCACCGCTTAGACTCGTTGAACGCTAATTTTGTGACAATTATATAAGGTTAAATTTGACCAAGTTACTAGGCTAAGGTAACTTTCGTGCATCTTACCCGAGGCTTGATTAAGGCAGAAAAAAGATGGCGGTCAAGAAACCAGAAAACATGACCTTTGAAGCAACCATTGAAGAGCTTGATAGCTTGGTTGATCAATTAGAAAATGGCGATCTTGCTCTAGATGATGCCCTGCGTAAGTTTGAACGAGGCATTGCCTTAGCTCGTGCAGGCCAAACTAAATTAAGCGACGCCGAACAGCGCGTGAGCATTCTTCTTAGTGAAGATGATGAAGCACCACTGAGTGACTTCAAACCAGATTCAGAATAACAATCAGTAGTGAGCAATGTGATGCAACAGACATTGACGTCTTTTCAACAAAGAAACAATCAGCAATTGAATTTGTGGCTCGATCAGCTTCCATATCAAGAGCAGCCATTGATTCAAGCAATGAAATACGGCCTTTTGCTAGGTGGAAAACGCGTTCGCCCTTTTCTTGTTTACATCACAGGTCAAATGCTCGGCTGTAAACCTGAAGACTTAGACACCCCCGCCGCTGCTATCGAATGTATACATGCCTACTCACTCATTCATGATGATCTGCCAGCCATGGACGATGATGAACTGCGTCGAGGTCAACCAACTTGTCATATTAAGTTTGATGAAGCAACCGCAATACTGACAGGTGATGCACTACAAACCCTTGCCTTCACTATTATTGCTGATGGTCAATTAAGCCCGGCGGCAGAAGCTCAACGCATCAACATGATCAAAGCATTAGCGCATTCTTCTGGTGCCAGCGGCATGTGTGTAGGGCAAGCCTTAGATTTAGGCGCGGAAAATCGCCAAGTTTCTCTTGAAGAAATGGAAGAGATACACCGTAAAAAAACCGGAGCTCTGATTGATTGTGCGGTAAAATTAGGTGCATTAGCTGCTGGTGAGAAAGGTATCGAGGTTCTACCTCACTTGGAGCGCTACTCAAAAGCAATTGGTTTGGCGTTTCAGGTTCAAGACGATATTCTTGATATCATCAGTGACACAGAAACACTGGGTAAGCCTCAAGGTTCCGACCAAGGTCTGAATAAGAGCACTTATCCTTCCCTGCTGGGTTTAGAGGGAGCCATAGAGAAAGCTCACACTCTGTTACAGGAAGCACTTCAAGCATTGGAAGCTATCCCATACAATACTCAGTTACTCGAAGAGTTCGCCCGATATGTCATCGAGCGCAAAAATTAACACTATAAGCGCGCATTTATATGACTCTTGATATTTCAAAGTACCCAACACTGGCGTTAGCAAATACACCGGAAGAATTACGTCTTCTTCCGAAAGAAACATTACCAAATCTGTGTGATGAACTGCGAACGTATCTGCTAAATTCAGTGAGCCAATCTAGCGGACACTTAGCGTCTGGCTTAGGCACCGTAGAGCTAACTGTCGCTCTGCATTATGTTTACAACACCCCTATCGACAAATTGATCTGGGATGTTGGTCATCAGGCTTACCCGCACAAAATCCTCACCGGACGTCGCGATAAAATGCCAACAATTCGCCAAAAGGATGGTCTACACCCTTTCCCTTGGCGTGAAGAAAGTGAATATGACACCTTATCTGTCGGCCACTCTTCGACATCTATCAGTGCAGGCCTTGGCATGGCCATCAGCGCACAAAAAGAAGGCAAAGGCCGTAAAATCGTCAGTGTGATTGGCGATGGCGCAATTACAGCAGGCATGGCATTCGAAGCCATGAACCACGCTGGCGACGTTCATCCTGATATGTTGGTGATTTTGAACGACAACGAAATGTCGATTTCAGAAAACGTCGGCGCCCTGAATAACCACCTTGCAAAGGTACTTTCTGGTAGCTTATACACTTCTATCCGTGAAGGCGGCAAGAAAGTGCTGTCTGGTGTTCCACCTATTAAAGAGTTGGTTCGCCGTACGGAAGAGCACCTAAAAGGCATGGTAGTGCCTGGTACTCTGTTCGAAGAGTTCGGCTTTAATTACATTGGCCCGATTGATGGGCACGACGTCAATGAACTCGTCAAAACGCTGAAAAATATGCGTGAGCTCAAAGGCCCTCAGTTCCTACACATCATGACCAAGAAAGGCAAAGGTTATGAGCCGGCCGAGAAAGATCCTATCGGCTACCATGGTGTTCCTAAATTCGATCCAACGCATAATTGTCTGCCGAAGAGCAGTGGCGGTAAGCCGACTTATTCAAAGATCTTTGGTGATTTTTTATGTGACATGGCGGCCCAAGATCCTAAGCTAATGGCAATTACGCCAGCGATGCGCGAAGGATCAGGTATGGTGCGTTTCTCAAAAGAGTACCCAGACCAATACTTTGATGTGGCGATTGCTGAGCAGCACGCTGTGACACTGGCAACAGGCATGGCAATTGCGGGCGATCATCCAATCGTTGCTATCTATTCGACTTTCTTGCAACGTGGTTATGACCAATTGATCCACGACATCGCGATCATGGACTTACCAGTGATGTTTGCGATCGACCGCGCAGGTCTCGTTGGCGCAGATGGTCAAACTCACCAAGGTGCGTTCGATTTGAGCTTTATGCGCTGTATTCCGAACATGGTGATCATGGCTCCAAGCGACGAAAACGAGTGCCGACAAATGCTTTACACTGGCCATAAGCATTCTGGCCCGAGTGCGGTTCGATACCCTCGTGGTAGCGGCATGGGCGTAGAAATCGAAACTGAGTTTACGGCGTTAGAAATCGGTAAAGGGCGCATGGTTCGCCAAGGTGAAAAAGTTGCTATTCTGAACTTTGGTACTTTCTTGGGTAACGCGCTAGAAGCGGCAGAATACCTTAACGCCACTGTTGCTGATATGCGCTTTGTGAAGCCGCTCGATGAAGCATTAATTCGTCAATTAGCCGCAGATCATGACGTGCTCGTGACGTTAGAAGAAAATGTTATCGCAGGTGGTGCAGGTGCGGGTGTCGTTGAGTTCATGATGAAAGATAAAATCATTAAGCCAGTCTTAAACCTAGGTTTACCCGATGAGTTTATTCATCAGGGAACACAAGATGAACTGCATGAAGAGCTTGGTCTCGATGCAAAAGGAATTGAAAAATCCATCTTGGATTATTTAGCAAAATAGCATGTAAAAAGGGATGCTCATGGCATCCCTTTTTTACGTCCAGTGTTTAGTTCATGGTTTAATTCATCCAGCCAGCGTATTTTGCGACTAGAAACAGGGCAACACCGGCCATAACTCCCGCCACGATATCATCAACCATAATACCCAGCCCACCGTGAACTCGCTTATCTAGCCACCCAATTGGCCAAGGTTTTACCATATCGAAAAAACGAAATAAGATGAAGCCAGTGATCAACCACTTCCATTCAGTGAGTGGAATATTCAGTGCAGGTACAATGCTCATCGTAATCCAAAAGCCCGCAAACTCATCCCATACGATTGAACCATGATCATGTACTTTCATGTCTGCAGACGTCACTTGGCATATTTGAATGCCGATCACACACGAAATCAGAACAACAATGACATACGCCGTAAATGGTAATTGTGCCAACAGCAAAAAGAAAGGCACGGCCGCCAGTGTGCCCATTGTTCCAGGGATAAACGGGGATAATCCACTGCCAAAACCCGTCGCCAATAGATGCCACGGATTCTTTAATGAAATCAGAGAAAGAGGGTTGGTCATATCCTTAAACCTATACTGCTAGTTTGGTTTCAATCGTCATGCCTGCGAGTTACTCAATAGTAACAGGCTCTTGGCTAGAGCTTAGCTCAGATCATTTAAAGTGGTCGAAGCCACTTAAGTCCCAATCAAGTGGTTGATTGTTATCATGCAGCTCGAAGGTTCCATTTGGTCGGATTTGACCAATACATGTGACCTTACAGCCAGTATGAGATAAAGCGCTTTGTAACGAGCCTCGATTTTGCTCCGGCACGGTAAAACACAACTCGTATTCTTCGCCACTTGCTAAAGCATACTGCTGCGCGCTGATCTTATCATCTAAAAACTGGACTAATTCTGAAGAGATCGGTAGCTGAGAGACATCAATACTAACCCCAACCTGAGATCGCTGTAAAATGTGCTTAATATCAGAGATTAAACCATCTGAAATATCTATCGCCGACGAGGCTAAGCCAACAAGAGCTTGTCCAGCAAGCACACGCGGAGAACTAAGATAATGAGCTCGCTCTAGTGCTTCCGCGCCGGCTCTGCTGCGCAGAGAGTCATCTAGAATCACATCCAAGCCAGCTTTTGCATCGCCAAGGTTTCCCGTTACATATACCCAATCCCCAGGCTTGGCTCCGGAACGTGTGAGAGCTTTACCTTCAGGAACAAAACCTTGCACCGTTAGAGTCAGACACAATGGCCCTTTGGTGGTATCACCGCCTATTAACTGAATACCATAGTAATCAGCCAGTTCGAAAAATGCATCACAGAAAGGTGCAAGCCATTCTTCATCTGGCTCAGGCATCGTTAATGCGAAGCTCACCCACGCAGGCGTTGCGCCCATCGCAGCCAAATCACTGATGTTAGAAGCCAATGCTTTGTGTGCGACCCATGCTGGGTTCGCGTCGGCTAAGAAATGCGTTCCAGCTACCAATGTATCCGTGCTAATCGCAATCTGAACATTAGCTGGCGCTTTGACCAAAGCGCAATCATCACCAGCGGCTAGATGGACATCTTTACGTTGGCTCTGACGACCGACGAAATACTTGTCTATCAGATTAAATTCACCAGACATAATTCACTTACTTTTTGATGTAAAAGCTTTTGATACAAAAAAGGTCAGCATGTGCTGACCTTTTCATTGAAGAAATCGTTATTTCTTACGAATGTGAGGTGCTGCTTTATCAAGTACACCATTCACAAACTTGTGGCTATCTTCTGCTGCAAAAACTTTTGCAAGTTCAATCGCTTCATTGATAACAACTTTGTAAGGAACATCTTCGCGACGAGTCATCTCGTACATAGCAAGGCGAAGAAGAGCAAGTTCCATCATATCTAAATCCTGCATAGGACGAGAGATGTATGGACGAATTTTGCTATCTAGCTCAGCGTGGCTAAGTACAACACCGCTTAATAGTTCACGGAAGTAAGCTACGTCTGTCTCTGGAGCAGCAAGCGCTGGCTCAGATGCATGAAGTTCTTCTTCATCGTATTTGTCGCCAGACAAAAACTGTTCTTCAATCTTGGCAACATTCTCTTTAGTAATTTGCCATGAGTAGATCGCCTGTAGAGCGAATTGACGTGCGTTACGACGTGCGGCTGGTTTCACACTGGCCCCCATTAGGAATCAATTTCAGATAGTACATTAATCATTTCAAGTGCGCTTAGTGCAGCCTCTGCACCTTTATTACCAGCCTTGGTTCCTGCGCGTTCAATCGCTTGATCGATCGTATCAACAGTCAAAACACCAAATGCTACTGGAATGCTGAATTCCATAGACACTTGTGCTAGACCTTTGTTCATTTCACTACAAACATAGTCAAAGTGAGGCGTTCCACCGCGAATAACAGACCCTAGAGAAACAATAGCGTCGAATTTGCCAGTTTTAGCAACACGCTGAGCTACTAGAGGTAGTTCTACGGCACCTGGACAACGCACAACCGTGATGTTGTCTTCGCTTACTTGTCCGTGACGCTTTAGTGTATCGATCGCACCAGAAAGTAGGCTTTCGTTAATAAAACTGTTGAAACGAGAAATAACGATAGCAATTTTTGCATTTGGCGCTGGGAAGCCACCCTCGATCACTTTCATAAGCTTTCCTTTAACTCTATTTATAAGTGAAATATGTTCATCAAGTGAGAATCGCCGGATTCTAGCACAAATTTGTGAGCAATATCTAATGGAAATTGG
>NZ_JAWOVZ010000044.1:0-13497 GCF_033340175.1 Vibrio sp. 1557 | reverse complement strand
TGGTAGTTCAGTTGGTTAGAATACCGGCCTGTCACGCCGGGGGTCGCGGGTTCGAGTCCCGTCCACTCCGCCACTTAATATCGACAACCTCGCTTATGCGAGGTTTTGTCAAATCTAGAATATGAAAATTCCATAGGGGTGTAGCTCCAATTGGCAGAGCAGCGGATTCCAAATCCGCGTGTTGGGAGTTCGAATCTCTCCACCCCTGCCACATATCAGGCTCTGACTTAGGTCAGAGCCTTTTTTGTATCTGGTTTCTTCTCATTATTACAGCTTATTTCTACTCTTATCCCGTAAGTATGGCTTTCTGCTGTACTTTGGCAGCATTTAATCTACTGAACGAACGAAACTACAGTTAGCTGTAATGATCAGTGGCCCGAAATTTTAATAATAAAGGGGAATCACTATTTATATTTAGTTACACTCAACCGATCTGGATTAATGAGTAACTATGTATGGATATATCTCGTCGACGCTTTCTTCAATCATCCTTAGCAATCTCCGCGCTTGCCGTCCTACCTGCATGTTCTCTATCTAGGAGCACTAATAAGCAGGGGCAATATATATACGATATCACTGCAGAGCCTTCTACTGCAGAATTGGTCCCTGGGTTTAACACAGACGTACTCGCATTTAATGGTTCGATTCCAGCGCCTACGATTCGATGTCGCCAAGGCGAGAAAGTTATAATTCGGTTTACTAACAAGCTTTCAGAGCCGACTACAATCCACTGGCATGGCTTGCGAATCCCTATTGAAATGGATGGTGTACCTTTCTTAAGCCAGCCGCCTATCATGCCGGGTGAAACATTCGTTTATGAATTTACACCGCCAGATGCAGGCACGTTTTGGTATCACCCTCACATGAATAGCGTTAAGCAACTTGGTATGGGCTTAGTTGGGCTAATTGTCGTTGAAGAGGCTGAGCCTGTTCTATTTGATGAAGAACAGGAAATAGTTCTAAAGCATTGGCATTTAGACAAACAAGGTCAGTGGAAGAACCTTATGGTACCGCGCTTGAGCGCTCGTATGGGGACTCCCGGAGAGTGGAGTAGCGTCAATGGTGTGCATGAACCTGTTTATACGCTGAAGCAGAATGCTACCACGCGATTAAGAATTGCTAATGTCGATAACACCATTACTTACCCGATCGCTATTGAAGGTGCAGAGGCTTGGGTTATTGCTATTGATGGTAACCCTGTTAAAACGCCTTATAAGCTCACTCAGCATAAAATTGGTCCAGGAATGAGGTTAGATGTCGGATTGATTGCTCCAAAGGCTGGAAAACGTGTTTATGTGCGTCAAATGAAAGGACGCTTCCCATTCCCTTTGTGCGAGTTTGACGTTGTTGAGTCTGACCTGTCGAACAACCAGAAACTGCCTTTATTACCTCTCAACCCTGTGCCAGCTCTCGATTTGAAAAATGCAGAGCAAATCGATTATGTGTTTGAGTGGGAGGGGGCGATCACTCCTGCTGATCAATCGGGCAAAGCGATCCCCCAATTCTGGCTGATGAACAAACGGGCTTGGGAGGGAATGAGCAAAGATAATATTCCAGCGCCGCTTTCAACATTGGAGATGGGAAAAACCTATATCTTCAACCTAAAGAACGTCACCCAATATCATCATCCTATTCATCTTCATGGACACACATTTACGGTTCTTGAGTTAGATGGAAAAAAACTCGACGAACCGTTTCATACCGATACGGTCTTACTTGGAAAAAACGGCAGTGCGAAAGCGGCATTTGTTGCAGATAACCCAGGGCGTTGGATGTACCATTGTCATGTAATTGAACATATGAAGACGGGTTTGATGGGGTACATTGAAGTAAAGTGACTCCTGTAACTTTTAAAATCTTGATAAGTTTTAAGCGCTATACTTTGCTGAATTCTAAGATTGTATAATCACTATTGCCGTAAATTTGATTACAATGTCGCCATTAACTTTTCTGGGGGAATTATGGGACAACTATCCGTTTTGGGTTTTATTGCATTGGGTGGTGCATTTGGTGCATGTTCTCGTTACTTAATTTCTGAACTTTGTGTCATTTTATTGGGGCGTGGTTTTCCATATGGTACGTTAACTGTTAACGTTGTTGGCTCATTTATGATGGGCTTATTGATAGCAGCTTTCGATAATGAACTTTTGGCAACGGAACCTTGGCGACAAGTGATTGGCTTGGGTTTTTTAGGCGCACTAACGACGTTTTCCACCTTCTCGATGGATAATGTTTTGCTTATGCAGCAGGGCGCTTTCTTTAAGATGGGGTTGAACGTATTGTTGAATGTCGTGTTAAGTATTTCAGCGGCGTGGATTGGCTTTCAATTATTGATGCGCAGCTAGCAAAGTAGTTAAAAATTGAACAGGTCGGCTTGGTTTCACCAAGCCGTTTTTATATACTGACATCACTTGTCGGAGTGCCATAAGGCTGAGACCGTTAATTCGGGATCCGTTGAACCTGATCAGATTAGAATCTGCGAAGGGAACAAGAGAAGATATTCACACCGGAGTTCTTTCTGGTTGACCTATCAAAAGTCGAATGTTGTTACAGGCAAATATCGTAAGCTTTAACTAGCCTTAATTTGACTCCTCTTGTCGCATCTATCCGCCAAGCATTTTTATCCAATTACTTTTTATCTAGTATAACAAAGCAAGGAAAAATGCTATGTCGAGTCGCAAACAAGCGAGACTGGAAGCAAAACAGTTCATTGATACACTCTCGGTACAACCGTACCCCAATTCAAGCAAAGTCTACGTAGAAGGCTCACGTCCAGATATTCGTGTGCCAATGCGTGAGATATCACTCGCTGATAGCCTTATTGGAGGCACAAAAGAAGCGCCTATATTCGAACCTAATGAGCCAGTACGCGTTTACGATACGTCGGGTGTATACACAGATCCAGAGCACACCATAGACCTCTATAGCGGCTTACCTAAGCTGAGAGAAGGGTGGATTGAAGAGCGTGCCGATACTGAGCTACTTGATGAAGTAAGCTCGGTATACACCAAAGAGCGCTTAGAAGATGAAACGCTAGACGATCTTCGTTACGGAAATCTACCACGTATTCGATGTGCCAAAGATGGCCATTGTGTGACTCAATTGCACTATGCTCGCAAAGGTATTATTACCCCAGAAATGGAATATATCGCGCTGCGTGAAAACATGGGGCGTGCCAAGTATCGCGATGAAGTGCTGAATCAACAGCATCCGGGTCAAAGCTTCGGAGCGAACCTACCAAAAGATATTACCGCCGAATTCGTGCGCAAAGAAGTCGCCGAAGGTCGCGCTATTATCCCTTCCAATATTAACCACCCAGAATCCGAACCAATGATCATTGGACGTAACTTTTTGGTCAAAGTGAACGCCAACATCGGTAACTCATCGGTCACTTCTTCGATTGAGGAAGAAGTAGAGAAGCTCGTTTGGGCGACACGTTGGGGTGGAGATACCGTTATGGATCTCTCTACTGGACGTAACATCCACGAAACTCGCGAGTGGATTCTACGTAACAGTCCGGTTCCGATCGGTACCGTACCAATGTATCAAGCGCTTGAGAAAGTGAATGGTGTTGCGGAAAACCTTAACTGGGAAGTGATGCGCGATACCCTGATTGAGCAAGCAGAGCAGGGCGTTGACTACTTTACTATCCATGCCGGTTTACTACTTCGTTATGTGCCAATGACTGCAAAACGCGTTACTGGCATCGTCTCTCGTGGTGGCTCTATCATCGCGAAATGGTGTTTAGCGCATCACCAAGAAAGCTTCTTATATACCCACTTCCGAGAGATCTGTGAAATCTGTGCTAAGTATGATGTCGCACTTTCTCTCGGTGATGGTCTGCGTCCTGGCTCGGTGGCCGATGCTAACGACGAAGCGCAATTTGCAGAGCTTCGTACCCTTGGTGAGTTAACCAAGATTGCGTGGGAATACGACGTACAGGTGATTATTGAAGGCCCTGGTCATGTTCCAATGCATATGATCAAAGAGAACATGGAAGAGCAGTTAGAGCACTGTCATGAGGCTCCTTTCTATACCCTTGGTCCATTGACGACAGACGTCGCTCCTGGTTACGACCATATTACTTCAGGCATCGGCGCTGCCATGATTGGTTGGTATGGCTGTGCAATGCTTTGCTACGTAACTCCGAAAGAGCACCTCGGTTTACCAAACAAAGAAGACGTGAAAGTAGGCATGATCACTTACAAGCTTGCTGCGCACGCCGCTGATTTAGCGAAGGGACACCCTGGTGCACAAGTTCGTGATAACGCGCTTTCTAAAGCTCGCTTCGAGTTCCGTTGGGAAGACCAATTCAACTTGTCGCTCGACCCAGATACCGCGCGTGCTTTCCATGATGAAACCTTGCCTCAAGAGTCTGGAAAAGTCGCTCACTTCTGTTCGATGTGCGGACCAAAGTTCTGCTCGATGAAGATTTCGCAAGAGGTTCGAGAATATGCGAAAGACACTGAGCAAGTTGCTGCGGACCAAGCTATCTCGATCAAAATGCTGGATGATCCTCTTGAGGGGATGCGTCAGAAATCGCAAGAATTTAGAGAGTCAGGCTCCGAGCTATACCACCCAGCAGCACATGCCGAGGTAAGTGACTAATGAGCAAAATCCTTATTCCGTCATCATTGATTGAACTGACAGGTTTAGTTCAGCAATGTTTGTTGTTGGCGAAAGAACAGGGTTTTAGCATCGAAGACATTGAGTTGGGTGTGAGCCCAACTCAATCTATTCAGCTTGTTCGCGACCAACAGATTACACATATAACGACTGACCTTATTGGTGGACATAACTTTGAGCCTGAGTGTTCATTTACTCTCTATTACCGTTCTGCTTTGTCGGTAGAAGCGTGTGCTAAGCAACCGTCGAAAGCGATTTATATTGGCATTGCTGATACGCAGGTTTCCGATGAAAAGGAGAAAGTGCTTCAGCTTGATATCTGGCGTCACCCAATCAACGACGAAGTGAGAGCGCTTTCTGTTAAGTCCAAACTCAACGCAATGTTCGATCCCGAACATCACCTTGCTTGGACAGTAACGCTGACAGTACTCGATTTTCCTATCGAAGATGCGTTAACACTTGCTCGAGGAATGCTAACTCAACAAGCGAATGTTTCACGTGAAACACTGTTGAATGACAACCTTGACGAGGGAAGATCTACTCAGTGGGCTGATCAATTTGATGATTTCCCCATACCTGTACTGGAGGATAAGCGACTAGGTATTCAAGTTGGTTGGTCTGCACAAGGCGAGAGTGTTAGCTTTCCAACTCTAACTAAGCAAAGTCTAGGGCTCTATCCAGTCGTTGATGATGTTGCTTGGATTGAGCGTCTACTGCCACTAGGCATCAACACTATTCAACTGCGAATCAAGAACCCACAACAAGCCGATTTAGAACAACAGATCATTCGAGCAATTGAGCTAGGTCGTCAGTATCAAGCACAAGTGTTCATCAATGACTATTGGCAGTTGGCAATCAAGCATGGCGCTTATGGCGTTCACCTAGGACAAGAAGACATAGAAGAATCGAATTTGGCTCAGCTAACTAAAGCCGGCATTCGTCTTGGTCTTTCTACGCATGGTTATTACGAACTACTGCGCATCGTACAAATTCATCCTAGCTACATCGCACTAGGGCATATTTTCCCAACCACCACAAAACAGATGCCATCGAAACCACAAGGCTTGGTGCGCTTGGCACTGTATCAAAAGCTGATTGATAGCATTCCTTATACAAACACAGAGGCTGCTTTCCGTCCTTCAAAAGACAAAGCAGTTAGTGACAATGTGCTTGGCTTTCCGACGGTTGCGATTGGTGGTATTGACCAATCTAATGCAGCCCAAGTTTGGCAAACAGGTGTTTCTAGTTTGGCAGTTGTGCGAGCTCTTACGTTGGCAGAATCACCTCAATCGGTCATCGAGTTCTTCGCACAACTGATGAAGGAAAGACAGCTAACGTTTACTGATAAGAATATTGAGTTGGCGCATAGCAAGAGAGGTGAGCATGCTCACGGATAAGCAGTTCCTTCGCTATCAACGCCAAGTCGCTCTGCCTGAAATTGCTGAAAGTGGGCAAGAGTGCTTGAGCAAATCGCATGTGCTGATCATCGGTTGTGGTGGGTTAGGGAGCGCAGCGAGTTTGTACTTGGCATCAGCGGGTGTTGGTAAATTGGTTGTGGTCGATGACGATGAAGTTGATAGCAGTAACCTACAACGTCAGATCATTTATCGTGAGCAAGACATCCAAGTTGCGAAAACAAAAGCGACTGTAAAGCAACTCACTGAACTTAATTCTATGGTCCAAATTCGTGCTCTCAATAGGCGATTAGACAAAGCACAGCTGCAGCTTGAGGTGATGCTAGCGGATGTGGTGCTCGACTGCACCGATAACATGCCAACGCGCCAGCTCATTAACCAAGTTTGTTTCGAGCAAAATACACCGCTCATCTCGGCGGCGGCAATTGGTTGGCAAGGGCAATTCGCTGTCTTTGATTATCAAACACCAAGTGAACAAGAAGCGCAGAGTAAAGCCTGTTACCGCTGTTTGTATCCGTTTGACGAATTACCGCAAACGCAAAAGTGCAGTGAGAGCGGTGTCGTCGGTCCGGTGGTGGGCACACTTGGCAACTACCAAGCGATTGCGGCAATTCAAAAATTGGCGACGGGAAAGTTTCATGTCGAGACTGCCAAGTTACACCTGTTCGATGGATTGAAGCTGCAATGGCAAACCATGGCGATAAGTAAAGATAAACAGTGCCAAGTGTGTGCTCAGATTTAGTTTACGAGTAATGGCCAGAATTAAGAGAGTTGGAAGCAATGACGTTATCAGAACAACAAACAACACAAATGACAGCTGCTGACTTAGATGTGATCACTATTGTCATCAATGACCAGTCACATCAAGTTGCCAGTGAGTCAAATCTACAGCAAATCATTAGTCAATTTGCGCTGCCTGAAATGGGCTGTGTTTTTGCAATTAATAACAATGTTGTGCCGCGCAGTGAGTGGGCTAGCACAGTTCTTTCACAGGGAGATAGCATCTCTTTGTTTCAAGCGATCGCAGGGGGTTAAAGTCGATGCTTAAAATTGGTGATAAACAATTCGAATCAAGACTGTTCACGGGAACAGGGAAGTTTGCCAACAGCCGATTAATGGCAGAAGCGATTCAAGTCTCGGGTTCTCAACTTGCGACCATGGCGTTGAAGCGTGTGGATGTGAACGACCAACAAGACGATATTTTGCTGCCGTTAGTACAAGCGGGTGTGAACTTATTGCCGAACACCTCAGGTGCAAAGAATGCTAAAGATGCTGTGTTTGCAGCACAATTGGCGAGAGAAGCGTTAGGTACAAACTGGTTAAAACTAGAAATTCATCCAGACCCGAAGTACTTGATGCCCGATCCAATTGAGACACTAGCAGCCGCTGAGCAACTGGTTCGTGAAGGCTTCATTGTCCTTCCTTATTGTCATGCTGACCCGGTTCTGTGTAAACGATTGGAAGAAGTAGGCTGTGCTGCAGTCATGCCATTAGGTGCGCCGATCGGTTCCAACAAAGGGATAGTTTCTCACGATTTCCTAGAGATCATCATCGACCAAGCTAATGTTCCTGTCGTTGTTGATGCGGGTATTGGTGCTCCTTCACATGCCGCGCGTGCGATGGAAATGGGCGCGGATGCCGTGCTCGTCAATACTGCGATTGCAGCTTCGAGCGATCCCGTTGCGATGGCGAAGGCATTTAAGTTGGCGGTAGAGTCGGGGAGTATGGCTTATGAAGCCGGACTTGCTGGTAAGGTTTCTCATGCGGTTGCGTCGAGTCCACTGACGTCATTCCTAGATGAGCTTTAGTCCTAGATTGGTTTAGCTATTAAGCGAGGAAAACATGAGCTTCGTTGAACAATTTAAGCAGCTGAATTGGGATGACATTTCAATGTCGATCTACGCGAAAACGGCACAAGATGTCGAGCGAGCATTGAATAAACCCAAGCGTGATTTGGAAGACTTTAAAGCGCTAATTTCACCAGCGGCTGAAGCGTACTTAGAGCAGATGGCACAACTGTCATATTCGGCAACTCGTAAGCGCTTTGGTAATACCATGTCGCTTTACATTCCATTATACCTCTCTAACTTGTGCGCCAATGCCTGTACTTATTGCGGCTTCTCAATGGAGAATAGAATCAAGCGTCGTACCTTGAATCGGGACGAAGTGGCAGCAGAAGTCGAAGCCATCAAGCGCATGAAGTTTGATAGCGTATTGCTGGTGACTGGCGAGCACGAAACTAAAGTGGGTATGAAATACTTCCGCGAAATGGTGCCGATGATTAAGCAACGTTTTAACTATTTGGCGATGGAAGTGCAGCCACTTGATCAAGACGAATACGCTGAGCTCAAGACATTGGGTTTAGATGCGGTGATGGTTTATCAAGAAACGTATCATCCTTCGACTTACGCCGAGCACCATCTGCGTGGCAATAAGATGGATTTCGAATACCGATTGGATACACCCGATCGTCTTGCAAAAGCAGGCATCGATAAGATCGGTATTGGTGCTTTGATAGGATTGGAAGAGTGGCGTACCGACTGTTTTTATGTGGCAGCGCACTTGGACTATCTTGAGCGCACGTATTGGCAGACTCGTTACTCAATTTCTTTCCCACGTTTACGTCCTTGTGAGGGTGCGCTCCAACCAAAATCAGTCATGACGGATAAACAGCTTGTGCAGTTGATTTGCGCTTATCGCTTGTTGAATCCAGAAGTGGAGTTGTCATTATCGACTCGTGAATCACCGAAGTTCAGAGACAATGCATTACCGTTAGGCATCACTAGTATGTCTGCTGCATCGAAAACTCAGCCGGGTGGTTATGCGATGGATGATGCTGAACTCGAGCAGTTTGAGATCAGTGACGAACGAAGCGCGGGTTCTGTGGAAAATATGATTCGAGCCAAAGGTTTTGACCCTGTATGGCGAGATTGGCACTCAGCGTATTCCGGTTAAGCAATAAATAAAGCCACTGGTCATCGTTATGTTTCACGTGAAACATAGGCAAAAAAAGAGGGTTGATGCAAAACATCAACCCTCTACTTTTTCTAGCTTCTAGCTTCTAGCTGTGTGCTACTGGTAGTGTTGCTTGACGAAGCCACTCTTTCACATCACCCTCAACAAGTGGGCTGATCTCATCCCATACCTTCTGATGGTAATCATTCAACCAAGCAAGCTCTGGACGAGTTAGCATATCAACATTGATGTTGCGCTTGTCGATTGGACAGCGTGTTAGCGACTCGAATGACAGAACAGGGAAGTCACCGTTAGTTGGGGTTTCAACAACAAGCTCTAGGTTCTCGATACGGATACCAAACGCATCCGCACGGTAGTAACCTGGCTCGTTGGACAGCACCATGCCTTCTGTTAGAGGCACGTCGATTTGCTTCTTCGAAATGCTTGCTGGACCTTCATGAACACTTAGGAAGTGACCAACACCGTGACCAGTACCGTGATCGTAATCGTAGCCCTCCGCCCACAGGTGCTGACGAGCTAGCGTATCGATTTGGTAACCACGTGTGCCTTTCGGGAAACGTGCACGTGCAACACCGATGTGGCCTTTTAGCGCGAGAGTGAATTGTTTAATCATCTCTTGTGAAGGCTGACCGATCGCGATGGTACGCGTGATGTCTGTCGTGCCATCTAGGTACTGACCGCCTGAATCCACTAGGTAAAGTGTGTTCAGTTCTAGCTTGCCAGGTTCAGGTTGGTTCTCGTGATTATAGTGACACATCGCCGCGTTGCCACCTGCTGCCGAGATAGTATCGAAGCTAAGATCCATAAGTGTCGGGTCTTCGCTGCGGAACGCTTCCAGTTTGTCTGCCAGCGTCGCTTCATCATGCAGGTTACCCGCAACGACTTCAGCATCTAACCAAGAAAGGAACTTACTCATCGCTACGCCATCACGGATATGACATGCTTTCATGCCTGCGATTTCAACAGCGTTCTTTGCTGCTTTTGGCATTAGGCATGGATCAGCTTTACTCACCACAGATGCGCCAGCGTTTTGTAGAACCAGCTTAAACCACGCGTTACTTGTCGCAGGGTCAAGCAGTACATTCTTGCCAGTTAGGTTTTCTAGTCGTGCTTGCAATGCTTCTGGGTGATGAACCGTCACGCCGGCACCAACATGAGCGTCAAACTCAGCAGGTAGGCGAGCAGGATCTAGGAAGTATTCCACGCTTGAGTCTGAGTGCAGAATCGCGTGAGAAAGAAGAACTGGTAGACGTGAGACATCTAGACCACGAACGTTGAGCAACCAACAGATAGAATCAAGTGCTGTGATCACTGCGCTGTCTGCACCGGCTTTTTTCACGAGCTCTGCGATTTCTTGGCGTTTGCTTTCACTTGATTGTCCAACTGTTTCTGTTGCCATTAGGCGAACATCAGAAACCACAGGAGCAGGGCGGTCGTGCCACAGTTCATCAATTGGGTTGCTATCGAGAATCTTAAGCTCAAGGGTACCTGCAAGTTTTGCTTGTGCCATGTCTAGCCAAGCAGAGTTGTGCATGCGAGGGTCGATTGCCACAGACGCGTCATTTGCAAGATGGTCTTTAATCCAATCTAGTGCAGGCTCTTCAATCAAGTGACGGTATTCGAATAGATCAGCAGGAACCTGCTTTGTTACTTGTACTGTGTAGCGACCATCAACAAAGATAGCGGCTTTGTCTTTGGTGATTACCGCAGCACCAGCAGAACCAGTAAAGCCAGTTAGCCAATGTAAACGCTCGTTGTGCGCTGGTACGTATTCGCCCAAGTACTCGTCTTCATGTGGGACAAGTAGGGCATCAATATTATGTTGTGCTAGCCATTCGCGGATTGCATTCACGCGGCTTTGGGTATCGTTGTGCATCTGTGTTATTCCTTCAAATTACCGCTCCTTCATGCTCAGGTGTGGGAGCTGTTTCCATCTGCTTCATGCAGTTTACGATTCCATTGAGGTTCGCAATCACTTCAATAGAGTCGGAGTACAACTAGGCCATAGATGAGCCAAAAAGGACTACGACAGTTAAGCTACTCATTTTAGCCGCTAAGCGCAAATTGAGTGCGGTGTTTTTATCTAAGGTGATCGGTTTTTTGTGTGATCATCGTACGTAGCCAGCCTAATGCAGGGTCGTTTTCTCTATCTCGGTGCCAGAATAAAGTGTAAGCCATAGGTGGGAATTCTAACGGTAGTGGCAGCACGACCAAATCAAGCTGTTTGGCCGCAAGTTGCACAAAATGACTTGGCGCAGTAAAGATAAAGTCGGTGTATGAACATAAACTTGCGGCACTGTTAAAGTCGGGCACGGTGACGGCAATATCGCGGTCGGCGCCAATATCTGCAAGGCGATAATCCAGCAACCAACGGTCGTTGCCATCACAGCGTACTTGTACATGGCGTAGGGCGAGATAGGCTTCCAGATTCCAAGGTTGTTTTAGCGCAGGATGGTTTTTGCGAATGATGCACATTTGGTAATCACGATAAATTTCCAACTCGCAAATGTCATCGGGTGGTTGAAGAGTCAGCTTGGCATCGTTTATATCGATATCTTTTCCAGTTAGGCCTAAATCCAGTTCGCCGCGTTGAAGCATTTTAAATGTATTATCCGACCACGGGTGTGTGCTGATTGTCACGCCAGGTGCTTGTTGAAAAATCGCCGGTAAGAAATGGGGTAGAATGAGAGGGTAGACACTCTCTACCGCTGCTATTTGAAAACGGTATTCGCTGCTTTGCGGAGAAAACTCTTCGGGTTGAGTCAGCACTTCTAACTGATTTATCAACAGATCCAGTTTCGGTTTAAGAAACAATGCGCGCGGCGTAGGTGTTAATCCATGTGAGTTTCGAGTGAAAAGCGGGTCATCAAATTGAATGCGCAGTTTAGCCAGTGATTTACTTACGGCGGATTGGCTTAAGCACAATCGGTGGGCCGCACGAGTAACATTTAACTCTTCAATCAGCACTTTAAAGCAGACCAATAGATTTAAATCGATACGAGCCAGTTTTTCGACGTTCACAGTGAATTTCCTCTGAGGAATAATGCTCATGATTATACATCATTTCCATTCATATCATCAGATGATTAAGCTTTACCCAAAGTTCTTTATCCAATTCGGAGTGTTGTGTGTCTAGCCAGTTTTCTAATAGTAAAAAACAGATGGCGTTATTGACCCTTTTGGTTCTTTTCAGTCCTTTAGCGATTGATATTTATCTACCTGCTTTACCTCTTATTGCTTCCACTTTTCAGGTCGATAATGCGCTAGCACAAGACACGATCACTTGGTTCTTATTTGCTATGGGTGTTGGTCAGCTATTCGCAGGTCCCTTAGCAGATAAACTCGGACGTCGAACTGTTGCATTGGGCGGTATCACCATTTACGCGATGAGCGCTTTATTGGCGTGGAGTGCTCAAAATATTGAGTGGATGTTGGTTTCCCGACTGCTACAAGGCTTAGGTGCGTGTGCGACATCGGTAGCAGCCTTTGCAACAGTTCGCGATATCTTTGGCCCGGAAAAAAGCGGCAAAATGATCAGCTACCTTAACGGTGCGATTTGTTTCATTCCGGCTTTAGCTCCAATTCTAGGTAGCTGGTTAACTCAGCAATTTGACTGGCGTGCTAACTTTAGCTTTATGGCGGGTTTTGCTGTGGTGTCTGGATCATTGATGTTTTTCATGATGAAAGAGACTAACCCGTCAACAGAAAAGCAAGCGGTGTTTAAGCTTAGTCGGTATTGGGCAGTGCTTAGCACACCATCTTTTGTTTTCCATGCGTCATTATGCTTGATGGCGATGGCGGTTATTCTTGCTTACGTTACCTCAGCACCGTCGGTATTGATGACGGGGATGGGGCTGTCGATGAATGAATTCACTTTCTGGTTTGGTGTAAATGCGGTGATAAACATTGCGGCATGTATGCTGGCGCCTAAGTTTATGGAGCGCGTTGGAACTCACAACACCTTGGTCACCGGGATCTCAACTCTGGGTCTCGCAGGTGTGATCATGCTAGTGATGAATGGTCAGAATACCGCGCTTTCTTTCATGCTACCTATCTTCATGTCTTCTGTAGGTTTTGCATTCATTCTGGGTGCAGCGGCAGGGAAAGCGTTAGAACCGTTTGGTGATAAGGCGGGCACGGCAGCTGCACTGCTTGGATTGTTCCAAATGAGTGGCTCTGGTTTGTTGGTGGGTACACTGCAACGCTTATCTCTGGATCCACAAACCTTGATCGCAATTCATATGTGGGTCCTATTACCTGCGTTGGTCGTTCTGTTTACAAAAGCAGGGAAGAACTGGCACTCGAGCTTTGCGAAAGCGTAAATCAGTGTAATTTAGTATTTTCCAATGTAAGTAAGGCGTGTATATTTGTCACTCAGACTTTTCCTGACACCATAACGGAACTCAAAAAGTAATGTCGTTAACCACGTATGAAATGGCTCGTATTCTAGAGCAAATGGAAGATTCACCAGAAAAGGTGA
>NZ_JAWOVZ010000043.1:0-13521 GCF_033340175.1 Vibrio sp. 1557 | reverse complement strand
TAACTGCAAATCTTACCCATGTATTGTCACAGATGATGTTTGGGCCCTGTTCCAGTTCATAACTATCCGGATCGACAAAATGATAACGAAGAACCTTCCTCTTACTGATTTGCACCGTCACCTCGACGGTAACATTCGTACTAAAACGATTCTTGAGCTAGGCCAAAAGTTTGGCATTGCCCTACCAGCGTACGATATTGAGTCTCTCACTCCTCACGTTCAAATTGTCGAAGCGGAACCCTCTCTTGTTGCTTTCCTTTCTAAGCTCGACTGGGGTGTTGCTGTACTGGGCGACCTAGATGCGTGTCGTCGTGTCGCGTACGAAAACGTAGAAGACGCGCTAAACGCACAAATCGATTACGCAGAGCTGCGTTTCTCTCCTTACTACATGGCGATGAAACACAAACTACCAGTAACGGGGGTTGTTGAAGCCGTCGTGGACGGTGTGCAAGCGGGTATGCGCGATTTTGGCGTGAAAGCCAACCTGATCGGTATCATGAGTCGCACATTTGGCACTGACGCATGTCAACAAGAACTGGACGGCATTCTGAGCCAGAAAGATCACATCGTTGCCGTCGACCTTGCGGGTGACGAGCTAGGCCAACCGGGTGATCGCTTTGTGTCTCACTTCAAGCAAGTACGCGATGCTGGCCTTGGGGTAACGGTCCATGCTGGTGAAGCAGCAGGTGCAGAGAGCATGTGGCAAGCAATCAATGAGCTGGGCGCAACTCGTATCGGTCACGGCGTAAAAGCGATTCACGATCCAAAACTGATGGATTACCTAGCAGAAAACCGCATTGGTATTGAATCTTGCCTGACGTCAAACTACCAAACAAGTACGGTAGAAACGCTAGAAAACCACCCTCTCAAGCAGTTCCTAGAGCATGGCGTTCTTGCGTGTCTGAACACTGACGATCCAGCGGTTGAAGGTATCGAACTGCCATACGAATACGAAGTAGCGGCACCAGCCGCTGGCCTGAGCCAAGACCAGATTCGCCAAGCGCAAATCAATGGCCTTGAGATTGCGTTCCTTTCAGAAGCAGAAAAATCGGAACTGAGAGAAAAAGTAAAAGATCGCGCTTAAATCCAGCGAAAACATAAAAAAATGCCACCATCTGCTGGCATTTTTTATATCTTGAATCTGTATCTCTGATTAAATAACACGAGAGAACTGTTGCTGACGTGCCTTTGCTCGTAGGTATTTATCGAAGCTCATACAAATATTACGGATCAACAAACGACCTCGCAGCGTCACACGAATTTCATTGTCATCCACTTCCACCAGCTCATCGTTAATAAAGGTCTGAAGTAGCTGCAAATCTTCTTTAAAGTACTGTTCAAACCTCACTTTAAACTCAGACTCAATGGCTTTCTTGTCTAACTTGAAGTTACAAATCAGCTGCTTAATCACTTCGCGACGGAGCAAATCATCGGAGTCCAGAGAGACCCCTTTCCATAGAGCGTGACGAAGTTCGTTGACTTGAGCGTAGTATTTCTTCAGCTCTTTCTGGTTTTGCGCGTACGCATCGCCGATCATCGAGATTGCAGAAACACCAAAGCCAACCAAGTCACATTCACCTTGTGTGGTGTAGCCTTGGAAATTGCGATGCAAAATACCTTCGCGCTGGGCAACAGCAAGTTCATCGTCCGGCAAAGCAAAGTGGTCCATACCGATAAATTGGTAGCCAGCATCAGTCAGTGTCGCGATGGTGTCTTGCAGAATCGCCATCTTCTCTTCTGCCTTTGGCAGGTCTTCGTCTTTAATCTTACGCTGCGCTGCAAATAGCTGTGGCATGTGCGCGTAGTTAAACACGGATAGACGGCCCGGCTGCATCTCTAGCACTTGTTCTAGAGTCTTGGCAAAAGATTCTTTGGTCTGCTTCGGTAAACCGTAAATTAAATCTAGGTTCGTCGAACGAAAGCCTAACTCTTTTGCGCGCGCAACCATAGCAACGATGAACTCTTCATCTTGCTCACGATTCACCAGCTTTTGCACTTCTTTGTTGAAGTCCTGAACACCGATGCTCAAGCGATTGAAGCCTTCACTACGCAGATGATCCAGCATGGTCAGCTCGATTTCACGCGGGTCAACCTCGATACTGATTTCAGCATCGCTACTAAAAGTAAACTCTTGGCGTAGCAGGCTCATTACACGCGTGATTTGCTTTTCAGAGAGAAACGTCGGTGTACCACCACCAAAATGCAATTGCGTCACAGTGCGACCAACAAGTAATGCAGCACGTTGACGAATTTCGTGTTCAAGCACGTCGAGGTATTCATCCGCTTTGTGCGAGTGGCGTGTAATGACTTTATTACATCCACAGTAGTAACAAAGCTTGTGACAGAACGGAATGTGTACGTACAGCGATAATGGGCGTTCTGGGTATTGAGTGCATGCCATATCATAATCAGAAATGGTGAACGCTTCATGAAACTCCAGCGCCGTTGGGTACGACGTATAACGAGGCCCGGAATAGTTGTACTTATCCAATACCGCTTGATCCCAGACGATTTGCTGTTTCGATTCAGTGTGTTGATTCGACATGGTGGTACTTTCCGTTAAATGCTAGGGCAACGAAAGCCGTCACCCGATATTCAGAGCCGCTATTTTGCCATACGACGATGACAAGCGTGGCAACGCCGACTGGCTTTTTAAGTATAAAACTAAAGAAGTGCTAGCGTGATCACGATACCCCCATTAGCCATAAGGAGACTATTGGGGGTCGCGCTTAAATCATCTGAATATTGATTTGATTATTCAGTGGCTGGACGTTTTTCTGCAACACTTTGAGCTCCTCAATAATCGCATCAGTGAGGCGGCTTTCCGCTTTATGACGCGTCAAGTTCTGTTGCATACGCTCTTTCTTGGCAAGTTGTTGGCGTTCTTCGCCACGCGCCATATCTTTCACGATGTGGTAAAGCTCAGAAATCGCAGGGTACGTTTTATCGAAATCAACGCGGTCTTCACCTTGTACATAATCCATGATGTTATACACACGGATACTGATTTCAGATAAATCGCACTGCCCTTGAATGCCCGCCTGACACAAGGTATGCACATTCTCAAAAATGTTGGCGTTACGTTTGTCTATCGCCAATTTTTGATGCTTCAGCTGCAATTCCTTTTGCTTTTTCAATTGAAGCAGAAGGTAACCTGCATAAGAAGCGAGTGCGATGATAATCACAACACCAGCAATAGCTAATAAGGTTACATTCATAGCTTAATTATCCTTTATAGTCGTCGAAATTAATGTCGTCGAAATCTGCCAGCAAGTCATCATCGTTGCGCGTGCTTTTCTCAGCAGGTGCAGTGAAGTCTTCCTCTTCTTCAGGTTCCAACAAGCCTAGTTGGTCCATTAGCTTCTCAATGCGGTCGAGTTTCTCATCGACGAATTTCTGTAGACCTGTGCCCAGGTTTTCACCCGCTTCAATACGGTCTAGCAACACGTTCAATTGCGCGTCATTTTCTAGCATCTCTAGTTCTTGCTCTGCCGACAAACGACGCTCTTGCTTCGTCATTTTCTTCGCAGGTTCAACAATCAGAGGTATTTTCTTTTTGCTGCCTAAGCGCGGGTCGCGATTTTGTGCAGCAGCTTGCTTTTTCTGCTCGTTAACTTCTGAGTTACGGTTACCCGTTTTCAGACCTTTACGCTTTTTAGCACGCTTGCGTAAACGGCCTTCCACATCAGATTCTGTACGGTTACGAGTTACAACAAACTCAGGTGCACCAGCGGCACCCGGTTTTCTAGATTTTTTACTACGGCTCATTACTGGGGTTTCCTCAGTAAAATTACATCATTACCAATAAATTCGAGTTCGAGCTTATCCCGCTCTGCTAGGAACTGGAACGTGTCACGACTAAAGAACACTACGTGAGTGAGATCGTTCTTATAATGCCATGATTTGAAAGCCTCCACGTCGATGACCATTTTCGTCATCAGGCCTATCCAGCCCCCTGGCTTAACTAAATTCAACCATTGCTTCCACACCAAATCTGGGTGGTAGAGGTGCTCTATCACCTCTGTTGCTGTCATGAAGTCGTACGTTTTTTCTAAAACCGACGTATCAGGGTGGTAGTAGAGATCGTACAACGCCATGTTGTGCCCCGCCTCTTCCAGCATCAAGGAGAGCGTTGGGCCAGGACCACAACCAAAGTCGATACCATTTGATTGTGGAGAAATTCGCTCTGTGATCGGGTCAGCAATACGCGACAAAAAGCGTCGGTAACCCAAATCATCGGGGTTGTTCTCATGCAAATCATAGTGAGCTTTTTCGCTTTCCGCATCCAAACGTTGGTCTGGATTTACGAATACCAAGCTGCACTGCTCACATTGAAGATATTCACGACGCTTATCTTCAAAATAATGGTGAGTGCGCTGATTTTGGCATAAAGGACAGGTATGCATGCTGACTTCCTCAAACAGGGATGCGAAACATACCAGAAAGTGAACTCGGATTGGAGTGTTGTTGAGTATTTTTTCAGCAATTTTTATTAAAAAACTTTGTTTACAACCTATAAAGCTAAAGTAAGTGCTGTAATCTCAATTCAAGTTACGACTGAGCAAGTCAACGGATATAAAAAAAGCGACAGTCAGACTGTCGCTTTCTAAGTGCCATCAATTGGCGAAACTGTGTTGCACACATTTGGTGCACCAATGATCCCTTTGTTTTTAGAGCTTTCCCTGCCAAAAAGAGTTGTTTTTCATCTTCCTGATGAGTTTTGGCTATCCGTTTACTTCCTGTCTACTGAGCAACTTCCTGTGCCTGATCCGTTTCACTGTCTTAACCGTCAGACGAGATGACCATCCTTATCTGATAGGCTCCCTACCTATCTAAATCCCTTTCTAAATCACCAAGCATCCGAGCTACATCCTTGGAGACCTAAACCGTAGTCTTAAATCCTTACATTCACCCCCTGTGAACGACTTCTACTTTACGCCATCCCGTTATGCTCACAAGTAATGGGTTGAAAAAAAATCCGCCTATTTTTCTAAAAAATCAAAATTATCATTTAATCAAAAACTTAAAAACACTAACAAGAAAAAGCCAACATCAAGTATGGCAAATGTCTCACAAACTGCCGAGCCAACTATCGCTTTCGCATCCAAACTCGACTGTGATATCTGTCACGAACAAAAATGCCCTAGTGGATTCACTAGGGCATTTTTGTACAAGTTGCTCGAACGATGTAGGGACATCTACCCAACCAGCTCAAGATGCAGGATCTTGAGCGATTTAGGTATATTAGTGCAGACCGCCAACGTATTTAGACAGCACTTCGATATCTTCGTCTGTCATTTTCTTCGCGATGTCGCGCATCATGGCATTCATATCATTACCACGGTCGCCATCACGGAATTTTTCTAGCTGAGCTTTGATGTAGTCAGCATGCTGACCAGAAATTTTCGGGAAACCTGAAAGCTCAGTACCATTGCCACGAGGACCATGACATGCAATACATGCGGTTAGGCCACGCTCGGCATCACCAGCGGTATAAAGCGTTTTGCCTTTTGCTACTACATCTTCAGGTGTTGAGTTTTCTGAAACTGGTAGCGAAGCGTAGTAAGCAGATAGGTCTGCGATATCTTCATCGCTCAGTGGCATTGCCATACCACTCATTACAGGATCGTAACGACCTTGTTTACCACCACTTGTCATGCCTAGCTTAAGTTCTTTTAACTGCTTCTCAAGATACTTAGCGTGTTGGCCTGCGAGTTTCGGGTACGTTGTTATTGCACTGTTGCCATCTGCTCCGTGACAGGCGACACAGGTTTGTGATTTTGCTTTACCAGCCTCAATATTACCTTGGGCCCATACTGAGCAACTGGCTAAAAGACTCAAAATTAGCGCTAATTTCTTCATGACATTCCATTATAATTATCAAGCTTCCAGTACCACGGAATGTGAACATACCGCGTACACTCATGGTACAATAGGCGACCTTATGCCGAGCACGGTTATTTTACACATTTTCACAAAAAAGTAATCAATCGACTACACAAAGTCGAGATGGAGTTAACAGTGAGCGTAAAAATTCATTACCAAAATACGCATTTCATCACCAGCGCACCCGATATTCGTCACCTGCCGGAAGACGAAGGTGTCGAAATTGCGTTTGCAGGACGCTCAAACGCTGGTAAATCGAGTGCACTTAACCGTCTAACTAATCAAAAAAGCTTAGCCAAGACATCAAAGACACCTGGTCGTACGCAATTAATCAACCTTTTCAAAGTAGAAGAAGGTTGTCACATTGTCGATCTACCTGGATACGGTTTTGCTCAAGTACCGGTAGAGATGAAAAACAAATGGCAGAAATCTTTGGGTGAATACCTACAGAAACGCGAGTGCCTAAAAGGCTTAGTGGTTCTAATGGACATTCGTCATCCAATGAAAGATCTCGACCAACAAATGATTTTCTGGGCCATCGATAGCCACATTCCTGTGCAAGTTTTGCTAACCAAAGCAGATAAACTAAAAAGTGGTGCACGCAAACAAACTCTACTGAAAGTTCGTAAGCAAGTAGAAACTTTCGGTGGTGACGTTTCTGTTGATGTGTTCTCTTCACTGAAAGGATTAGGTGTCGATCAGCTACGTGCAAAACTGGATACCTGGTTTGCACCAGCACTAGCACACCTGATAGAAGAAGACGAACAAGAGATACCAGCGAGCGATGAAGAATAATTAACAATATTTGTTAAATTTCTTCGACACGGCCCTGCCATTTGGTGGGGCTTTTGTTTATCTGAACTAAATAACAGGCAATAAAAATCCCCGCCTTCCTGGCAGGGATAACGGGAGAGAAAAATTGGTAATTATTGTTATGTGACGAAGCATTGCTGAACTGAGATTCGATTTCAATAGGTTAAAAAGCGCTCTTGTTTCCTGTGTATCACCAAACATTCACTCCAAAAACACCCAATAGCGTTACAATTCAGACAGTTAAGCCAAGCAAATCTTCAAAAAGATGTAACTTAGTTTCTTTCAAGAAAAAATAATAGTGTGACTGGCGTAAATTTACAGGATGAATAACGCAATAAATTTGAAGGAAAAATCGAGATTTTGCAGTGACTTAGAAAGGTCAAAAAAGAAGGTTTTTGAAGGCAAACTTTAAGCTGCTGATCCAAAAGAATAATTTTCTTTCGCCCAATAAAAAACGCCCCAGTCAAAAACTGACTGGGGCGGCTGAATCAGCCTAATCCAATAACGTGAAACAAAAGGTCTGAAAGATAGAACATCTTACCTCTGTACCCTACGAGTATTAATGTACAACAATTGGTCAGAATTGCAAAGAATTTTTGTAGTTTTTTTTCATGAAATTTTTATTAAGCAACATCAAAGTTAACTTTGCGCTAGCTTTTTTAATCTCAAAAAAAAGCCAGCGTTTGTGCGCTGGCTCATAATTAATTGGTTATTTTGGTCTAAAAGTGACTAATGAGCTTGATCCCAGTTATCACCGTGACCTGCTTCTGCAACCAACGGTACTTTTAGCTCTGCTGCAGATTCCATCAATTCCTGTACTTTACTTTCAATTTCGGACAATGATGACTCTTCAACTTCAAAGACCAATTCATCGTGTACTTGCATTAATAACTTCACACGACCATTGCCTTCTTCCTGAATCCACTGATCAACCAACAGCATCGCTTTCTTAATGATGTCCGCAGCCGTACCTTGCATTGGTGCGTTGATTGCCGCACGTTCAGCAGCTTTACGACGCATCCCGTTGCGCGATTTGATTTCTGGTAAATGCAAACGTCGACCAAAAATCGTTTCAACATACCCTTTATCTGCTGCCGTGCTGCGTGTGTCTTCCATGTACTGCATCACGCCTGGGTAACGTTCAAAGTATGTATCCATGTACGCTTGAGCCTCACCACGAGGAATGCCTAATTGCTTCGCCAAACCAAACGCACTCATGCCGTAAATAAGACCGAAATTAACCGCTTTCGCACGACGACGTTGCTCACTTGAAACGTCTTCAATAGAAACACCCATGATTTCTGCTGCGGTTGCCGCGTGGATATCTTTGCCATCACGGAATGCATCCAACAACGCTTGGTCGCCAGAAAGGTGCGCCATGATGCGTAGTTCGATTTGCGAGTAGTCGACCGCTAAGATTTTATGCCCAGATGGCGCGACAAACGCTTGACGAATACGACGGCCGGCTTCGTTACGAATTGGAATATTCTGTAAGTTCGGATCAGTAGAAGATAGACGACCCGTTGCGGTCACTGCTTGGTGGTAAGAAGTATGCACACGACCCGTTGATGGGTTGATCATCTTCGGCAGTTTGTCCGTGTAAGTTGATTTTAGCTTCGCCAGACCACGGTATTCCAAAATCAGTTTTGGTAGTGGGTAGTCTAGCGCGAGTTCTTGCAGAACTTCTTCATTCGTCGATGGTGTGCCTGATGGCGTTTTCTTCACAACCGGTAAACCCATTTTTTCAAATAGGATGGCTTGTAATTGCTTTGGCGAGTTCATGTTAAACTCTTGCTCTGCAATTTCGTACGCTTTCTTTTCAAGCTCATCAAGGCGAGCGGTAATCTCGACCGACTGCGCACTCAGCTTCATTTCATCGATAAAGACCCCAGTGCGTTCAATGCGCGAAAGAACTGGCACCAACGGCATTTCAATCTCTTCGTAAACTGTCTTCAGGCTTTCATCCTGCTCGATATTAGCAAACAAGCGATTGTGCAGACGAAGGGTCACATCCGCATCTTCTGCCGCGTATGGCGATGCTTGTTCCAGTTCGATTTGGTTAAACGTAAGCTGATTTTTGCCTTTACCTGCAATTTGCTCAAAAGAAATGCAGCTGTGCTGTAGGAAGCGAAGCGCCAAGCTGTCCATATCGTGTTTACCGCCGACACTGTTGTAGATATACGATTCCAACATCGTGTCGTGCTTGATACCTTTTAGCTCAATGTCGTAACGAGCGAGTACAGACGCATCATACTTTAAGTTTTGACCGACTTTTGCTTTCGTTGCATCTTCAAGAATTGGCTTCAGCTGTTCTAGTACCCAATCACGATCAAGCTGTTCAGGCGCATCTAAATAGTCATGTGCAACTGGCACATAAGCCGCAATACCTTCATCGACAGCGAATGACAAACCAACTAGATTCGCTAGCATGTAATCTAGGTTATCGGTCTCCGTATCAAATGCAAACAGCTCAGCCGTTTGAAGTTTATCTAGCCAAGCATTGAAGGTTTCTTTATCCAGAATTGTTTCATATTGGCTGCGATCGATTGTTACCGCAGAAGTTTCCATCTCGGCTTGAGAAGAAGAAGCTTGTGAAGATCCTGCAAGCTCTACGGCCTCCACTGATCCAGAACCGCCTTCAAGTAGTTCATTCAACCAAGATTTAAACGTCAGTTGGCCATACAGCTTCACTAATTCGTCTTTATTTGGTTCCGCTTTCAGCAATGATTCTGGCGTTTCCTCAAGCTCAACATCCAATTTGATGGTCGCGAGCTCATACGAAAGCATGGCATTTTCTTTGTTGTCGATGAGCTTTTTCGCCATGGTTTTAGAACCACGGAAACCAAGCCCTGCAATATCATCGAGGTTTTCATACAACTTCGTCAGACCACCAATACCTTGCAGTAGTGCGGTCGCCGTTTTATCACCGACACCCGGTACACCAGGAATGTTATCTACTTTATCGCCCATCAGTGCTAAGTAGTCGATGATCAACTCAGGTGGAATGCCAAACTTTTCAACCACACCTTCACGATCCATTACGACGTTTGTCATGGTGTTGATCAAAGTAATGTTATCATCCACTAACTGCGCCATGTCTTTATCACCAGTACTGATCAATACAGGCATGCCCTTTTGTGATGCTTGGTATGCTAACGTACCGATGACGTCATCCGCCTCGACGCCAGGAACACAGATCAGCGGCAAACCCATTGCACGAATAACATTGTGTAATGGTTCAATTTGACAACGCAGGTCATCCGGCATTGGCGGACGATTCGCTTTGTATTCTGCATACATATCATCACGAAAGGTTTTTCCCTTTGCATCGAAAACCACCGCGATGCGCTCAGACGCAAACTGACGCATCATGCTGCGTAACATGTTCACGACGCCGTAAACGGCATTAGTTGGAATTTCACCATTGCTCATGGTGCCCGGGTAGGCGTGAAAAGCGCGATATAGGTAAGAAGAGCCGTCGATAAGGATCAACGGATTTTCAGGAATACTTGCCATAATTGTCTGTATCCAATTCAGTACTTGAGAGATCTGCCTAGGATGCCATGACTGCTGATCTGAATCTATCTTGTTCGCTCGATCTAGGTCGCGTAAATTTTTCCGACTTTATTCACGAAAACACCACCTCCTGTGGATAACTCTGTTTATAGAAATTATCCACTGGTTATCCAATAACAAAAAACACAAGAAAACACCAACTCAAACTATTGATTTATAACAACAAATTCGCATAACGGCGAGAAGATCAACGATCCTAAAATGATCATCGCATGTGGAAAAGATATTAATAGTGACGTCAAATAGAAATCGTAGAAAAGAAAAAAGCGACCCGAATGGGGTCGCCTAGCAGAAGTGGTAAAGCAAATTCTGTAAATAGAGCAGCTTAACCAAGAAGCTATAAATTACACTGGAAGCAATGTGAGCAATGTCGTGTCAAAAAGAATTCGTGCAAGTTCTCGGAAAAATGTTTCATCACTTCTCAACTTTCAGTTAATTAACTTCTGTTAATAAGTCACTCAACGTCCTTGTGAACTTTCCTCATTCCCTAAGACAGGTTTAATAATAATGATTCTCATTTCGTAGTCAACAGTTAAATGAGAAAAAATCTCATTTATTTTCACATTGCTTTAATGAAATGCACTCTAGATTCTCGAAGATTTACTTTTTCTTCAAACTTTTCAATGATATAGCCATTTCTCAATAACAAGCGAAGCATAGCCGGAAACTGGTTTCGAGATTTCACTTTTAATGTGTTGTAGCCTTGTTCTGCCACCCAATCCTCTTGAGCTTCCAAAAGCAGTTGTGCCACGCCTTCATTTCGAGCTTCAGGGACAACACCACCTAACCAGCTATAGAAAACACCATCCTCTAATTCGTAACCTATTTTGAAGCCGACAATCGTGCCATTTTTTTCTGCAACGAGGATTAAACTGTTTTTCTCTTCTAAACGTTGAGTCATGGAGTCTACCGTTTCTCCTTTCGAAAACTCGGTAACACGCGCCACAACTTGAAGTGCTTCTTCCAATGTGCCTTCACGAATCAGCATTGTCATTGTTCTCTTCTCCAAAATAAAAATACCCAAGCACCTTGGATTGTTACTGTTGTAATCCGCCTGAGGTTACTTGGGTATATACAGACGAACAACTCTTGTTGGTCTGGTATTTCTCACTGAGCGATAATTACTCTTCTGTCGCTTCCGGAGTACGATTTAGGTGTTGAGCAGTTTGTGCATTCTCTTCTGCCAACCACTCAGCAACGTCTTTCGCAAAGTACGTTAAGATGCCATCTGCACCTGCACGTTTGAAGCACAATAGTGATTCCATCACAATTTCACGCTCTTTGAGCCAGCCATTCATGATCGCCGCTTTATGCATCGCGTACTCGCCAGAGACTTGATAAGCAAATGTCGGTACTTGAAGTTCAGTTTTTACTCGGCGAACTACATCTAAGTATGGCATACCAGGTTTAACCATCACCATGTCCGCACCTTCATTGATGTCTAGCGCCACTTCGTGAATCGCTTCATCAATGTTTGCTGGGTCCATTTGGTAGTTTTTCTTGTTGCCGCCTTTTAGATTTGAAGAAGAGCCAACCGCATCACGGAATGGTCCGTAGTAGTTCGATGCGTACTTAGCCGAGTAAGCCATGATTTGAGTATGAATGTAGCCCGCGTTTTCTAATGCTTCGCGGATCTTACCAATTCGGCCATCCATCATGTCTGAAGGCGCGACTACGTCAGCACCCGCTTCTGCATGAGACAAAGCCTGCTTAACCAATACTTCTGTGGTTTCATCATTCATTACGTAGCCATCTTCATCGATGATGCCGTCTTGGCCATGTGTCGTGAATGGGTCAAGTGCCACGTCTGTGATTACACCAATTTGAGGAATGTGTTCTTTAAGCGCTCGTACTGCTCGCTGAACCAAACCTTCTGGGTTGTAGGCTTCAGTAGCACATAAGCTTTTAGCGTCTTGGTTTACGACAGGGAAAAGCGCGATTGCTGGAACGCCTAGATTTGCAAGGTATTGTGCTTCTTCTAGCATTAAATCAATCGACAAACGCTCTACACCCGGCATGGACTCCACGCTCTCACGACGATCTTTACCCATAAGAATGAACATTGGGTAAATCAGATCATTAACAGAAAGTTGGTTCTCAGCCATCAAACGACGACTAAAATCGTGCTTACGTAAACGACGCATACGGCGTGCAGGGAATGGACCTTGAATTGATACAGACACCATTTTCTCCTTGTCTGGACGGTTATGATGATCAAATCATCTGGTGAACAAAATCATATCACTCTTGATGCATGTTGCGAGTGACAATCTGGAAAAAGGTAATGAAAAAAACTGAAAATGACCCAGCACTCACACTCAAGTATACTTCGAATACGAAACCAACCATGAAGCACAGAGAGTAACGATGATCGATACCCACGCGCACATCTATGCTAGCGAATTTGATAACGACCGCGATGAAGTAGTACAACGCGCCTTAACGCAAGGCATTAATAAAATCCTGTTGCCAAACATCGATCTGGACTCAATTGAGCCCATGCTAAAAACCGAAGCGGCATATCCTGACGTATGCCACTCAATGATGGGGCTGCACCCTTGCTATGTGGATAACAACGTTGAGCAAACGTTGGAGATCATCCGCGGCTGGTTTGAGAAACACAAGTTTATTGCGGTGGGCGAAATCGGTATCGACCTGTATTGGGACAAAACCTATCGTGCTGAGCAAGAAATGGCGTTCGTAGCTCAACTTAACTGGGCAAAAGAGATGGATTTACCGGTCGTTATCCACACTCGTGATTCGATTGAAGAAACACTCACTTTGCTACGACAAGAGCAAGATGGTCGTCTGCGTGGTGTATTCCACTGTTTTGGAGGCAGCTTAGAAGAAGCACAAGCAATCAATGAGCTAGGCTTCCACTTAGGCTTGGGTGGCGTATCAACCTTTAAGAATGGCGGGATGGATAAAGTCATTCCACATTTGGATATGCAGTGGGTCATTTTAGAAACCGACTGTCCATATTTAGCGCCGGTGCCACACCGTGGTAAACGTAATGAACCAGCCTACACTTCTCTCGTTGCACAACGTGTTGCCGACTTGCGTGATGTCGACATCGCAACCATCGATGCCATAACGACTGAGAATGCCAAAAAGCTGTTTAATATTTAATTCACGTGACCCGTCCTGATATGGGTTGACACTTTTTAAATAAAACGCTCGATGTACTTCATCGGGCGTTTTGTATTTTAAAGCCGTATGAGGCCTCATTTGATTATAGATATCTAC
>NZ_JAWOVZ010000042.1:0-13932 GCF_033340175.1 Vibrio sp. 1557 | reverse complement strand
TTAAGCTGTTGAGTCGTTTTAAGTGTAATTCGGGGCAGAATTGGTAAAGAGAGTCGTGTAAAATATCGAGTTCGCACGTCTTGTTGTCTGATTATTGATTTTTGGCGAAACCATTTGATCATATGACAAGATGTGTATCTACCTTAACCTAATGATTTTTATAAAATCATTAGGGGATTAATCAGTACTTCGCATCATTTAATCAGGAATAGCAAAGATGTTGTACAAGAGGAAAAACAAATTGGTGACAGTCAACGCCACCAACGCCATCACTAAGAAGCAGTAATCCTTGTAACGTTCATCATCGACGCGCAGCGCAAGCCATTTTGCGATCCACTCACTCAACATGCATCTTCCTTAGTTTAAGCCAACTTATAAAATTTCATCTTAAGTTATCACTTAATTTCCACTCTTCGGTTTTGTGCTCGGCCAGTTTCACTGGCATTCGTGGTGATGGGGCGCTTTTCACCGTAAGAAACGCTTTGTAATTGCACAGGTGTTTGAGCATATTGCTTTAAGTAAGCTTCCACACTTTCAGCACGACGTAGCCCTAGGGCAAAGTTGTACTCTTCACTACCAACATCATCGGTATGCCCTTCTACCGTCAGCGTATTATTGGTTCTTAGCCGTGCCAAAAGCTGGTTGAGTAAATAGCGTGAAGCTGAAGTTAATTCGGCACTGTTAAACGAGAAGTAGACGCGCGCCAACGCTTCTTTTGATTCCCCTTGCCAAGATTTAGCGTGGCTCAAAAGATATTCAGCACAATTGCCTTGCACTCCGGCAGCAATCATCTGTTGTTCGATAAAAGTGGCACTGGCATGGTGCTCTCTGCTTTGTTCAATAAGCGGAAAAGCCGAGTGGTTAAGTAGAACGCGCCGACCCGGTGCGATTTGCACTTTCTGCTCAAACTCTAGGTCGATGCCGTTGCAGTAATGATGAAACGCGCTTTGATCTTGGTTGGGCGATGCATAGACCGAAGCAGCCCCAAAGCAAAGTAGTGATAAAGCAAGCGATAGCTGACGTTTGGTTGTGTTCATTATGGAAACTCCTTTGCTGAAGGGGACAAATAGTGGCCGAGAAAATCCGTTAATCGATAGGATTGGCGCACACCTTGGCGGCCAACCACCATGACTTGTGGGGTTTGAGTGGGTAGGTACTTAGCACTGTAAAAGCCTTGGTCATCGTGAATATATTCTGCTTCACAACGAAATGGGCGTTGCTCTTGAGCTAAATCAATAATGTAAACCGTCTCGTAACCACGAATTTTCTCTTCAAACAGCAGATGATTAAATACATTAACTTACTGTTGTTGCAGCTGATCATCACTATTAATAAAGAGCAATAAATTGTCTGCCCAGCTTGGCGTGGTGAATACGCTGATTAGCAAAAATAGGGTAATGTGTTTCATAGCGCTAAATGGCCTATTTCTTCGGTGATCAACTCAAGGATTTTGTTTTTGATATCGTCTCTGTTTTTTGCCGAAAAAACATTCTCTTCACCAACGCAGTTTTTCATCTCTGGAAATGCATTAATATCATAAGCGAACCCTACTGCAACCATCCGGGCTTGAGTGTTCTTTTGACTGTTGAGGACGTTCAAAATAGTGCTACACAATCCTTTCCGAATAAGCTTTTGCGTGGTTGCTCTATAGCTATCTTGACCATCAGACAAAATGATAATCAGACGTCTTGAGTTTGAGCCTGATTGAGCAATTTGTGCACCACGAATAATCCCAGAGTATGATGATGTACCACTAATTCCGCTGCCTTTTATGTAATAGTTGCTAATTAATTCTTTAAATCTACTAAAGTTATCGGTCAATTCAATATCGGAAAAATAAGATAATGAAGAACTTTTGTTGGTTTTAAGAATAGGCTCCGAATGAGACCAATGAGCAAGATTAAAAATATTTTTGACTGTAGCCTCTGCATCAACATTGTCAGCATTGCTGCCTGGCACAGTACCACAATTTAATCCCCCCCACCAACTATACCGACAATTGATAGAACAGCGTTGACCTCCATCACAAATCAAATGATCGAAATGTCCCATTTTGTTTTTATTTTCACCAATTAATTGCGAAGTAAAATAGTCAAATCCTGTAATAGCTAATCGATTTTTATTTCCGACTTGGACATACTGATTAAATTTCTCCAGTTCATCGGCAATCTCAGAAATGATATCTTTCATCATAATATAGCGTACTGGATTGGCCGAATTTTGTGAGCCGTCTTTATCCCAACGCCATGCCATAGAACCAGAAAAATCAGCGACGAGTACTACGTCGACCGTTTCAGCATGAAATTTTCTTGCTGATGAATGACCACCTACCGAATAATTTTCGCCGAAACCAATAATGGCATCATTGCCGGGGAACCACGTTGGTTGACTAATTTTTGCTGACACTTGATATTCAAAAAAACGGCGATTTCTGTTCTTACAATCCGCATTATCTTCACAGTTGATTTTTTTAATTTTAATATCATTGTTATTAATCGTCGCGGAGGGGAAATAGTACTCTAAATAATTTTTTGCCAAATCTGCATTATCGGAGCCTTGCCCAGCGACAGCAAGACTCGCCACTTCCACCGCTTCTAATAGGCGCGCTTTATCTTGTACCGCCCGAGCGCCATCGGTACCTAGAGTGAATACCCCAAACAATAAAGGAATAAACAGTGCAAAAAGAATTGCGGCATGACCAGATTGGCGGTGTAAACGACAATATTGCTTCATCTTTATCTCCCCATGCTGACTGAGCGGCTGCTGACGCGAGAGAATTCTTTGCCAATCAAATTACCATACCAACTCGGTGTCTCATAACACAATGTCACTTCGTAAAGTGTTGCACGTCGGCCAAAGGTAGTAACAAAGTCCAGCGGTTGGAGTGACTGGCTGTTATTGCAACTGATGCCTTGAGTGAAAGGTACACGCACGTTTTTATTTTCTCGCACCATACGCACCTGAAAACCAAATTTTTCCGCATCGAAATTGCCTGACGTTCTTTTTAACGAAGCCAGCACAATGTCATACAATTGCGTGGCTTCTTCACCAATCTGCTTTTCTGGCTCAAAAGGAAAATGATCCGCGCCATAGATTTCTGTGCGCTCTTTAATAATGCTGGCGGCAGAATAAGAAAGCCGTTCTAATTTCCCTTTATAAGCAAGCTTGACCACCACATCCGCGCTAAAAACCAACAGCAAGGCAAAAAAAACGCCGACGATAGCAAATTCGACGGTAAAATTGCCCTGTTGTAACTTAGAGGGTGAATTTTTCACGCTGATACTCCTGAATCACCATCGCCTCACGGGCAAACACCGTTTTATCATTCAAAAAGAAATTAAAAATCGGCGTGTAATCATAACTAATGCTATAGACAGCAATCGCCATATCTTTTGCATCACTGCAGTTCAGCTCATCGCCGTTCTCACCCAGGCAAATCTTTTCGTAATTGTGTAAATCGTCTAATTTTTTGACATATTGGATGCTAGTTTTGAAGTTTTTGGCGTCCACTACATAGCGCCATAGGCTATTTTGCTGTTGCAAAATCGTCTTGAACTGCGCTTCATAATCATCGCCATCGATTTTTTTTGTTTCCCTTGCCGCGGTGGCAATCGCTAAATCACCCAAACTCGAGACATAAGAGAGAAAGCTCATCTCAACCCAAGCCATACACATCAGCCAAAAGGCAAAGAAACCACCAACAAATTCAATCGTGGCAACACCCGATTGCTTTGATCCGCTCGCTGGCGATTGCTTAGAAAACAAACGACACATCTTTTGTCTCCTCAACGGGAATAACAACGTTTGTGTTATTGTTATTTGGCTTCAACAGATGGCTTTTTGAATTAGCCGATGCCTTTACTGGCGTGTGATTCATTAATTGCACTTCACGCAGGTTAAGATAGGCCAGATATAGTTCTTCATCGCTGTATTGCTGACCATAAAAAGAGCGTAAATGCTCATAGCTGCCAATTTTGGCCATTATCAAGGCTAAATTCGCGGTGACCATGTCATCCGCTTGGCCATTGAGATAAATCGGTAACAAACGCGCTGCAGCGCTTTGGTAATCCTGTTCCAATATATCAATCAGCGCCAAATTATTTTTGACCGTCACATCATCAAACATCAGCTCGCGGGCACGAATAAAACCTTCGCGTGCTTTTCGCCACTCCCCTTGCTGCGCATAGATGATGCTGATCGAATTTAAAGCCTTGGCACTGCTCGGATTCACTTGCAGAGCGGCTGACAGTGAACGTTGCGCCTGTTCTATCTGCCCCAGTTGATATTCTGCTCGACCTTGAAGAAAATAAAGTTCATCACGCGGCAAAGTTGTGCTGCTACTGAGTAAAGGAGTGAGCACAAATAACGTGGATTCCGGATCGTGACCATCGAAATAAGCCTGAGCCAATTTTAAACGTGTTTGTGGGCTTTCTTGCTGCTGAAGTTGAGCCTTATGCAACTCAATTAAACCCGCTTGATTCTTGGTTTTGATCAATAAAGATTCCTGATCAAACTCCAACGGCTTGTCACGATTTTGCGCCTGGCTTCCTTCGTTATTGGACGTTTGATATAAACTACTGCAGCCCGGTAGTGATAAGGCACAGAGTAGCCATAGGGCATTAGCTATTTTGCTCGACACTTTATTAGGCATTGATCATCATCCTCATTACACCAGGGGCAGCAATTAAAATCACAATTGGCACCATAATAAAGACAATCAGAGGAATAGACATTTTTGCCGCCAATTTGCCAATTTTTTCTTCGATCTGCAGCATCTGAACCTCTCGAATATCCGCTGATAGGGTGGTCAAAACACTGTAAATCGAGCTGCCATATTGCAAACTTTGCTTTAAGGTCATGACGAAACTACGCATTTCATTTGAGGGCACCCTAGCGTAAAGCTCATCGAGCGCAGTCTCTAAACCGACTAAACGTGCTCTATCATCGGTTTTCACCAATAAATAGCTGATGTCTTTATCAAACCCTTTCATCTCTTTGGCAAGATAACTGATCGCGGCTTCAATCGTCATACCGGTTTGCACACATACCGCCATTAAATCCAGAAGATACGGCAGTTTATTGGAAATTTTATGGCTCAGGTTTTTTGCCCGAATCGCCAAATAGCTATCAGGTAAAATCAGACTTATCACCAACCATAGCGCCATAAATAGCAGTAGATTGTCTGCCAACCATACGGCTTTTAACGATAAAAAATAGATTCCCGCCGCGCCTAACAGCAATAGCGAATACTTGATCGGCATAAAATAGGTGGCGAACTTGGCATTATAAAAACCCGCTGCTAGCATTTTTTTCTGCTGCAAATGCTTGTCAGAGGAAAAGAGCCGATTAAGCGTTGCCGATAGTCGCTCAAGTAAGCTGACTTTTTCTGTTGTCTGCCCTGCGGTTTGATGCAGATAATAATCTTTCCAAAATTGCTTTCTTTTCTCTTTGCGCAGCGAAGCAAGCAGCAGCAATACACCGAGCATGAGTATGGCGATAGAAAAAAGTGGACCGACTTGACCAATTGAGGTCAAAGAAACATTAGCGAACACTCTTCATTAACCCCCATACAATCGCAATACCAATTGCTTCGCTGATCAATACGTAGTAAAGGATAGGGCGACCGGCAGGATCAAACATCACAAACTCGTAATTTTCAGGGCTAAGGTATTGCAGCATAAATAAGAAGAAAAACGGAATAGCGGCAACAATTTTGGCTGACGTTCGCGCTTCTGAGGTCAAGGCAAATTTCTTTTTTTCAATCGATCGAGCATTAAATAACAAGCGATTGAGGCGCAGAATCACTTCTTTCAGCTGACCGCCACGCTGCATATTGGCGCGTAAAGTAATCACAAAAAAATGAAAAGAAGGATAAGGAAAGCGCAGGCAAGCCTTACGAAACACATCATCGGGCGACTCACCAAGTTGTAAACGCTTGCCCATGATCTTAAACTCTCTACCGACATCGCTATTGAGTGTATTACCGACATACATGATCGCGTGAGTGATACTTTCGCCCGATGAGACGGCACTGCTGAGCATATTTAAGGCATCAGGAAAACTGTCTTCAAACTGAGTTTGTTCACGCTTTTGAAGCCAAAAATAGGCAAAGGTTAATCCTACGACCACGACAATGACCACGACCATCAGATCAGAGCCACGAACAAAACGCTGATTAAACTCGACGCCGAGAAAAATCAGTAAGGCAATAAAACCAAGCACCTTTAACAGCGCCAGTTTCCCTAGCTGCTTGCTCAGGCTTCTCCAGCTCTGATCTAGGCGGTCTTTTAATGTGCGATCGGAGAGTGACTTCATATCAATTGCTTGGTGCTCAGCAATCATGGACTCGACATGCACCGTTTTAGCAAACTCAGCAAGGTAATCATATCGGGCACTTTTCCTTTGCCGCAAACCCACAAGCAGCAACAGGATGCCGATCATAAGTAGCAGCAACCACATCATGCCGATTTCTCCTCTAACGAACGAAAGGCTTGAGCGAGTTTCTCTTCCAATCCAAAAAAGCGTGCTTTTTCATACAGAACCGAGCGCTGCATTAAGCCAGAGGTAATAAAATTGCCATTGACTTTACCATCTTCACTTTGGCGCAAATTGGGTTGGAAGCGGAAAATTTCTTCCAATACGACGCTTGAACCTTCTAGCCCAATCACTTCGGTGATGCTCATCACTTTACGGCTACCATCGTGCAGGCGACTGATCTGAATAATCAGATCCACAGCGCTGACTATCGTGCGGCGGATCGCTTCCAAAGGAAGGCTACTCGTTGCCATCATCACCATCGACTCAACACGAGCCAGTGCGTCTCTTGGTGTATTGGCATGCAGAGTCGACATCGAACCATCGTGACCGGTGTTCATTGCTTGTAACATTTCAAACGCTTCTGCACCACGACACTCACCGACAATGATTCGGTCGGGTCGCATTCGCAGTGAGTTGATCACCAAATCACGCTGATTAATCATCCCGGTATTTTCTATTCCTGCGGTACGTGTTTCCAAACGGACAACGTGCGGCTGTTGTAAACGCAGCTCGGCGGCATCTTCAATGGTGATAATGCGTTCATTTTCTGAAATGAATTGTGATAACGCGTTGAGCATGGTGGTTTTACCTGAACCGGTACCGCCGGAAATCAAAATGTTGAGACGGCATCTTGCTGCCACCATCAGCACTTGCGCCATCTCGGGGCTCATGGCACCAAATTCACATAGCTTAGTAAAGTCGATACTCTGTTTTTTGAATTTACGAATCGAAATGGCAGTTCCATCAATGGCAATCGGCGGAATAACAATGTTAACTCGGCTACCATCTTGCAAACGCGCATCACAAGTGGGTGAGGATTCATCAACGCGTCGACCGACCCGTGAGGCAATTCGCTTAGCGATATCAAGTAACTGGCGTTCGTCAATAAAGTCGATCTGTGCCTTTTCCACCAAACCGCCACGTTCAATAAAGACGTTATGATGACCGTTGATCATAATGTCACTGATGGTGTCATCATCCATCAAGGTTTGTAGAGGCCCCAAGCCTATCAGTTCATCCACTAAGTTTTTGACAAACTCTGCGCGGATGATTTTAGGCACGCTTAACCGTTCGCGATCAATCAATAGCCCTACGGCACCATCCAACTGCTTAGCCAGTTGTTCTTTGGTCATCTGCGCGATCGCTTCGGGCTCTAGAGCATCGAAAATTTGATTACGAATGCCCACATATATCGCTTTTGCACCGATCATGAGCGCGACAACCTCTGCTTCAGGGAGGCGAAGAAACTGGGTGTGTTATTTATCGTCTCGCCAAGGATCATGGCGCTAAGGTTTTTCAATGGCTCCGCGGCCTTTAACTTGGAAGTCACCACTCTTTGATCTTCCAAAACGGTACGATTGATGGTTTCACAAAAAGGAATTTCAATATCAATCGCTTGTTTTAAAATCGTTTCCGCATCTTGTTTGGTGGCAGATTGCAACTTCAGTGGCAAGGTGTGATTAAACACCGTCAGTAAACGTAGAGCGCGATTGCTGTTGCATTTATTGATGCGCTCTTTTAAGCGAGCGGCTTCACGTACGGACGAGACGGTCGGTTCAATGACAACTACCACTACATCCGCCTGAGCAACGAACTTATCTGCTTCAATAGCGAAACCAACCGAAGCAGAGAGATCTTCAAGGATGAAATTCACATCCTCCGATAACTGATCAACGACAGCGTTGCTGTAATCAAGTAGGGATAGGCTGTCGAGCTGCTCTGAGGTTAGGGCTAAAATCGACAGCATGTTGCTATGCTTATAGACCATGCTCTTCGCGGAAGCAGTGTCGAGAGAAGAGGAGAGCGAGCCTTTCTGAATTCGTCGTTTTTCCATTTTGCGAATACCAAGCAAAATGTCTAAATTGCCGCCATGAAAATGCTGCTCAACGATCAAACAGGAGGTTTTGCGTACACTGGAGAGTTGATGAGCCACTTCGGAGGTAATCAAACTGGTCCCTACACCACCTTTACTGCCGAGTATCGTGATGTACTTGGCTCTGCGTTTCTGGCCTGGCCCGCGGTGGCTATTGCGTTGGCGGTTATCGTAGACACTCTTAACAAAATCAATCAGCTCTTGCTTGGTCACAGGCCAAAAGACGTAGTAAAAACCCATGCTTTTTAAATTACGAATGGTCGAAATGGCATCTTCACTGCCGACAATGATCACAGAAGCATGATTGGGCAGTAGGTGACTGATTCGTTCCGCGTCTTGGCTGATATTGAGGCTGTTATTGAGTTCCACAATCACAATTTCGATATCGGATTGACGAACATGCTCCGCTATCGCTTCATCGCTATTTTTAACAGTGACAGGCGGCACTACCCCTTCAAAGCGATAGGCTTCCATAACCAACTCTTGGCATTCACTGGTTTGATAAAACAGTACTGTCGTGATCTTCTGTTGTTCAATCACTTCGCTAGACTGTTTTTTACTTAATCGATCGACTAAATCAAACATAATAAGCGCTATTCCCCTACAGCCATCTCTGGAGATGCAATTGGATGGTTTGTTAACATTTTTTGTGGGTTGACCATAGATTGCCAACGCAACGACTCGCTCACGCAACCATTACTTTCTTGGCTAAACTGGCTAATATTTACCGCATCACACAAGGGTACGACGACACGATGAGCGACGATTTCAATTTTAAAATCGAAATGTTGGCCAAAGCCTGCCGGCATTTTTTCTACCCGAACACTTTCTGGGGCGACGCCTAGTTTGCACAGCTGTTTTTCCGCTTTTAGTGCAAAGCGTTCGCCAGCCTTGGTACTCCAATACAGCACACTGTTTTGCGTTGTCAGCTGGTGATGTTGTTGAACCAAAAATTGCTCCAAAGAGTGTTGTGCTTGAGTCACTTGTTTCGCATCGGTTTGCAAAGACAAACTGCTGTGCACGGGGTAGACATCTATTGCCGGGCCGGGCTTGTCTGGCAAACCTGAGCTGCAACCTACTAGCGCAGTACTGAGTAAAAGCACACTCAAAGTTGGATTTTTCATTGTTTAAACCCTCCCGTCGCCAGGATTTGTTGGCTAAGCTGCTGTTCGATGGCAGGACGCTCTTTAGGCAATGCAAAGAAGCGTTCCAAAGTTGAGCTGCGCTGCATGGTGGGCAGTTGAACACTCAATGGCTCAATCGGCTGAACCAAGTTTACCGTCGCAATGATCACCAGTTCCGTTTTATTGCGGGTAGTTTCGGTATGACGAAACAGAGCGCCCAGAATAGGAACATCGCCAATAAAAGGAATTTTACGCAGCAATTCTGCTTCTTCTTTATTAAGCAAGCCGCCCAATACAAAGCTTTGACCATCACCGAGTTCAACCGTAGTACGAGCGCGGCGAGTTTTTAGCGCAGGTAAATTATAAGTTGAATTGGCGTATTGGGTATCGAGTGAACTGACTTCAGGCATTAACGATAGCCTAATTTTGTCATCACGTTGCACTTTGGCCATCATCTCTAAACGTACACCAAACTCTTTATATAAAACGTTAGTGCCGCCATCGACGATGGTTACAACGGGTAACTCCCCCCCGACAAGGAAACTGGCTGTTTCACCCGAAATCACCGACAGATTTGGCTCGGCAAGTACTTGCCCGACGTTATCATCGCCAATGGCCGTGATTAAAGTGATGATATCGCTGCTGCTAAATTGCCTTAATGGGTTAACAAACACGCCACTACTTTGACCAATACTGCCAAGTTGAATACCAAACTTCTCCATAAAGGTTTGCGAGACTTCAGCTATCGATAGTTTGACATTGATTTGCTTAGTACTGGCGACTTCAATGTTATTGACCACCCCATCAAAACGGCGTTTTTGCATAAAGTCCATTTTGTAACTGTTATCACCAATTTTCCATTCTACATCCGTGTCGGTTGAGGATTTTCCCAGCAGTTCACCCACCAGTAGGTTAATTTCATCGCGCTCTTTTTCAGTTGCAACGGTACCACTGAGCACCACCTGTTGACCTAGATTGTAAATCGAGACTTCAGCGTGCGGATATTTGATCGCAATTTGTTGCTGGATATGTACCATGCTGGTGTTAACGACCAAACGGCGACTGGCTAGGGTTTCACTGTTTTCGCCAAAGACCAGCAGGCTGGCATTACCGACTTGTTTACCGAAAATCACCACAGTTTTACGGTCAATGACCTGATAATCGGCGACTTTCGGATCCGAAATAAACACCGATTGGATTTCTCTATCCAAACGTAACGTTTGCGCATCCCCTTCGGCTAAATTGAGGATCCGCTGCGCTGCGGCGGGCAGGGCAATCACACTGAGCAAAACCGCGAATAAGCCATACACATAACGCTGTATCATTTTCTCTATCCTTAACGTGTTGTCGCGCTGCCAGCACGAAACTCATGAATCGCTTTATAATCGGTTAATACATCGCCTGCGTTGGCGGAAAGGTCGCTAGCTAAACTGTTTCCAGTCGAAAGATGGATCTCTAACTGGGCAATATGGCGGGCGATGGTTAACGTCGCGACTTGCTTACGAGTTAATTCAACAATCACACTGGCTTGGTTCGTCAACACCTCATTACGTTCAGAATCTAATGGGCTTGGCTGTTGATTAACTTGCAACACCTTGACACCCATTAGCACCGGGGTAAGCGAAACGGTTTCAAAGCTGCGCACCGTTTCATCAGTCGCCAGATTCTGCTTTAAAGAAGAAAGAGCAAGAATATCGATCAAAGTACCAGGACGAATTACACCACCAACTACCGATTGAGAACTAACCTGAATCGCAAATGGCACATGGTTCGGGGTTAAAATCAGATCCAAATACTCCGGCTGTTCAGGGGTTATCAACCACTCGGGCCAAACCACTTCACCAGCAGCCAAATCTCTCTCGATACGTAGATCGGCCACAAAAGTGAGTTCAATATCTTGATTCACCCCCAGGCTGAGCGCTTGATCCTCATCGACACGTCGCAGCTCAAGATCAGTACGGGAGACTAATTGGCCTTTTTGTAGCGGCTGTTTTGCCAGCCACACTTGATATTGCTTGATGGGCGTGCTAGATGTGGCCTCTTCAATTGGCGCAGAAGCGATCGGTGTTGAAGGAGTAAGCAATCCATACCCGCCAATACAAATAACTATCAGTGCTAATGCAATTAAAAGCTTGGAATTCATATCACCGTCCCAAGTAAGAAAAATTACTTATCTTGACTTTCTCTAAACATCGCCATTGATGAGTCAAAGCAAAATATGGCGGTGATTTTGCAGATAAGCAGGTTGTGACTAAATTGCCATTGGATATCAAAGTTATTGAATGTAAAATTATTCAAGCTTTATGTAAAAGTTATAAAACTTCATGTTTTGCTCGCCTCTCAAGCAAAAACTCAACGGCGATCAAAGCGCAGAAACGGCAATCGCTAAGCCACCGACCAAACAGATCGGCACACCATAAGGAATACCGCGTTGGCGTACTTTGGCTAAATCTGTAAATAAGCCGTAAAACAAATACCCTATCGCCATTACACCGCCAAAGAAAACGATGCCTAATAAGGTTAACGGCATATAAATAGGGTCAATGCCTAAGCTTAGTATAGCTAATAGCTTGGCATCGCCCGCCGCTAGAATACCGAATAGAAACAGCAGAATACCAATAATTAATATAGCCAAAGTGTAAGGCCAGACTTGCCAATTAGGCTGGACTAGCCAGCCTAGAAATAGCACGATTGTAAGTATAGAAAGATAAAAATTACTAATTGTCCTATACATAAAATCATTAAGACATATCAGCAACAATATCGAAAAAATTACTATATACAACAATTGACTATTTGATGTTGTTTGCCTCACCGATTTTAGCGGTAATATTTCCAATGGCTGTTGTTAAAGCCGTTTTTAATCCATTATCCCCACTGAAAACTGCTAGCACAATTGCAGAGATCGCTACACCAATAATTGCGTATTCAATCGCTGTTACACCGCGTTGGTCTTTGGTAAATGATTCCAGCAGCAGACGAGTTTTTACATAAACTTTCGTTAACATGATTTTTCCTTTTCATAATTAAATATTTTTTGAAAAAGTCTTACCTCAAACCAGACTTCCCAGATTTCAGTCTTTATCATAACGAAAAAACTCTTGATGTCTATCGTAAATATTACAATTTGTTTTTCAACTCAACACACTCACTAGCATCATCTCAAAAATGAGGCATATTGCACTGAATTTACATTACTCTCGGCTTTGATGTGATGGACGCATCTCCCTTCTAGCACCGATGTACCAAACTAATGGTGCAACCAGTAAGAACAGGAGTAATCATCATGTCTATTAAAGTTGTCGGTATCGATATAGCCAAAAACCTCTTTCAAGTATGCGTGTTGAGTGCTGATGGGCAAATCTTGTCAAACCGAAAGGTAAAGCGTGACAAGCTTCTTGATACAGTACGTCAATTTCCAGAGCAAACAGCTATTGCGATGGAATCATGCGCAACTTCGCATCATTGGGGAAGAATATTTCAAGAGCTGGGCAATAGGGTCGCTCTTATCCCAGCTCAGCACGTAAAACCATTTGTTGGGCGACAAAAGAACGATGCCAACGATGCGAGAGCTATTTGCGAGGCCTTTTCAAGACCCGATATTCATTTTGTTCCCGTTAAGTCTGTTGAGCAACAAGACCTCAAAGCTATACGCAGTGTTCGTAAACGTTTAGTGGAAAACAGAACAGCGCTTGCTAATCAGATCAGAGGACTTGCTGCTGAGTACGGAGTGGTTTTCCCTTTGTCTATTAAATCACTGCGGAGTCATTTGCCGTTAGCGATTGAAGATGCTGAGAATCAGTTGTCCCATGTTATGAGAAGCTTACTTCAAACGCTGTACTGTAAATTTATCAATATCAGCGACGAAATTGATAAAGTTACTCAAAGTATAACCAGATTGAGCCAACAACATCCAAGGTATGAGGCAGTTAAGAATATCTCTGGTTTTGGTCCGATTTTGACTGCTGCAATTATTAGTGAAGTAGGCTCTGGCAAACAGTTTCAAAATGGTCGGCAATTCTCAGCTTGGTGTGGATTAGTTCCCAAACAAAATAGCTCGGGTGGAAAAAGTAGCCTAGGGAAGGTGCGAATAAGTCCTGCAATTTAGGTCTTGATCAAGCCCTTCTCTTTACCAGCCTAAATTTTAAACGCTAAATTTCGAATTTAAGCCAATTAATGGGTGTTTTAGGCCAGATTTTAGCCCTATTCCAGGCTATTCCCGGATTTCAGACAGATCTTGGCTGTCGTCACAACATCTGGTCTACTTTAAACAGGTTTGCCAACGTGAATAACATGGCTATACCCATTCAACTTGAAGATACAGGTTTCAATATCTGAAAGTTATCCGTAATTCTGGATGACAATGAGCCTGCAACTTCTGGTAGCGTTACATCGAAA
>NZ_JAWOVZ010000041.1:0-15136 GCF_033340175.1 Vibrio sp. 1557 | reverse complement strand
CAAGAATTAATTTTTGTATTTATGAATCCTGAGAGAAGCCAGTAATCTCAATGGATTCACAACTTCCTCCACAAAAAGCCCTTTCTCTAACCAACACCTGAGAAAACCCTCTCAAACTTCTCAACTATCCCATCAATTGGATCAAACCAAATCTCGATGTTTGGATACTAGTCAGAGCTCTACAATACGAGAAAGCACTCTTCCTCATAACTACTCCTTTGCTACATACGATCATAACCCCGTGTAACAAACTACAAACAGGCTAAACTACAAACAGGCTAACCTAAATAGATTCTGCCCCTTTGTGAGTTTGATCGGATTGCAGCGCTAACTTCACAAAAGGCTGTTTGACTTATTTTTTGTAATACTATCAAGGTGTATACAAAAGTAATGTCGATTCACATCACATATACCTTGGAAAAAATCAGTTTCATCGAGCGTGACCGTTTTCATTGATTGCCATCAAACTTACAGGGGAGCCTTCATGCCCAAATATCAAATATTAATGAAAGACACAGCGGGCGAGGCCGTTGACTGTGCTGGCACCGATTTTTAATCACCGAATCTCTAGTTTTCTATAAAAACTACGTAATGATGGCTGAATTCCTCCTGACAAGGATGGGTCAAATGTCAAGAAGGTATCAACTTACGAAGAAATCGACTGGATAGCAGAGGCGAACAATCTAGACCCTAATTGGGAAAGTAATTAAACCTAGAAAGGAATGTCATTATCTCTTTCTGCAACTCGTTCAAGTATCTCGATGACGTCATCACAGACTTCTTCACGTGTTCTCTTATCTTCATAGTCCGAGCCAGAGTTCATCTTAGGTTGCTCAAGAGAAACTAATGCTTCATTAATGGCCTGCAAAAGATCATCATTGTCCAACGCTAGAGCATTCCTGCTATTTTCCCTAGTTTGCAATTGTTCGATTAGTTCACCCATTTGTTTCTCTAGTTCATCAATCTGATTAAGCAAATCTTCTTTCTCCTGCTCCCAACCATCCATCTGTTTATCAAGCAACTTGCTCTGATACTCTTGAGTAGATAAAGCAGCATTCCTAGCAACTTTGATGTCATGATTCTTACGAGATTCACCAAGAGTCTTGAGGACTAACCAATCTAAACTAAGCTGTAAAGCAGGGATAAGAGTTATGTAACCAAGAGATACCAGAGCAGGTAGAACTAGACCAAACCACCAATCTATTTTTAGGTTCTTTGCTAAATCTACCTTGTTAGGTAAGGTTTCAAAGGTGAATTGAAGTACAACAGAGTGATTCACAACTATCCAAGAGAAGACAAACGTTGCTATTAGAGGTGTTTTTAGACGTTCAACTACCGTATTACTAATCGCTTTACCTACTTCCTTATGCACACTACTTTCCTAATTCAAATCAATAAGTAAGCACACAATGGCATACTAAACATCAAAACTCGTACACATAAGCACTAACATTGCTTTATCAAGTAAAAGACCTCTTTCACCTTTTATCTTTCAAACTGAGCACCACTCTTAACTGATACTTTTTTCTTTTTGAGGTTGCTTTTTCTTTCTTTTAATCACAACTATCCCCCTAAGATAATTACAGTTTTTATGGTTATGGTATACTGAATGACCAAAGAAGATTAACTTTAGAACACGTTTGCCATGACAGAAGAACACGAATACTGGAGAGCCGAAACTGTAGCGTTTTATGCGCTTCAGTCGCTTCACGGTGTAGGCTTCAGAACCCTTTACAAGATCGCTGCTCAAAAGATTACTTTTAGGGAGCTAATCAAATCTGAAGACCCTAAGCATTTTGGTAAAACCCTTCGAATCAAACTCCCTACATCTGTACTTGAATCAGAATCAAGTTGGGATGAGTTTAAGAAGGAGCTATGGTCTAAAGGCACTTCTATAGCCCGTAGTAACGCCAGCAAGGACATCAAGGTAGTGTTCTATGGTCAAGATGCTTTCCCCAAACAACTAAGAAGCATCAATGAGCCTCCAATGTGGCTATTTGTTCAAGGTGCTTTAGCCAACCTACACTCCAAATCTGTAGCTATTGTTGGCAGTCGTAAAGCGTCAGAAGACGGTTACTGGCTAACTAAGTTCATCGTTGCAGCAATGGCTAACAACCAACTTGTCTCTGTTAGTGGTCTTGCTGATGGTATTGACCAGAAAGCACACATTGAATCACTACGATTTAACGTCCCTACAGTAGCAGTCCTAGGTACAGGCATTGATAGCAACTACCCGAAAGGCTCTGAGATTGTCCGTGAACAAATCCTAGCTGCTGGTGGAACAATCGTGACTGAATACCTAATAGGTCAAAGCTACAGTGGTCACAACTTTGTTCAGAGAAACCGAATTCAAGCAGGGTTAGCTACGTGTGTAGTACCTGTAGAGTGGAAGATTAAAAGTGGTACAGCCCACACAGTGAACTTCAGCAAAGATTTTAATCGTCCATTGGTAATGCCCTACCTACCTAATGCAAACCCTGAGAGTGATGAGTTAAAAGCTATCACATCATACAAGCATGGTGCTGTGTTTAACGTACCAGCACAAACAGAAGAACTAATTAGCTTCTTGAAGAATCAACAAATACAAGAATCAGAACAACCAAATCAATCACCAGATTCAGATTCGAATGATGGTGAACGACAGTTTTCCCTAGGTTTATAAGGATGTCAGAATGGCAGCAAAGCAATTAAAAGGCGTGATACTAAGCGTTGAAGATACGCTGGTGAACATGGGTGATGTTAAACAAGATGTCTTCGAGGAAGTTGAGAAGCTAATGGCTTACTTCAAGAAGCGAGGGATTAAACCTGTACTTCTTGCCAATCAGCAACGTTGGCACACTCAAGGAGGCGTTCGTCGAGACCTCTATGAAGTGCTAGAAGAACGCTTTGACGACCTTGCTGTATTCACTCGCCTACGTGACCCTAAAGTGCCCCCAAAGCCTCGTAAAGCTGCTACTGAATACGTCCTTAATGAAATGGGCTGGGAATCTAATGAGGTCGTGTACATAGGTAGTGACAAGGATGACATGATTACTGCCGTGAATGGTGGAATCCTATTCCTTCGTGCTACTTGGTACTCAGATAATACCGATTACGGTTTTGAATTTAGTGAACCAAAAGAGGTAGCTCGATTCATTGATACTCTTTGCTTGCGTGAACACTTCTGGAGTCACGAAATCGTAGATGGTGATTTTGAGTATTACGCCCTAGCTCCATTTAGCACAAGCCAATACAAACCAACCTTTGCAAAGTACTCACACAATGCACGTGCTGCTGCTAAGTTCGGTCAAGGTGATGTCGACTTCTGGTTAGGTGCTCTAGTTACCAGCATGTACTTTACAGGTATCCATAAACGTATCGACTTTGTATCCGCCTATCCCGGTCATGGTGAAGGTGTTGATAACGACAAGATGTGTGATGACTTAATGACTTTCGGTAAGTGCTTCAATAAAGGCTACCTTCATAACCTAGTGGAGCGTCACACAACCGCCACCAAATCACAAACAGCTCGTATCAACAAAATCCCTATTGACCATCACAACCAAATAAACACTATCAAACTGAATAGATTACCAACTAAGAACTACAATACCGTATACAAGAACCCACCTCTCAAGAAGGGTAAAACTGTCCTGCTGGTGGATGACATTTGTACTGCTGGATGGTCACTAGATGCAGGTCGCAAGTACATAGAAAGAACAGGCGCTAAAACAATCTTAGTGACATGGCTAAAGACCATTAATACTGACTATCGCTCTATTGGTGACATGGGCAACTTTAATCCATACACCGAGAATACATTCAATGGAGTGCCTTCAGGAAAGAGCTATGGGTATCATCAGTATCATGTTGATACAAATGCATCAGAAGAATTAGGTGACCAATTAGAACAATACTTAAACTGGGATTGGCCTGTATAACCACCAGATACTAAAAGGGAGGCTGTCGGAAGACAATATAGTTTGTCGATTCCAATAAAGATTGGTCGTTTTTTGGCAGTATCTAGCAGGCGGGGGAAGGTAAGCTACAACACTTTTGCCCCATTTCGTGCTGGAGAAAGTAAATGCGCCCCGTCTAACTTCAAGAGTTTTTCATAGATTTTCTAATGCCAAACAACTTTTCGGATACAATCAGTTAAGAGTGCAACTCAGACTAACTTAGTGCGTTGATTTTGCTTTGTAACATTTCGATAGCAAGCTGCAAGTTTTCTTGTCTCTGGTCATCAGCAGCCAAACGCAATACAGCTTGGATGATTGGGTCAACCTGTGTTCGGCCTCCCTCTTCGTGGTAGCGCAACAACCCACACACTTCGATGGTTTTCCATCCTTTACCATGCTTATCCCCCTTATACCTATAGGTTATTCCAGGCACCAGTGCGGTGATGTGGTCTTCGTACCTATCGTAGTGTGCATGGACGATAGTGTAACTCGATGATCGAGTGGGGAATTTGTTATAAGTAGGGGATTTGGTAATTAACGATGTACCTTTGTATCCATTACATTCTTTACAGGAGACACAGAGGTTCTCTGGGTGAAACATCCACTTATCAAAATTGTTTTTGTGCATGATATGTTCTAAATCCCAATCCCCACCGTGCAAAGAAGGTTTGTGAACCTTACAATAAGCACAGCAATATTCTTGCTGTTCGATGTAATGTCGTTTCATTCTAGTTTTGAGTTCTGTCACCGCAGGATCCGCCCATTTTTCATTAGGGGATACGTTTTTTTCCAACACGCTTTTGATGATCGCTTCGTCATTTTCGTTCAGAACAAAAGGGGTCATAGATACCCTCCAGCCAACAAAGTTGAGCGCATAATTCCCAGTAAGACTCTGACTTTATCGTGTTCTTCCAATTGAGATTCAAAGCTCAATAGCCAATTCGCAGTTATTAACGCTTCTTCGGGAGGGTTTTCTGTCTTACAGACAGAATCCAAGACCTCAATAATTTGAGTAATCAAATATTCATTGTTATTGCCTGGATTATGGAACAACGTCGCCAACTGATAATCTGCAGAGCGCTCTTTATGAGGGCGAGCATCAATTAACTTGCGATTAACCATATCGTACACGCAACTATTTGAAGCGGAGATGTCTGACACAATTAAGGGAGAGTGCGTTGCGATAAGGAAATGGCACCCTTGATAGCCTGAAAATGAGTCCCTAAGAATGTCTACAAACTTCTCTTGCCATTGCGGATGAAGGCTGATTTCAGGTTCATCGATGCAGATCAGTGCATCATCTTCTATAGAAGAAATAATACCCAAAAAGAGCAAGAATAAGCATTGCTCGCCAGAACTACGCTTAGCTAAGCCCGTCAGAGGTACATCGGATATATCAAGATCGTCTACATAATTTGAGGGACTTTTTGTGTGACGAACTGTCTCAAGATTTTCTAGCTCGATAAGTCCAGCCCTAAGCAGCGTGGAAACGACATGACGATCAATGTCAACGTCAGAAAAGGTCTCTTCGTGTTTTCTTAAGTGTTTTAATGTAAAAGCATTGCGATCTAAAGAAAGAAGGAATTCTGGTTCTTTGTAGATTTCTTCACAATATTGGATTAGCCCAAGAATTTCTTCTTGTTCATATTCTTCTAGGGCTTCCTTCAGTATCAGAGTTGTTTTTGGCTGTAATTGTTGGCCATTTTGCAAATTTGTAAAGTCATCGCTAGAAATAGCCACATTAAAACGCAAGCGCAATAAACCACCAAAATCGAACTTATGCAGGAAATTTGTCAACGCAACAAGTTTTCTCGTTTCAAATTTTTCATTGCCCAATAATTGTTGAATTGCTTTCGACGCGATACGTGTTGAAGGTGCTTGAAATGGTGAATAAGGTTTAGAACCTACGTAGGCATAAAACCCGTTTTGTTGAATGTCCTTCTTGTTCTTCCATCTTTGTTGGAACTTTTCAAACTGACTCGTTGACGCTGCAATCAACTTTTTTGGTAAAGGAAGGCCGAACCTTTCTCCTAATAGACTCCACTGAGCAGAATATTCCTTTACATCACGGACTGCTGTAGCAACGTTAGGTTTGTTGCTATTGAGCAACTGAGAGTACATTTCTTGATAATAAGCACAAGTATCAACTAACAGCTGCGTTTTCCCACACCCGTTATTTCCTATTATTACAGTAAAAGCGTTCTCTTCAGTTGACCCCAAATGCCAAAGCTCATGATTTGCGATGGTATTAACTCTGAATCCCATGTGATTATCCACACTATCCGATTGTATTAATATGGAATTTCTCACATATAAGTTAGTAAGTATAGTTGTTGAGGCCTGTTGGCAGTCAATTGTACGTTAGCCATACTTCTAGTTATTCGTCATGAACTAAATTAGCAAAGTCGCTGGTACACTTCTGTCCATCAATGTGTCAGCGAGATCTTGGCTGGCATGAAAATGCCACACTTCTGTTTATGAAACATCAGATTTACTCGATTCCGTTTATCAATATATAAATAAACAATGACTATGCAATCATGTGGTTGCATAATGAATTGCCTTTCAGGCCAAATCGCTAGACGTATACAGCTGCTAAATCCGGAATCAAAATCTTACTACTAATTAAATTAAAGGCTGACTATTCATATGTTTAATCACGATATCAAAAAGCAAGCTATCGCAGACTTAGAACGGGCAGATCGCCAATACAAACTATCTATTGAAACGGTTCAAAAATCGTCAGTAGCGTTATTCGAGCTCCGCCAGTATTGCAGTACAGAGCTTATCGTTGAGTGCGAAGATTTCATTAATACCCTGGCAAACTCTCCTAAAGAGTTCGAAAAATCATTCGGTGAGTACAAAGCTCAGGTAAAAGAATTTAAGAACGTATTGGAACAAATCGAGCAAGAGGTCATGGACGCCAATCTTAAAGCCGGTGGAACGGCTGGTGCCGGTATCGCTGCGGGTGCTGGCGTAGCTGCATTTGCCCCAACGGCTGCTATGGCTATTGCGACGACTTTCGGTACAGCATCAACAGGAACGGCGATTGCTTCACTAAGTGGTGCTGCAGCGACTAACGCAGCTCTCGCTTGGCTAGGCGGTGGTGCGCTTGCAGCTGGCGGTGGCGGTATGACAGGTGGAAGTGCTTTGCTTGCACTCGCGGGGCCAGTTGGTTGGGGTATTGGCATCACGGCTTTGGCTGGCGGTGGCCTGTTAGCTCGTAAAAAAAACGGCGAAATTGCCAGAAAAGCAAAAGCTCAAGAAAAAGAAATCAGAGCGCATAAAGCGCAACTGGATGTTAGTGCAACAGAGATCAAACGATTGATTGACTTGACCAAGCAACATTCACAAGGCATGAAAGACATTCTTAGCTCATTAGTGAATGCGGCACCGTTAGATTACAACCGATTTACTGAAGAGCACAAACTATCACTGGGAGCACTCATCAACCACATTCGCTCGCTGTCTGAGCTACTTAACAAAAGCGTTAAATAGGTAAACTCTATGAGCGTTGAGAGAAATAGTGCCGTCACCGATCAGATTTCAGGCGCCTTTGTCGATAATATCAACCAAGCTCGTCTGTTTGAGAAAGGGATTGAGCTCGATAAAGCGCAGGCTGCCTTTAATCTAGCGCAGGCCCAAGTAGATAAGGTTCGAGACTTCATCAGCAACCCTGATGGGATCTTAGGGTCGGAGGCAACGAAGCACGGTGAAATAGCTGAGCAAGTTGAGGTAGGAATACGTAACGCAAAGGCAGCTTTGGCAGGAATATCTGCAGATGATTTACCAGCAGATATTGATAGTGTAGCACGAACAGGCCCAGCCGATTATTTGCTGAACGATACCGAGGTCCAGTCTAAGTTTATCAACGGTGCCAACAACAACCTGAAACACGTATTAGACCACATGGAAAAATATCCGGATTTTGGAAGAGACGGTTCGTTCTACCATATCCCTAAGGATACACATGAGCTAATCGGCAAAATTATGTCGGGAGAAAATGTTGATGGGCTATCTCAAAGAAGCATAGATGCTATAAAGGCAAAGGTTGCAGAAATTGAAGAGCTTACAGGCCAACCGTTTAATTCAGTGGTTCAACCTGGCATTTCCGATTATGCAGAAGTGCAGCGTGGTGCGATCGATGACACACTGAATAAACACGAGGAAGAGCTACGCAAAGAAAGCGAACGACAAAAGGACCAAATTGAGAAGGAGCATGGGCCGTCGTTAAACGAGATGGGTAAAGCTGCCCTGATTGGTGGCGCAGTTGGTGGAGTGATTGCGTTCGCCTCGACAGCCTACGCGAAGTACAAATCGGGCAAAAACATTTTTGCGGGCGATTTTGACCGCGAAGACTGGAAAGAAGTCGGTCTTGATACGACCAAGGGCGCCGCGATAGGTGCTGTGTCATCAGCGGCAATCTATGGGTTAACTAATTACGCGTCAATGGCTGCTCCATTTGCAAGTGCTGTTGTTTCTGCAACAAAAGGGGTCAGTGTACTAACCAAGCAGTATATGGATGGTGAGATCTCCTTTGATGAATATATGAACTTGGGATTGGTCGTTTGTTCAGAATCTGCGATGGTTGGTATATTCACAGCGGCAGGGCAGACACTCATTCCGGTCCCTGTACTTGGTGCGGTGATAGGCTCAATTGCAGGCAAATTGTTTGTTGATATGGCGGGTTCTGGAAACAGTAAGCTGGCTAACGAGCTTAAAATCTTGATGTCTGAGTTCACTAAGAAACTCGATGCTATTTCGCTCCAGGCCTTGGAACGAATCAACAGAGAGTTTGATGAATTGGGTGATTTAACGACCGCAGCTTTCGAACCTAAAAACAATAGATTGGACAGCAGTGTAAAGTTAGCCAGAGCATACGGAGTATCGGAGTCCCTGATAATCAAGTCATCCAGTGAGTTAGATGACTTTATGCTGAGTTAAGATGAAAGAGGCCTGTTTAGGCCTCTTTTGCTATCTTTGCGAGCAACCCACTCATGAGCACATATCGAGCTTCCTGTGCGATTCATTAGAATTAGCACAGTGTATAGAGTTTTTTCCATATATTTTCTCATCTAAACAGAATACATATTGCTCCTGTTTGTAAAACAGAATTGTCCACAAATGCCTTGGCTCGTTTCTGCAACAGGCTTTTGCACAGAAACGATTAACCTAAGCCCCATTACACTTTGACCGTGTAAACATTTTACTTGATTGGCGTCACAACTGAGTTTTCATTCAATAACTCTTGCTGTAGGTCAAACACCCTAAAACGAAGTCTCGCATTTTCAGCCTCTAACTGCTTTCGGGCTTCAACAGCATTGTTACGTTGCACCCTGTATTTATCTTTAAGTTCATTAGCTTTTTTTAATTCGTGTTTTAACCTATCAAGCTCAGGCAAAGGGACATCTAGCTCAATATCTAAACCTGTTATCATCGCCTTATCACGGTTGAGGTTGTATTCATCGATAACAGGTTTCGCGTAGGCCACGAACGCTTTGAACTTATGGACATAGCTATTGCCAAGCTGCGCTTCATTATTGATACGGTTCAACGTAAGCTTACCTGTTGCTCTTACATGAATCGGCTTGCCATCTAATAAACGCTGAAATGCATTAACAAGCAGTCCCTCAACCTTGCCAGTTGCCTTATATTCTACTTTCATGTCCATACCGCCTTAATATCATCATTGAAGCTATCAAAAGGGATGCCGTGTTTGACCAATGCTGGCTCGATAGATTGTATTTTCTTCTTTCTGGCATCCAGAATTAATTCATTGGCATGGTCACCCATGTCATTTATTGCTCGGAATGAAGCAATGAGGTTATCCCGTTCCCTCGATAGACTTTTAGCAGCTTTATCAGTGATTACCTTATGATCACAAGGGGCTTCAACAATATCCATCAGGGAGCAAAGACGTTCACAATTACGGTTGGTGCAGTAGCCACCTGTAGGCAGCAATACAATGGATTTTTCACCCGCCCTTACCAAAGAGAGCAATTCATCTCGGGACATAATTATTTCTTCACCCTGTGCCAGTCGCTCTGCTTTATTTTTGGCTATGCGTTCACCTTCTGCACCGCTTAAGGTCACGGATACATTGTAAATCTCATCCCAGGCATCCACTGTAGATGCTTCAATAGCTGCATCAAACTCACTCATTAACCGAGTATCCATCAACAGTTGGTTGGTACGCGCTAGTTCGGAGTAATTCGCATACCAGTTAGACATGTTAGTATTGCGGTGTTTAAGCTGGTGCTTTACTGTAAGTACGTTCCCCAGACGTTTTTTTACCATAAAGACCACAAAACTTCGTCGTAAATCATGTGGACTAAGCCTTGGTAAACCGCCTCCGATTTTTAAGCTTCCTGCGCGTTCTGGATTCAAAAGGTCAAATTCTTCAACGTCTTCTTCGGTCGCATTAATGTTGAACGCTTTCAAATTTAATCCACACCCACCCCCACTATTAAAGCAAGCTTTTAGCGACACTTTATTAATGAGTGCTTCGCAGCCATAAGGGATCGAAGAAGAAACGAAGGCACTCTCTAGGTCTTGTTGCATTGCATTATATTTTCCTTTGGTTAACAGACCATTTTGGTAACCGTCATCCAGTAGCTCTAACCAATATTTTCTCGTGGCTTGCATGGAATCAAAAGCTAGCTCCAGTGCCAGCTTTGCAATAGGGGCAGTATTCCAAGTCGTATAAACTCTTTCACCCTTGTTTCCTTTTGTAGAAAACCCTGAGACCTTGGGTACGGCAGCAGTTGAATTGTCATAACTCTCTTTGTTCATGGAGAGTAACTCTTCCTTTCGGGCAGCTGAGAATAACCCCACACAGATAAAGCACATCTTGAGCAATGTATTCAACCATGAGCCTCCCCTGTCAAATGAGAAATTAGGAATGGTTTTTCGTTCAGGCCATTGGCGTGTTATGCGAGACATCCTGTCATCAAGTGCACTCTTTTGTGTACGGCTTAGGGCACTCACACGTAGCTTTTTAAGCTTAGCGTTGTGCATTTCATCTTGATAAGTGTAGAGCTTCTCCATGGCCGCAGAAATTTGATGGCGGTAGGGGTGGTAGGTTTCTACAAACTCAACCACAGTTTTTAAAATACTGACATGAATAGCTTCAGGAAATGCGATGGATTGACCGTTACCAGCATCAGGTTTAGCCCACTGAATATAGTCTCGCTTATAGACATAACGAGATACAAGACCCGCTTTGTACATTGCATTAATCACAGTGGCAAGATGACTGCACGTTGCTTTACGCCCAACCCCATGTAATGTTTGTGTGAGTTTTTTCCATTCTCGTTCGCTCGAAAGTAAGCTGAATTCACTTTTTCCCCAGCGTGTTGCGAGGGTGTTCAAACGAGCCCTAATATTTATTAACGAACCAACCGGTGCATGTGAATCAGAGCCTGATTCTTTCTTCTGCCACTGCATCAATGCATAGAGGTAAGACTGAATATCTTGGCGGTACTTCTCATCAATATTGCCAAAAGAGATTATTTTTTTGTTCTGTTTTAGTGCGTAAAAGTCCCACTCTAGATCAAAGACACGTGACACTCCTTTCCCGTAAGAGTCAAACGATACATACGGATTTCCGGCTAATTCTGGGCGAAGCTGTATAGGCTGTTGAGGCATAAAATTATCCCTTAAAAAATTGGCTTGCGCTGGCTCTGTCTTGGTAAAGCGGGTGGTAATCACCATCATCCACTTTTTGTTTTGCTTGAGCGTAGTTTTTAGGTGCTTTTTGTTTCAGCCTGAGAAGAACTTTTTTCAACATACCTTCCACAACGAAATACTCACCCTTAGGTGCGGAATTACTCGCCACTATCTCTTTAAGGTCTTCAATTTGATCCAAAAAAGACAACATCAACCAGATATCATTTTCTGACGCCACCAATTTATGGCTGTCACAATCAAAGCAAGCAAGAAAATCCGAGCAACGGCCCGTATCTTTGGAAAAATCAATGCCCAACTGCTTCATGCGCCTCGCTTCAGCAACAAGCTTCTCTGGTGTTGCCCCCGCGCATTTGATACCACTGGGCGTTGTCATTAATGGCTGCTCTTTGCTTTCGCGGGTACGCAATTTCTTATAATCATAATCTGATAAAATATCGCTGCGCATCGCCTTAGCATCCTCGATGGCTTTACCAATCTCCTCTCCTTTGGCAATAGCGCTTAACGCACTAAACGTGGCATTGAGGTTATTATCATGGTCTGCTTGGACACCACTAGAGTACCGTTTAGCGACAACATTCACGGTATTATTCATCCCCTGTGACACAAGGAATATATCTTCAGTGACTCGCATCAGTACATCAGATTTTGTGGCCCTGAATCGGCTTGCAGTAACCGTTAACCCCGTTATTTTCTCAAGTTGTGTATTGATATAACTAAGATTTGTACCATGTGTGCCGAATGTCCAAATCTCACCACTAGCGCTAAAGAAAGGGCAAAGCGGCAGTTCACTTGCAATCGGGATCCCCAGTGTTTGGAACATCAATTTAGACGTTTCTAGCCATCGGTTGAGCAGTTCTTTGGTTCTCAGGCTAAAGCCTGCGGTATTATCCAAATCCTTATAGCCAGCCCTGAATTTTTCACCGTCAAAAACAAACCGTCCACTACCAATACTTTTGAATGAAACATCCTTATGCTGCACGTTGGCGAGCACTGATTTGTTCATGCCTGTCAGCATTGAGAGCACGAAAAACCAATTGCGTGATGCCTGGTTATAAAAAACCTGTCGATGAAGTCGCTCAAGTGAAAGTGAGCTGTTCTTTATTGTTCCAGGCACGGGGATCATGCACTGCTTGAAACCATATTTCTTATTTGCAGTTAGCGGTGGTGTCCATCCTTGGAGCTTCGCTTGCTCAGAAAAAAGCTCTTCATCAAAAAACGGATGAATATCTAGCAGACCATTTTTATCAATTGCTTCCTGAAAGGCCAGCGCTCCCCTAACCAATATCTTGGATAATGGTTTCAACTCTGTTTCTATATGGAACGCTTTATTCGTAGCAGAAGATCTATTTGCAACGTTCGGTAGCACCTTAACGTCGGCTTCTCGGTTCCACAGTTTTAATAACACTGACAAGCCGTCTTTAATCCGCATTGCTTCCGATATCTGCAAGCCTTTTTCGGATAATTTATTGAAGTGTTTAATGCTATCAGTCATGGCTGCATTACTGAAAAGGTCACCGTTATAACCAATTCCGTCAAGATACCGGAAGTAACTAACAAGCCCAGAAAAGTAGTGCTGCTTTGTTATTTTGTGAGGTAGGAAGCTTAGCCTTTGGTAAATTTCCCTGACAATATCATCCCGATTTGCTAACACCTCATTCCCTGATCTAATTTGCTTTACTGTCGGGACGTTACGATAGCGCAGGCGATAAATGTGAGATTTTATGCCATTACCATTGTCTAAAACCATATCTTCAAAGTGAAGTGGGATAATTGGTGCTCGGGTATTCTCTATCGCAATTTTGGTACGTTTTCGACCTTGAATCACAACGCCCCCTCTAGATCATCAAAAGCGCCAATATAGTCCAGTACGTCCTCGTAGATTTCATCAGCGGAAGGCATATCTTGTGCTATTTTCAGGTATTCTATCGTCGTCGACCTATCTTCGTGACCAAGTAAGGTTGATACCCTATCCAATGCCTCATCGGGTGTGATTAACGGGTTGCCATAGTCATCTTTTTTATTTAAAAGGTGACGGAAGATATTCACGGCAAACGTTGAGCGTAAATTATGTAGGGAGCCGACAATAGGATGGCCAAGACCTCGGGTTAGGTTTGCAGTGTTACGTATCTCCACCCAGCGCCCGGTAAAGTCTTGTAGCCGCGTAAACATCGGTTTCCCTGATTGGGTAATAAACAGGTATTCCAACTTGGGGTTAATCGCATCATCTCCCTCAAAGAAATGCGTATTTCCTTCTTCTTTCTGCTCCTTGCACCATGCTTTGAATTTCTCCAGGCGCTTTTGATACCTGTCAGACTGAGAGTAATCGTAAAGCATCTTCATCAATGTGGCGGGGATAACGGTAACCCGACTTTTATTATTCTCTGCAAAGCCCTCAGCCGTCTTTGTGAGTGATTTATACTTATCACCAACACCCAAATCCATCACAGGCTTTTTAAACACCTCTTTGCCGTCCTGAATCATAGTTTCGGGGTTAACTATCTGTCCTAAGTGAAGGCTTGCTGCTTCTTCTCTCCGCAATCCAGTATTACGGCAAATCATGGGGTGCAGACAGAACTCAATCGGCAATGAATGCAGTTTATTGTTGTCACCATGACGAACCACCCTGCGGGATTTCATTAAGATGGTTTGCAGGATGTTCCATTCATTATTGGTAAACGGTTTTAAGTCACGGCGTAGATTACTGAGGTTTGTGCCGCCACTGCGCGATGATTTAGTAAACTTAATCCGCATATCCGTCGTGTGCACCTGCTTACGTTGGTATGCTTTCATACTGGATGCAGACGCCTCAAAATGGATATTCACTGTCTCAAATTGGAAAGGAGGGTTATTAAAGTGGACGCCCTGACGAAGGCAGTATTTATAAAAACCAACGACACTGCTCATGTATTGCCTAGCCGTTGTTTTAGCCAATACACCCTCAATAGCGAGTTGTTTGATTCCATCTCGATATTGGTAGGTTAATCGTTCCTGTTTATTACGAGGAAAGGTATTCCATTCTGGGCGGGGATCATCATAGAGAGGGTCAAAGTCCTCTTTATCGTATTTAGCATCCCACTCTGCCTGTTTGTCTAATACAAAACTGAAGTAATGGGCAAGCCCCTGTGCATCTGTACCAAGCTCAAGCACGCCATCATCGATTGCTTTTGACAATAAGAACTCATTAACCATGTCTAATGGTTGGTAGCTGACTAGTTTGTCTTTATCGCCATACCCAGTGATATGGAGTAAAGGGAGTTTCTTTACGGGGATCTTATTGCCATTGGCACGGTATGTAACTTGAGGTTCTCCATTATCATCAATGGATACCAGTGGTTTCTCGTAAACGAAGTTAGGTATAGTTGAAATTTCTATCTCTTTTCGTATGAGCTTTTTTTGATTTTTATCGTTACTAGACATACTAAATCCAATACTGTGCATACGAACAGCATATACAGTATTCTCAACTTTAAAAGTTAATTATGAGAATTTAGTTTATCAGGTAATTTTTG
>NZ_JAWOVZ010000040.1:0-18846 GCF_033340175.1 Vibrio sp. 1557 | reverse complement strand
TTGGTTGGTCCTATTTGTGAAACCGGCGACTTCTTGGGTAAAGATCGCGCACTCGTTTTGCAAGAAGGTGATCTACTCGCGGTTCGTTCAGCAGGTGCCTATGGTTTTGTGATGTCTTCGAACTACAATACTCGTACCCGAGCGGCAGAAGTGATGGTGGACGGTAAACAAAGCCACTTAGTTCGCCAGCGTGAGGAGCTGACCAGTTTGTGGCAGCTGGAACAGATTCTACCGGAGTAACACACAACAAATGCATTTCCACTTTTCCAAAATGCACGGTTTGGGCAACGACTTCATGGTCGTCGACTGTATTACCCAGAACGTGTTTTTCTCGCAAGACCTGATCCGCCGCTTGGCGGATCGTTATACTGGCGTTGGTTTTGACCAATTGCTTGTGGTAGAGGCCCCTTACGACCCTGAAACCGACTTCCATTATCGGATTTTTAATGCCGATGGTAGTGAAGTTGAACAGTGTGGTAACGGTGCACGCTGTTTTGCCCGCTTTGTTCGCTTGAAGGGGCTGACCAATAAATACAGCATCAGCGTGAGCACCAAGAAAGGAAAGATGATTCTCAACATCGAAGATGATGGGGAAGTGACGGTCAACATGGGCGTACCAGAGTTTGAACCGAACAAAATTCCTTTCAAAGCGAAGCAAAAAGAGAAAACTTACATCATGCGAGCAGGCGACAATACCTTGTTTTGTGGTGCTGTGAGCATGGGTAACCCGCACGTAGTGACCGTGGTCGACGATGTGGATACGGCAGAAGTGGAAACTCTCGGTCCGCTGCTTGAGTCGCATGAGCGTTTCCCAGAGCGCGTCAACGCTGGCTTTATGCAGGTGATGAGTCGTGACCATATTCGTCTTCGAGTTTACGAGCGAGGCGCAGGAGAAACGCAAGCTTGTGGTAGTGGTGCATGCGCGGCAGTCGCGGTTGGGATTCTGCAGGGCTTGTTGGATGAAAACGTTAAGGTTTCTCTACCTGGTGGTGAATTGCGAATTGCATGGCAAGGTCCAGGCAAGCCGTTGTTTATGACCGGACCTACAACGCATGTATTTGATGGTCAATTGTCTTGCTAGTTGAAGAAAAAGGAAACGGTTTGTCTCAAGTAGAAGCAGATGCCTTAACGGCTGAAGTCGTGGCCGAGTACCTCAAAGATCATCCAGACTTTTTTGTGCAACGTCCGGAGCTTGTGGATCGTTTATCTTTCCCACACTCAGACTTAGGCGCGGTATCTTTGGTGCACATCCAAATGAATCGTCAACGTCAGCGCATTGAAGAGTTAGAGGAAGAGATCACTACACTAATGTCGCTTGCGGCGAACAATGATCGCACCTTTTACGAATTTATGGATTTGCAGGGGCAGATTCTAAAGTGTGGTGACTTTAAACAAGTCATTCATTCTATCGAAGATAAAGCCAAAGCATTGGGCTTACGTGCGTTTGTTCGATTGTTTAGTCAATGCGACGCATCAATTCAATTGAGTAAGGAAAGTTATCAACGCTTTGCGACCACTCACTTAAATGGCAAAGATGCGTACTTAGGACGTCTTCGCAAAGTGGATCGTGAAGCTTTGTTTGGCAACATGGAAGTGCCGGAAATGGGTTCCTATGTGGTACTGCCGCTCGTGAAACAGCAAACACTGGGCGTGCTTGCTTTTTCTAGTGAAGATGGCGGCCATTTTCAGCCAGATATGGATACCTTGTTTTTGCGTCACCTATCATTAGTAGTGGCACATCTCGCTCAAACACTGGTATGGCAAAGTTACGATGACGACAACTCCCAACACTCCTCTGCCAAATAGTCTGCAAAAGCCTCTTGAGCGCTTCTATGAATTCTTACGAAGCGAAAAGGGGCTTAGCCTACATACTCAGCGCAATTACAAACAGCAGCTAGAAACTATGGCGCAGCACCTAGCTGAAATGGGGCTCAAAGATTGGTCTCAAGTGGATGCTGGTTGGGTGCGCCAATTAGCAGGTAAGGGCATGCGAGAAGGCATGAAAGCCAGCAGTTTGGCAACGCGCCTCTCATCGCTGCGTAGCTTTTTCGATTTCCTTATTCTGCGTGGCGAGATATCGGCTAACCCAGCCAAAGGGGTTTCAGCACCTCGCAAAAAACGCCCGTTGCCCAAAAACCTCGATGTTGACGAAGTGAGCCAATTACTTGAAGTCAACGAGGACGACCCGCTGGCTGTGCGCGATCGCGCCATGATGGAGCTGATGTATGGCGCCGGCTTACGTTTGGCTGAACTGGTGGGTGTGGATGTACGTGACGTACAACTGCGTAGTGGTGAGCTTCGTGTTATTGGTAAAGGCGATAAAGAACGTAAAGTGCCGTTCTCTGGGATGGCAACCGAGTGGGTCGGGAAGTGGTTACGCGTTCGTGGTGATTTAGCCGCTCCAGGTGAGCCCGCCTTGTTTGTATCTAAGCTTGGAACGCGTATTTCGCATCGTAGCGTGCAAAAGCGCATGGCTGAATGGGGGCAGAAACAGTCTGTCGCAAGCCATATTAGTCCGCATAAATTGCGTCACTCATTTGCGACACATATGCTCGAATCAAGCAATAACTTACGTGCGGTGCAGGAGCTTTTAGGGCACGAGAACATTTCGACGACCCAAATCTACACGCACTTGGATTTCCAACATTTGGCGCAAGCCTACGACCAAGCCCACCCACGCGCACGTAAAAAGAACGGGGAGTGAGCCGAAGTATGAAATTTTATCGCCGTATCGAGCCTATTAAGGCAATGACCTTTGACCTAGATGATACCCTCTATGACAACTATCCTGTGATAGTTCGCATGGAGCGTGAGTTGCTATCTTGGCTCAAGCACCATCATCCAGCGGTTGCTCATATGAACAAAGCGGATTGGTTTGCTCTCAAGCAGCGTGTTGTGCAGCAACAACCCGAGCTGAAGAGCGATGTCACTTTATGGCGTTTAGTGCAACTTCAGCAAGCCTTCTCCCAAGTAGGCTACGACGAAGACGCAGCACATGCCGCCGCGAAAGCCGCAGTAGACGTTGCGTTGGACTGGCGTAACCGTTTTGAAGTGCCGCAGCAAAGCCTCGATGTACTGGAGGAACTCGCGCAGCACATCCCGTTGGTAGCAATCACCAACGGTAATGTGGATTTAGACCGCATCGGTCTTACGCCTTATTTCCAACAGGTACTTAAAGCAGGACCAGATGGATTGGCGAAACCCGCAACCGATATGTTTACTAAAGCGAAGCGATTCTTGGATATTCCTGCGGAGAATATTCTGCATGTCGGTGATCATCTAACCACGGATGTGCATGGTGCAAAGTTGGCTGGTTTTGCAGCCTGTTGGTTTAATGATATGAATAAAAATGTCATTAACCATTCAAAAACACGTACTTTACCTGATATTGAAATCAATAGTTTGCAGCCGTTACTCACACTTTTTTAATTGCTTTCGCATTAATCCATTCTAATCTCATTTTGTGTCTAGAAAAGCAGCGCAAAGCCACGTAAATTATTCTCTATTAAATAAAAATAGTAACGCCACACGTCGTGGTGAAGATAGTGTTACGGCAGTGGTAGGTCCATGCGAGCTTTTTCAAAACTGGTTCACGATGTCAGTCAACTGAATGACTTTTTAGTCACTTTTCCGACTTCCTCAGATAAACAATATTTAGTACAAATATTGTCGACGCAATCGCGCGAAATTACGACCACACTTGCAGACGCCGTTTTGTCGTCGCTGCCGAATGCTCATGTTATGGGGCATAGTACGCGTAATGTGATTCTGGAAGGGGAGATATTTACCTCTGGTTGCCTAGTGAGTGTGATTGAATTTGAGCAAACCACGCTGACTTCTGCGGTACAAACATACTCTTACTCCCCTGATATTGATGGCGGGGAGCTCAAGCGCTCTCTTCTAATGCAGCATAATTCACAGGTGATCCTCAGCTTTGCTGTGCAAATTGAACGACGTGACTATCCCTTGTTTCAAACCTTCGCCAGTGAAGAAGTAGTGATTTCTGGAGGGTTGGCGCAGAGTATTGACGATGGCTGCTGGGTGCTATATCAAAACCGAGTTTACGATAACGCTGTGGTTGCCGTAGCTTTGCACAGTGATACTTTGAAGCTATGGACTGATGCGTATTCGGAATGGAACCCGATTGGCATGCCACACAAAGTCACTCATGCAAAAGGAACGCGCTTGTATTGTTTAGGTGAGAAGAAAGCGCTGGAAGTATACAAGCGTTACTTGGCGGATGGCCATGACGTGACGCTGAGTCAACTGCTCAGCTTTCCTTTGTATCGAGAAAGCTTAGGGCGAAAGGAAGTTTGTACGGTAACGGAGCTACACGCTGATGGCAGTATGAGCTTCGACAGGCCCTGGTGTCTTGGTGACGAAGTGCAATTTTGCTATAACCATCCCTCGTTAACGCTCGAGCAAGTGCGGCATGGTGTGGTTGAGTTAGCCATGCACCAACCTGAAGTCGTGATGATTTTTAACTGCGCGTCACGGTTAGACTTTATTGACAGCAGCGACGAAGTCCAAGCATTCAAAGATATTGCGACGACGTTTGGTAGTTACTGTATGGGGGAGCTGCATGGTGGTATTGGTCAGCCCGAAATTCTTCATCACAGCCTGACGTATTTAGCGATGCGAGAGGGAGACGAAGTGCAAACATTGAACTTGCCTAAGTCGCCCGTTAGCTCCTCTATTTCACCGCTGTTTAGCTTGATTCGAAATGCGATCGGCGATCTCAACCATATGAACGCGCATATGGGATATCAACTCGATCGCCAAACGCGCAAGTTACAAGAAAGCTATCGACGCGACAGTCGCACGGGATTACAAAACCGGGTCGCATTGCAAGAGCGGCTGAGTAACATCGATTTGGATGAGCATTTGTTGACTCTAAAGCTACTTAACTTTAGTCATATCAACGAAAAATACGGCTACCGAGTGGGAGATCAATTACTCAAAGATCTCTCAATGCACTTTACGAATCGATTACGAAAGCGTTTTGGCATGCCAACGGCTTTGCAGCTTTATAGTATTGGGGTTGGTGAGTGGGCATTCATATTTAAAGCTGATCAAAGCAGCGAGACCATCAAACAGCACTTTACGCGTTTTGCTGACGCGGTAGAACAAACTAATTTTGAGCCAATTGGCCTACGTGAAATAGATTATCTTTCTATCTCGCTATGCGGCGGCTTAGTGAGTCGTCGAGACTTTCCATCCGCTTCAGTAGATGAGCTCTTACTCAAAGGCATCGAAGCGAGGCGATCCGGTGTACGCAGTAATACCCATATCTGTAATGCGAAAGATATTGAAGTCAGTGAGGATGTGCGTAAAGAGCAACTTGGATGGCTAAGTTGCGTCAGTAGAGCCATTCTCAAACAGAATATCATCACTTATAGCCAACCTATTGTGCATGCGGGTAGCCACAAATTGGCAAGCCAAGAATGTTTGGTTCGTATTCTGGAAGCCGATGGAACGGTGATTGCGCCAGGGCGTTTTCTGCCAATTATCTCTGATACACATCTTTACACTCGACTAAGTCGGCACATGATTCATTCTACGTTGCATTATATGCGAGATAAGCAAGGTGACTTTTCTATAAACTTATCGCCGCAAGATTTGCTCAGTGATAAAACTTTAATGCTTTTAGAGCATGAAATTAGCCAGCTAAATGACCCAAGGCGAATTGGTTTAGAAGTGCTGGAATCTGAGCAGATCAAAGACTACGGCCGAATGATAGAAGTGTGCAGTCATTTTAGAAGCTTAGGGGCGCGTATCATTGTTGATGACTTTGGGTCCGGTTATTCGAATATCGATGAAATCCTAAAGTTGGAGCCAGAAGTCATAAAGCTCGATGGCAGCTTGATTCGTGATATTGATAAAGACTTAAAACAGCGCAAGATCGCTTCCCAGTTGGTGCGTTTGTGCCAGGTGTTTAACGCGGAGACGGTGGCGGAGTTCGTCCACAATCAGGAGGTGTGCACCATTGCACAAGACATGGGGGTGGATTATTTGCAGGGTTACTATCTTGGCGAGCCGACTCGACTGTTTTAATGATGTTTCACGTGAAACTTCTTGTCGTAAAAAACGCAGCGTAGGCTGCGTTTTTTGTTTGGTTCTTCTACTGAGCTTAATGTTTAACGCTTAAGAGCGTGTCCACTCTTTTCAGCTTGGAACAGAGCGAGGTAATGGGCAAAAAAGCGCTGCATTTGTTGTTGGTTGTTTTGTTCTCCAAGTTGCCCGAGCAAATGTGCAGCGACTTCAAACGTACACAAATTACCTTGTTGTTGGTTGCGTCGCAGCTGATATTGTGAGTCCGCCGACGCAGACAATCCCATAGTAGGGATACCTTCTAACCAACGGCTCTTATTGATCATCTTGCGCGCCTCTTGCCAGGTGGCATCTAAAATAATAAACAGCGGAGTTTTGGTTTGTTGCTGGCTTTGGAGTACCACATGTTCGAGTGTGATACTTTCTTCACAGGGGAAGAGCAACACCGGATACCGCGACGGATCAGCTAATAGAGTGAGCAATTCTGCTGGTGGCTGTTTGCGATCCCAGATTACTCGCTCAATGCTGAGTTGGCACTGCTCTAGTAGCTGGCCGGTATTAGTATCACGCTTCAGTTCATTCGGATGCATTAACAGCAGGATGTTGTGCTCACTGTTAAGTTTCGGCATTAGCGAGCACATACAATTGAATTGAAAACCGCAGGTTGGACACGGTTGTGACATTACAGACGAACTCCTTCTCGCACCGGGCTTATCCCATCAGAGAACAGACGCACGCCACTGACTTGGTTCGGCGTTGCCGTTGGCGCCATGCTTGGGTTGAGTGGGTAGCTAACCCCAGTGTATTGCATCACGTGTTGAGCCGCTTTAGCTCCGCCACCGCTGACATTAAAAATCAGATCTCGCCAACCATGAGAGGTTTGTTGGCCGAGCATAATCGGGCTTTGCACTAGTGTAATGCGACTATTAAATCGCCATTCCTTTTCGTGATGTTCAAATATCAGCAATGTACAGCCTCCGGAACCACACCAATCCAACTGTACCAATAGCTCTTCGTTACCATCGCTGTTGAGGTCGTAAGTTAGCCAACGGTATTGGTTGTTGTTGGGGTTGGTTTGATGGATAAAGAAGTAGTTGCGCACCGCGGCATCTACTTTTGAATCAAACTCTGCACTAGAAGGGACGTCAGCACTATCGATGGGGTCGTTGGTGCGTCTTTCGGCTGGTTGCATGATGCCTTCATCACGAACGGTGGCAGGATAAAGGACTAAACCACCATCGGCGATTGGGTAGACCAAGTTACCGACTTTTTCTTTGGTCGCTTTGAGCTGATTGCCTTCTCGAGTAAACAGTCGCTCTGACATTAGCCTTTGCTGTTGATGATGCGTCATGACAACTTGAACCTGAGACGGACTTAACTGTTGCCAGTAACCACGCTCGATTAATGGTGCTTGTCCATTGGCGTAACGGTATTTTGTTGTGGCGCTGTGGTCTGGGTTTAAGGTCATTTGTACTTCAAAGCCTTGTGATTGGGTTGAGGTCGCGACATAGGTATTAGCCCAGCCAAGCGTTGCATCGACGTTTGCAGCCATACCACAACCTTGATACGTCTCGCCATCATGTTTTAGTGTTGCTTTCCAGCCATACAAAGAATCGCTCATTGTGTCTGAGCAGAGGTTTTCTGTTAAGCGAAGCTCACCACCTTGCAGTTGATAAGTGCGCTGGCGAGGTTGAAGCTGACTGCTGTTAATCGCTAATTTTGTGGTTTGTTTGCCGATTTGCTGGAATGTTAGTCCATTAGCCTCAAAGCTTGCCGACCAAGAAGGCTCATTACCAAACACGCGAGTTGGTTTGTTTGGTTGCTGACAACGGTTTGGGTTTTCCGTTGTGAGGAAGTTCACTTGTTCCACGACAAAGTTAGCATCGAAATCAGCAGAAAACCCATCGATGCCCGGTGGGTTGAGGTGGCCGATAACCTCGCCATACATGGTCTGGTAAGGCTCGTTATTTAACTGAATTGCTCGTTGCATTTGCTGTGGTGATAGTTGCAACCAATATTGCTTGTCGCTGCCACAAGGCATGATGTATTGGCTCTCGTGACCGACGATCACTTTTCCGCGTAGCATAAAAGTTTGAGGTTGAATGGTTTCAGGCTTATCTAAGGTTGCTGGTGGAGAGGTTGGGTCAGCAGCACCAAATTGTGGCGGCTGTGAACTACATGCTTGCAGAACCAGCAGGGTGGCAAGCGCCACTGGGTTTTTCAAAGCCTTCATGTTATATCTTCCTCATTATTGTTACTCAATCGGCATCGGATGGCATTATGGCATATTGGTTATTTAAAACTGAACCAGATACCTTTTCTATTGACACGCTTCGAACCCAAAAGGTTTCATGTTGGGAGGGAGTTCGTAATTATCAGGCGCGCAATATGATGCGTGACCAAGTGAAGGTGGGCGATTTAGTCCTGATTTACCACTCTTCTTGTAAACATGTTGGCGTGGCAGGTATTGCTAAAGTTGTGAGAGAAGCCTATCCCGATCATTTCCAATTCGATCCCGAAAGCGATTATTACGATCCAAAGTCAGACCCAGACAACCCGCGTTGGATTATGGTGGATGTCGAGTTTGTACGTAAAACGGCGCGAGTGATTCCGTTGTCGGTGATGAAAGCGATGCCAGAACTTGAGAACATGCCGTTGGTGAAACGTGGAAATCGCTTGTCGATTATGCCCGTGACAGAAGAAGAATGGGACGCGATTCTTGGCAAAGAGAAGCTGCCAAGTCAGCGATAAAAGAAAAGGGCTGCGAATGTGCAGCCCTTCATTATTTGGAGTATTGAAGCTTACAGCAAGTGTTCTTGTAGGTAGTGTGCAACCGCATCTTCTGCATTGCTGCCAATCACTTCATTATTTGGTAGAGCTTTCATCACTTTTTCGTGTGATGTACCCATAACTAGCCCTTTACCTGCCATCGACAGCATTTCTACGTCATTCATGCCATCACCAAATGCTACGCAGTTTTCTAACGTGAGGTCGAGTTTTTTCGCTACCGCTTCAAGAGCATGACCTTTAGACACGCCAGCGCTCATTACTTCCAAACACCAAGGCGTTGAAAATGCGATGTTCAGCTGATCACCAAACTGCTCACGTAGTTTGTTTTCAAATACGACCAAACGTTCGTGGTCTTCTCCTGGATGAGTAAAGAAAACTTTCGCAATACCGTCAGTTGGGGCTTGGTCTTCATCAAATAAGACGTAAGTGAATTCATCGTGGAAGTCACGTAACGTTTCATCATCCTTGTTCATCAACCAGCTATCATTTTGATACATGTGAATAAGTATTTCTTGATCATGTTTGATCGTGTCGATCACGCCTTGTACCAGTTCAGCAGGGACATTCTCGCTGTACATTAGCTGATCTTCCTGGTCATGCACTCGGGCACCATTCGACGTGATCATATAAGCTGGAATGCCAACTTGGCGACGGATGCTCGCAACGTCTACGTGGTGACGGCCGGTTGCAAAGACAAAGGTATAACCCTTTTCATGCAGCGCTTTTAGCGTCTCTTTTGAGTAAGCACTGAGCTGATGGTTAGGTGCGAGTAACGTGCCATCCAGATCAGAGGCAACGATTTTGGTGATCTCTTTGCAAGGTAGCGATGTGCTCATGAAGTCCTCGTAAACGGTTTGGATAGTGTGGAACAGGTGAATTGCAAACGGAGTACAGCAGACTGACTAGATCGTACTGCTCCGAATGCGGGGGAACTTGGGCTCATAGCACTATGCGGTTAAACACAGTGTCAAAGTAGCCAAGTTCAAGCAGTGTACGCCAAAATGAGGATGAAAAAGAGGGTAAATCGATGTGTAGACATTTCCTCTTTAATCTTAGTCGTGAAATGGTCGCCTAGAGTTCTTATTGTGCTTGTTCGTTTGATGGCGATTTAGGGTCATTCATAAAGCGGAAAATCGCATCGAGCGCTTGATTACGATACTTGTCGGTCTCGAACAAGATTTCATGCTGTGCGCCTTCGATAGAAAGCAGCTCCGCGTGCGGGTTGGTTTTCCGCAATTTATCAATAAAACGCTTTTGCGCGAGGTTGCTAACAATCCGATCGTTTCCGGCTTGGATTAGGATTACTGGTATTTTGACTTGGCGAGTTAATAAAAAGCACTGCTTAGCGGCCATGAGCCCTTGCCAAACCCAGCGAGTGCTTGGCCCACCGACTTGCAGTTCCGGTTTTTCCGTATATAGGTTTCGGAACCATTGGTAGCGGCCGTAACTTTGGCTAAGTGGGTTATCTTCAAAGGGCTTAGGGAAGTAGGCCTGATGTCCTGGTGCATAGCGTGGCAAAGTCGATACCGCTGACATAATTTGTGTGACCGGAATCGCTATTGGTGATAGGTACCATGGCAGGTTAATGCCAAACATGGGCGCACTTAGAATCAAACCAGTAAAAGGGTGTTCTGGGTGAGTTTGCAGGTAACGTGTGGCGATCGCGCCGCCCATAGAGTGCGCGATGATGAAGCATTGTTGATATTCGCTAAGGTCGTGTTTTTTTACGACGATGTCCATATCATCAATATAATCAGTAAAGTCATAGACGTGACCCATATCTGAGTCAGATAATAAACGATCTGATAGACCTTGACCGCGGTGGTCAAAGGAATAGACATCGAAACCTTGGCGGTAGAGATCGTAAAACAGCTCTTGGTATTTCCAGGAAGACTCAATGCGTCCATTTACGATGAGCACGGCTTTTTTATGCTCTGGGTTGGTTAGCTTGCACCAGTAAATGTTCTTTTTCTCAGTCCCTTTAACAAAGCCCTCTTGGCGAGTTTGCCAAAGTGCTGCGATCGGACCACCAATTGCTTGCTCAAATAATGTCTCTTGAGTATAAGTCAAAGGTGAATGGTTAGTCGCCATTAGTTGATTACCTGAAGATACGTTGTTTACGCGATGTATCATCGAAGAATTAGTGAGGAAATGCAATGGATACCCATGTCTGGTTAGCTTATGTAGTAACAGCAATCGTTTTTAGTTTGGCTCCGGGCTCTGGCACGGTGAACTCAATCAGTAATGGTTTGAGTTACGGTACCCGTAAATCACTGGGTGCCATTATTGGCTTACAAATTGGTTTAGTTATCCACATCGCGCTGGTGGGGGCGGGTATTGGTGCGCTTGTCGCGCAGTCAGCAACCGCATTTTCTGTCATTAAATGGGTTGGTGCCGCTTATCTGGTTTGGCTGGGGGTTCAGAAATGGCGCGACACATCAAGCTTAGTCGCAGCTGAAAACCACAACGAGATGTCAGGCACGGCGCTGTTGTACAAGGCAGTGTTGATTAACCTCACCAACCCTAAATCGATTGTTTTTCTGGTGGCGTTGTTCCCGCAGTTTATTGACCCGGCAAAAGACCAAATCACGCAACTGTTGGTGCTTGGCGTCACTACGGTCGTGATTGATGCGTGTGTAATGTTGGGTTACACGAGCTTGGCAGCACAAATGGGACGCTTTATTCGCTCCGATAAAATCATGGGAAAAATAAACAAAGTATTCGGTTCAATGTTCATGGGTTGTGGTGCATTATTAGCAGCTGCAAAGTCATAAGCCATTTATAGGTCCTTCTTTAGCATGAATACAACGTATGTCGCTCGCCAGCCGATCTTTAACCGAAAAAGACAGACGCTGGGTTATGAATTGTTGTTTCGAGACGGGGGAGAGTAACGCATACCCTTCACATATTGATTCAAATCGAGCGACATACCGACTGATCGTCGAAAACTTCCTATCACTGGGTACTAACCCAGTGATTGCCTCTTCAAGATGCTTTATTAACTTTCCTCATCAAAGCTTGGTGCGACGTTTGCCGCGCAGTTTGCCGAAAAACAAAATTGTCATCGAAGTGTTGGAAACGTGCCAACCTACGGATGAGCTTCTTGATGCGATTCGTGAGTTTTATCGAGAAGGTTACTTGATCGCTTTGGATGACTTCACCCTAACACCAGAATGGCGTCGTTTTTTGCCATATGTGCATATTGTGAAGCTCGACATTATGGCGATGGGGCTCGAAAAGGCCTGTGAACTGGTCAAAACACACCTGGCCAAACGCGTCAAATACCACTTTTTAGCAGAACGTGTTGAAACCGCAGAAGAGTTTGAGCAAGCGAAAGCGGCTGGCTTTAAATTTTTCCAAGGTTATTTTTTTAGCAAGCCACTCGTCTCGCAGACTAAATACGTCAGTCCTGAGCAAGTGTTGGCATTGCAACTGTTTCGTGAAGTTTGTGCTCCTGAGCCTGACTTTACTCGTATCGAGTCCATCATTACGCAAGATGTCGCGTTGTCATATAAATTATTGCGTTTTGTAAATACGCAAGCGCCGAATTTGGCTGTCGAAATCAGCTCTTTTCGTCAGGCATTGATTTATCTTGGCCAGGATAACCTTAAGCAGTTTGTCTCTTTGGTTGTGGCATCGTATATCTCCAGTAACAAGCCTCGAGAGCTGTATCACCTTTCATTGCAACGAGCTCAATTTTGCCAATTGATGTCGCGCTATCAGCCATTCTCTCACCTCAACGAGCAAGGTTTCATGGTTGGTTTGCTGTCGATTCTAGATGCGCTGCTGGATCTTTCGGTGGAATCTTTAGTTAGGCAGTTACCGCTTAGTCATTCAGTACAACAAGCGCTATTACATCGCAAAGGGGTTTATGGTGCACTTATTTCCCTCGAAGAGTGCTACGAGCGTGCCGATTGGTCAGGGGTTGAAAAAATCACGATGCAATTGGGGTTGCCTTTAGAGGAAGTGAAGCTCTCCTTAGGTGAAGCGGCTCGCTGGAGTCAAAGCATCGCGACTGCATAATTTCTGGTCTTATCTTTTATCTCTTTGAATCTCTCTCTTTACAATCAAGCTGTTCGTTAGATGTGAAACTTTTATGACGATGGGCGGTTTCCTCTTGACGATATATCTTAATTAAATAAACATATACGCATATCCATATATAGGTATGTTCATTATGCTTCCACATCAGTTTTTTAAGCTGTTATCCGATGAAACACGCGTACGTTGTTTAATGCTCGTGGCCCGTGAAGGTGAAACTTGCGTTGGTGATTTGGCGTTTGCTCTGCAAGAGAGCCAGCCGAAAGTTTCTCGTCATCTTGCTCAGTTACGGTCCAGTGGCATCTTGGTGGATAAACGCCAAGGGCAATGGGTGTATTACGAGTTATCACAGCAATTACCAGGTTGGATGCGAAAGTTAATTGAAGACTTAGTGGCATCAAACTGTTTGAAGCAGGAATACCAAGACGACATCACACGCTTACACGATAAAAGTCGTGAGGCTTGCTGTTAACAGCGAATAGAGATTCAAGGTAGAAGATTAGAGGGTAAAACTATGACAATTAAAGTAGGAATTAATGGCTTTGGCCGAATTGGTCGCTTAGCGCTGCGAGCGGCATTTGATTGGCCAGAATTGGAGTTTGTGTTAATCAACGATGTCGCAGGTGACGCCGCTACGCTTGGTCACTTATTAGAATTCGATTCAGTGCAAGGTCGTTGGCATCATGGAGTTCAGGTCGAAGGCAGTGAGCTCGTCATCAACGGCAAGCGTGTCGCCACGACTCAACAACGCGATATCGATGCGGTGAACTGGTCTGATTGTGATGTTGTGATTGAAGCGACAGGCGTACATCGCAAAACATCATTCCTAAACAAATACCTAGAGCAAGGCGTGAAACGTGTCGTGGTAAGCGCACCTGTGAAAGAAGAAGGTATCGCGAACATTGTGGTGGGCGTGAACGACCATATTTTCGACCCTGAAAAACATCGTATCGTGACAGCAGCTTCGTGTACGACTAACTGTATCGCACCTGTGGTTAAAGTCATTCATGAGAAATTGGGTATCGAACAATCTTCTTTTACGACCATTCACGACCTGACGAATACGCAAACTATTTTGGATGCGCCACACAAAGATCTACGCCGTGCAAGAGCATGTGGCATGAGCCTTATCCCGACCACGACGGGTAGCGCGAAGGCGATTGTCGAAATTTTCCCAGAATTAAAAGACAAAATTAATGGTCATGCGGTTCGCGTGCCTCTAGCAAACGCATCGTTAACAGACATCATTTTTGATGTGAAGCGTGATACCACAGCAGAAGAAGTGAATGCACTGTTAAAAGAAGCATCTGAAGGTGATTTGAAAGGCATCCTTGGCTTCGAAGAGCGTCCTTTAGTTTCTATCGATTATAAAGGCGACCAACGTTCAACCATCGTTGATGCGCAATCAACCATGGTTGTGGGTTCTCGTATGGTTAAGATTTACGCTTGGTACGATAACGAAATGGGTTATGCAACGCGCACAGCAGAGCTGGTTCGTAACGTTGGTTTGGCTTAAAAGGGGGTCACAATGTCTCATCCTACATGGCAATTAGATTTGGACTCCGGTGCTTTAATCTTAACACCGTGCCCAGGAACGAAAGGTGTCGATTTGCATGCGTCGTTAGAACAGTTGAAAGAGCAGGGTGTTCAAGCGGTCGTTACTGCATTAGATGATAGTGAATTAGCTGCGAAGAATGTCTCTGCATTGGGTGAAGCCACTCAGCAACTGGGTATGAAATGGTTCCAGATCGAGATTGAAGACGACTGCGCACCAAATGAAGAATTTGCGACGAAGTGGCAACAAGCCAGTCCGGAACTGCACGCGATTCTTGCTCAAGGTGGCAAAATTGCGATGCATTGCATGGGTGGTTCGGGGCGCACAGGTTTGTTCGCTGCTCACCTACTCCTAGAAAAGGAATGGCAGTTAGAAGATATCGTGCGAGAAGTGCAGGCATTGCGCCCTGGTGCATTTACAAAACCTGTGCAAGTTGAGTACATCGAACGCGTGGCTCAAGACGCTTGATCAGCTTAAATAGCTTTTGGTTCATCATGATCCAAAAGCTAAATTCAAGCTTCTTCAGGATACGACTGTTTACAAAAAATGCCATTAACATTAACTAATGCATTGTTTTTAAGGTGTATTTTGCTTTTTATTGATGTTGGGGCATTTTTTGAAAATCACAGCAACATTGTATTGGTCAATGTTGCTGTACAGGTTAGGAAGTATTTAGAACATGATGATCTAAATGCTTCTATCGCTGTACATATGAGGTCAATATGATTTCTCAATTAAGCAAAAGTATTCGTCAGTACATGTTAGTGACGTTTAACTATTGGAACTTTACGGTGACCGATGGCGCACTGCGTATGCTAGTGGTGCTCTATTTTCATGATTTAGGTTATTCCACGTTAGCTATTGCCTCACTGTTCCTTTTCTATGAATTTTTTGGTGTGGTGACAAACCTAGTTGGTGGTTGGTTGGGCGCAAGGTTAGGCCTAAATAAAACCATGAACATTGGTTTAGCGATGCAAGTGTTTGCGTTGCTGATGCTCGCAGTACCAAATGCATGGCTGACCATTCCTTGGGTGATGGCAGCGCAAGCTCTGTCGGGGATTGCCAAAGATCTGAACAAAATGAGTGCTAAGAGCGCGATTAAAACGCTAGTACCAGACGAACAGCAAGGTGCGCTCTACAAATGGGTAGCGATTTTAACTGGCTCGAAGAATGCACTCAAAGGAGCGGGCTTTTTTGTTGGCGGCTTGCTGCTGTCTTGGGTGGGTTTTCAAAACTCGATGTTTATTATGGCGGGTGTACTTACATTAGTGTTTGTTTGCAGCATGATCTGGCTAGAAGCGGACATGGGTAAAGCAAAGAGTAAACCTAAGTTTCGCCAAATATTCTCCAAGTCTGAATCGATAAACATTTTATCCGCAGCACGCATGTTCTTGTTTGGTGCTCGTGATGTGTGGTTTGTCGTTGCTCTGCCTATTTATCTTGGTAGCGTGTTTGGCTGGGATCACTTGTGGGTTGGTAGCTTTCTCGCAGCGTGGGTCATTGCTTATGGGTTTGTGCAAGGCTTTGCGCCGCGTATTACTGGCAAAGCGCAAGGTCGTGTGCCTGATGGTAGTGCAGCATTGGTGTGGGCAGGAATCCTAGCGTTAATTACGGCTGGTATTGCTTATGGTGTGCAAATCGGTTGGCAGCCTGAATTGGTGATTGTGGTAGGTTTGATGATTTTTGGCGCTGTGTTTGCCATTAACTCTTCGCTGCACTCGTACTTGATAGTGAGCTACGCTAAAGGCGATGGCGTCTCGTTGGATGTCGGTTTTTACTACATGGCCAATGCGATGGGACGTTTGATTGGCACGGTATTATCGGGTTGGATCTACCAAGAGGCTGGTCTTGCAGCGTGCTTATGGGTTTCTTTTGCTTTCTTGGCACTGACGACGCTGATTTCAATTAAGTTGCCAAAAGCTGATGTTGCTACTGCGTAACTATCCCCAGTATCGCTATCTGTAGATGGTATAAATGGCTCCAAATCGGAGCCATTTTTGTTTCTTATGCGCCGTTTGCTGTAATCAGATTGTGTCGGTTTGGCATCGAGAGTGAATACTGATGCTTGGTTTTTGGTTCTCGTTAAGTGATTAGAGTGGTGATGAAATCCCCGTTGTAGGTCATTGTTGAGTTAAAAATAAGCAAAAACAGATTGTTAACCATTTCACTGGTTGAGATTTACCCTATGCTATAAACGATAAGCGACTCAAAGTAGGGAAAGGTATGAGAGAAAGGGTTCTGTTTTTTGATTTATTGCGCTGCTTCGCAGCGGTAGCAGTGATCGCCATTCACGTCTTGGCACCGTATCGAAATGAGTTAGGAGTGATTCCATTTGACCAATGGCTGACAGCGGTAGGCGTGAATAGCGTAACCCGCTGGGCAGTGCCAGTTTTTATTTTGATCACCGGAGCGCTAATGCTCAGTGACACTCGACCATTTGACGGTAAGTATTATATCAAAAGGCGTTTGGGCAAAGTTTTAGTTCCATTTCTTATTTGGTCGATGTTTTATGCATACCTTTCAGGTTGGACTTCTCAAGGCTTTGATTTTGAAACCGTAAAAGAGGTATTAAGCAATAGCCCATTCCACGCAACGTATTACCATCTCGGCTTTTTCTATTACTTTATACCACTGTATTTTGTGATTCCGCTGTTTCAATGGATGGTACGCAACGTGGATGACAACGTCTTGTATACCTATCTCGCATTTTGGCTTTTCACCAGCACACTGTTCTTGTTCAAGATTGATGGCCCTTGGAGTAATCAGATGTGGCTTTATATGGGTTACCTTCCACTGGGGTATGTTTTATTTCAAAAGGTACCTTTGAATCGCTCTATGGTGACCTTATTTGTTGGGCTAGGACTCGTGGCGTTGGCAGTGACCTTTACGATGGTTGTGACAAATAGCTTAGAGGCGGAGAAGTATACGGTTGGGCGCTGGCTCTCTTATAAAACACTGAATGTGATTCTAGCGGCTTCGATGATTTTTATGATCGGGCGTTACTTTGGTGAAGGCTTATCACCAAAAGTACAAAAAGTGGTCAGTGTGATCAGTCAGCACAGCTTGGGGATTTACTTACTTCACCCTATTTTCTTATGGCCGATGAAAGAGTTCGGTTGGTACACAGGACATCCTGCGTGGGTGATTCCAGTCTGGATCGTTCTAAGTGGAGCTGGAGCCTTGGCGATGAGCTATCTCTTTTCTCGTTCTGCCAAGACTCGTTGGTTGCTGCCTTAACGTTTGATAGCGAAGTGAAGGAACTTGTTGCCGCGATAGGTCAGTGTTCCCTTATCTCCAGGGTTGAGTGCATGGTAGTAATGCACTCCAATTTGGAATTCACGCTTTGGACCGATAGAACCACGTTGAACGTAAATCCAATACTCTTGATCGTCTTGACCTGGTGGTGCGTTTGGTATGTCTATCGCTTGTTTATCTAAAACCGTTACCTGCGCGCTTTGCTCTGGAGCGTCTTCGCCCACATAGTGCTTACTATAAAAACGGAAAAACACCCACGCGCCCAAGGCAATAAGGGCGAATAGGGCGACAATAAGTGAGATTGGCATATTAACCTCCAATGTTTTATCGGGTTCCATTCTACAGAACTCGCTGACGAAACGATGAGTTGAGGTAGCTTATTCATAATCTAATGAAAGGGATATGGAGATTATTCGGCGCACTTCACGATTTATCTTAATGATGCACGATGAAATCGTCGCTTCATCTGCAAGCGAAGTCACTAAAGCTGAACGAAGCGGCTTTCACTTGTTAGGCTATATGAGCTCAAGGGCACAAATTGAAAGTAAAATTGCACTTAACGGCTCGAAAAAGCTCTAAATTTATAGAAGAATAAAAATAATGAACATAGGAAGGGTCTGGTAAGGAGGGTTACGATGTCAGATATTGAAAAAGTAGTCATGCGTACCCGAACGATCGAAAAACTTTTGCGTACTCAGTACCATGCAGAAGGGAAAGGGTTGCACCAACTTATTAATAGTTGTGAAGAACGTTTACCGCATGACGTGATAGCAAAGCTTCGATTCATCGCAACCGTGCGTAACAAAGTGGTGCACGAAGACGATTACAAGCTGGATGATCGTAAAGGCTTTATGGCGGCATGTGATGCTTGTGAAAAAGAGCTGACACCAAGAAGCTCTCGCTTTATTTGGCGTACAGCAATTTTGCTAATGACGTTGATTACGCTGGCCGCTCTTGGTTTCTACTATATGCACTGGGATATTTTATCTAAGCACATTCAGTAGAGCTATACAGATAAATAAAAAAGGACGCATTTGCGTCCTTTTTTATTTTAAATCATTGGTTTAGTACATCATTGGCAGTGTCATTAAACCCACAACCACTGCAATCATAACCAGCCCTTGTTTTTGAGAAGATGAAATCATAACACTACC
>NZ_JAWOVZ010000039.1:0-19038 GCF_033340175.1 Vibrio sp. 1557 | reverse complement strand
CTTCTTCCTGAAGTTCACCAAGTCCGTGGTGTTTCCTGTTCCGTGTCAGCATCCTTCCGACAGGTTTAATATTACGTGTTTAACGATTTCCAACAACGGGCTAATCTCACATTTTTTACTCTCTTAGCGTTCAAAAAAGATACATGAGTATTAAATTCAATGACTTACGCTCTTTGTTGTACGGTTTTACCATTAAAAAAGAGAGGTTTGCTCAACCCTTTGTGAGAGATCTCGCACAAGGGGTCGAGCGAAAGACTCTTACTGCCCGATAGCGGCACCTTCACGTCTCGGATCCGCAGCGCCTTCAAGACCGTCTTTTGTTATGCGTATCGCATGCAGACCAGAATTCAAATCCCGAACATCGGTTTTAAAACCCATCTTCTCCAGAGCAGGCTGTAAGCCCTCTGCGGCGGTACCTTGCTCAATATCTAAGGTGCCAAAACGGTTCAGCAATCGTGGCTGATTAATCGCGCTTTGGATGTCCATATCCCATTGCGTGTGGGCGATAATGGCTTGTGCGACGTAACCAATAATGCGGCTGCCACCTGGTGAGCCAATTGCCATGTAAGGTTTGTCATCCTTCATCATAATGGTTGGTGCCATGGATGAACGTGGGCGTTTGCCCGGTTCTAATCGGTTTGCGATTGGCACACCATCTTGATGCGTGCGGAAAGAGAAATCGGTCAGTTCGTTATTGAGCAAGAAGCCGCGCACCATCAAGCGTGAGCCAAAGGCGTTCTCGATGGTTGTTGTCATTGAAACCACATTGCCTTGCTTATCGACGATATTGAAATGGCTGGTGGAAGGCAACTCGATCGATTGGTCCATGCTTAAGTTCATGGCGTGCGACCAAGGAGGATTACCGGCTTCAGCCTTACTCAAGGCTTTACCGACTTGAATGAGCTCAGCACGTTGTTTGAGATAATCTTTATCAAGCAAGCCTTCGGTTGGCATTGGCACATAATCTTGGTCAGCCATGTATTTACCACGATCCGCGAACGCAAGGCGCGATGCATCGGCGATCACTTGCCATGATTTCGCGCTTTCGGCTCCCCAACCTTTAAGATCGTATTGCTCGGTGATCGCGAGAATCTGTCCAACCGTCAATGCGCCAGAGCTAGGTGGTCCCATGCCGCAGATATCATAGCTTTGATAAGCCGCACAAACCGGCTCACGTTGCTTGATTTGGAACGCATCAAAGTCAGGTTGTGCCAATACGCCAGGATTGCCCGGTGCATTCTGTACGGTCTTGATGATGTCTGTAGCGATATCGCCTTGATAGAAAGCTTTTGCCCCTTGCTCTGCAATTGCCGTCAGAGTTTGCGCGTATTCAGGGTTCTTCAACAACGTGCCTTCGGTTTTTGGTGAGCCGTCTGGATTGAAGAAGTAAGCCTTAGTCGCAGGGAAGCGTGATAGGCGCTTAGTATCTTTCTCAATCAGACTCGCGAGGCGAGGACTGACTTCGAAACCTTGCTCAGCCAAGGTAATCACGGGTTGGATGATCTTCTTCCATTCCAACTTGCCGTATTTCTGGTGTGTGTCCCACAGCAGTTTCACTGTTCCAGGAGTGGCAACGGAGCGCCCGCCGACAACCGCATCGTAAAATTGTAGGGGTTGTCCTTTTTCGTCTAAAAAGAGTTTCGGCGTCGCGGCGAGCGGTGCGGTTTCGCGTCCATCATACGTAGTCAGTTTTTGTTTCTCACTGTCCCAATAAACTAAGAAGGCGCCACCACCAATACCTGATGATTGCGGTTCTACCAAGCCCAGCATCAGCTGCACGGCAACCATAGCATCAATAGCATTACCACCTTGGGCAATAACATCCGCACCAGTTTGGGTTGCAATTGGGTTAGCAGCGGTAACCATATAATCTTTCGCTTTGACCAGTTGTTTTTGCTCGAAGCCAGTGCTGTGCTCCGGCGCAACCGCATCTGCTGCTTGGTTAGCAAAGGTTGGGGTAGATAAGACGAGTGGGGAAGTAAGAAAAAGACCCGTGGTCACGAGTCGGTTGAACGTCCAATGCATGATGACTCTCCATGTTGCCAGTTTTGTGCTTTGAGCTTGGCAGTTATGGAGAGTCACGTCGAGTCAGCAATCTTAGAAATGTCGATTGTGCTACGCTTTTAAATCAGTACTTTATCCGATAAAAGTATTGATAGTTTGGTATAGAATACTGCCGCCCACTAGAGTAAATACCACGCCGCATAGACCGTCGATGTAGATACCCGCTTGTTGCAATTTACGCTGTAAGCGCTGTGTCGACAGCATCCATGCAAGACTAGAGAACCAGAATAGCGACAAGCCAAACAGGATGACCAGTGCAATACCTTTGCCAGTAATCGACATACCTGCTGGGACTAAACTCGACATCAAACTGACAAAGAACACCAGGGCTTTTGGGTTAAGAATGTTGGTCGCAAACCCTTTAGCAAACGCTTGACGCTTATTGCTGATCACTAGGTTATTTTGCTTCTTAGGTTGATCCGTCTGTGGGTTTTGGATCATCGAGATCACGGCACGCAATGCGCCAATTCCTAAGTAGAGCAGGTAACTACCACCGAGCAGTTGTACCACGGAATACAGCACTGGGTGCTGGTGGACGACAAAACTCACACCTGTCAGGCTGAACAAAGAGTGCAGCAAAATACCGACGGACAATCCCAACGCAATGTACAAGCCAGTTTGACGACCATGACGCGTCGCATTTTGTACGACCAGCGCAAAGTCCGGACCTGGACTCATTAGGGCAATAAAGTGAATGCTGGCGAGTGTCAGCAATATGGTGGATTCATTCATAACACATCTCAAATTTAACCAATGCGGCTATTGTCGTGGTAAGTCACCTGTGGCGCTTGTAAAAAACTGACAGCTTTCTCGGTAAATGAAATTAACGAGCCACTTGAGAAGGGGAAACGCCGTAGGTCTGTTTAAACGCTTTGCTGAAATGCGCTTGATCGTAGAAACCGATCTGGTGGGCGACGTCGGTACCACATTGACCAGCTTGCAGTAACTTCATGCCTTGTTCAAGGCGCAGGCGTGCGAACCACGCATAAGGCGTCATGCCGGTTTGCGCTTTAAAGTGGCGCTGGAACTGAGTTGGGCTCAGTTGGCACAGCTCTGAAAGTGAATCCAAACGCACCGCTTGGTCAAGGTTAGCCATTAGATAATCTTTTAACGTCCCAAGCGATTGGTTTCCTAGCGGCACCACTTTTTGTCGCTCAAGCGATCCGTAGCGATCAAAAAGTTGGTTAAATCCTTCAAAAGGAAGGCAATCTTTAGTGAGTTGGCTGAGGTTTTCACGACGAAGTAGCCCGTGTAAGTTACTAAGTTGTGAAAATATCTGGGGATCCGAGATGATCAGTTCGTTGAAGTGTATTATTTGACCGTTTTTCTTAAGATCGGCTAGATCGCTCAATAGGTGAGGTTCGATCGCAAACACATTTACTTCGTAGCCACTCTCGAGCTTAGATTGCCCGTCGTGCAGCTCATCCGGCGGCATAATCACAATTTGCCCATGACCAACTTGGTGGCTGTTACCTTGGTATTGGAACTTCTGCGCACCATGCGTGATCAGGCCGAGATGAAAATCCAGATGGTAATGCCTTTGAAAAGCAAATTTCTGGTATTTCGCCTCTATTAGACTCAAGTTGTCATGGTCGGTTGCGTAGTACTGAATATGTTCCATTAAATAAAAAAGCTTGGTCACATTATGACCAAGCTTATCTGGCAATTTCTAACTTGTCTTGTAAAAAACGATCACTGTGGCTGAACGATTCGGCGTGAGCGACGGTTATTACGTAATCCATCAAAGCTAAACACGACTAGTGCTCCCCAAATAAAGACGAAAGTGATCGCTTTATCCATGGTAAAGGGTTCGCCATACATCAATACTGCAAGTAAAAACATTAAGCTTGGGCCTATATATTGGAAAAAGCCCAAAGTCGATAATTTGAGTCTTGTTGCTGCACCCGTAAAGCACAGCAGTGGCAGGGTTGTTATAACCCCAGCTGCGATCAACAAACTATTTAACGTAAGTGGATTCGTAAGCATATTTGAGGTTGGTGTATCGGCAACAAAAAGCAAATAAACAGCGGCCACTGGCAGTAGAAGTAATGTCTCAATAAACAAGCCAGTTTTTGCATCGACACTGACTTTCTTTCTTAATAAGCCATAAAAGCCGAAGCTCATTGCTAACGCCATCGCAACAACGGGTACGGAGCCAAATACAATCAGTTGAACGAGTACGCCACAACCTGCCAATACAACCGCGAACCACTGTAATTTACGCAGTCGCTCACCAAGGAAGACCATCCCGAGTAAGACGTTGATCAGTGGATTAATGTAATAACCTAAGCTGGCGTCGAGCATATGATTCGAGTTTACCGCCCAAATGAAAATCAACCAATTGCCGCCAATTAACATGGAACTTGCGATCAGGTAAGCGATTTTCGTTTTGTCTTTCGCGATGTGGTAAGCCGAGCGCCAGTGACGGCCAAAATGGAGGAGTGCAGCAAGCAAAAAGAAAGACCATATCACTCGGTGGCTGAGAATTTCCAAAGGAGATACTTGTGCGATGGACTTAAAGTACATCGGCGCAATGCCCCACATGGTATACGCGCCAATCGCTAGCAAGATGCCTTGCCGCGCGCGTTGTTGTTCGTCTTCTGGTGTCATGAAGTGTCACCTAATTGTGTGTTTTATAGAGCAGAAAATCAGTATACGAGTCGTGATGCGAAACACCTAACAATTTGCGGTTTTATTCACCATGAAACCCCATTACAATGTGCCCTCACTTTGTGTGCCAGTGGTATGCATAAGCACCTCTTTTTTAAGACCCAATCTGAGACTTTTCATGACCTCGACCTTGTTAGCCGAACAATCTGATTCGCCTGTAACGCCTCAACGTGTGTTGGAGGATGTGTTTGGTTACCAAGAGTTCCGTGATGGTCAGCAGTTGGTGATTGACGCTGCGGTAGAAGGTCGCGACAGCTTAGTTATCCTGCCTACTGGTGGCGGTAAGTCGCTGTGTTATCAAATCCCTGCTTTGGTTCGCTCTGGCATTACTTTGGTCATTTCTCCGCTTATCTCGTTGATGAAGGACCAAGTGGACCAGCTTAAAGCCAACGGTGTAGCGGCTGAGTGCATTAACTCGACCATGCCTCGCGAAGAGCTGCTCAGCGTGTATAACCGCATGCACACTGGTCATCTTAAGTTGGTGTACGTCTCGCCAGAACGCGTATTGATGCGTGATTTCATTGAGCGCTTGGAAAACCTGCCGTTATCGATGATTGCTGTCGATGAAGCGCACTGTATTTCCCAGTGGGGACACGATTTTCGTCCAGAATACGCCGCGCTTGGTCAACTCAAGCAGCAGTTTTCCCATGTGCCATTTATGGCGCTGACGGCGACGGCGGATGACGCAACGCGTCGAGATATTCTTGAGCGTCTGCAACTGAATAATCCAGAGGTTTATCTAGGCAGCTTCGACCGTCCCAACATTCGCTACAACTTAGTTGAGAAGCACAAGCCGGTTTCGCAAATCGTTCGTTATCTTGAAACCCAAAAAGGTAATTGCGGCATCATCTATTGTGGTAGCCGTAAGAAAGTTGAGATGGTGACCGAGAAGCTGTGCAACAACCACATTCGTGCTGCTGGTTATCACGCAGGTATGGACGCCGATGAGCGCGCTTACGTTCAAGAAGCTTTCCAACGCGATGATATCCAAATCGTGGTGGCGACCGTGGCATTCGGTATGGGCATCAACAAACCAAACGTGCGCTTTGTGGTTCACTTTGATATCCCGCGCAATATCGAGTCCTACTATCAGGAAACGGGTCGTGCAGGGCGTGATGGTCTGCCTGCGGAAGCGATGATGTTGTATGACCCGGCGGACATCAGTTGGCTGCGTCGTATGTTGGATGAGAAAGACGATGGTCCACAGAAGCAGGTGGAAACCCACAAACTGAATGCGATGAGTGCCTTTGCTGAGGCGCAGACTTGTCGTCGTCAGGTGCTATTGAATTACTTTGGTGAGTATCGTGAGAAGCCATGTGGCAACTGCGATATTTGCTTAGATCCACCGAAACACTTTGATGCCACGGAAGAAGCGCGTAAGGCGCTATCTTGTGTGTACCGTGTTAATCAGAGCTTTGGTATGGGTTACGTAGTGGAAGTGCTACGTGGCATGCAAAACATTCGTGTACGTGAAAACGGGCACGATAAGATTTCTACCTACGCGATAGGGCGCGACCATAGCCACGATTACTGGGTGAGTATCTTCCGTCAGTTAATCCACAAAGGGCTGTTGTTCCAAAACATTACACGCAATTCAACGCTACAACTTACCGAAGAAGCGCGTCCGCTGTTGCGTGGCGATGTGACTCTAGAGTTAGCGGTTCCGCGTTTAGACACCGCAGCACGTGCAGCGAAGTCGGACAAACTGACCAGCAAGAACTACGACAAAAAGCTGTTTGCTAAGTTACGTAAGCTGCGTAAGTCGATTGCTGATGAAGATGGTTTGCCACCATACGTGGTCTTCAGTGACGCGACTCTGATTGATATGGCGGAAATTCTGCCAACGTCTTACGGCGAAATGCTGGCAGTCAGCGGTGTTGGTCAGCGCAAACTAGAGAAGTACGCCGACCCATTCCTTGATTTGATTCAAGAACACATTACTCACCACGGATAAGGAACCAAGATGCAAAAGGAATTTGGCTTAGCGGACTACATGGCACAAGAAGGTCGCTTAATCATTACTGCGCCGAGCTTTGACCTTGATAGCTTTCCTGCTTTAGGTGAGCGTTTAGTCGGCTTGCTTTCTGCTACTGTGGTTGAAAAACAATGGGATGCGGATATTCACTCTTGGCTGATCGACTTTGAAGGTTGCCGACTGTTTATGAAAGCAGAGCATTACAGCGAAGCGATTTGGTTTGAAGCGTTAGCGATTGAAGAGAGCAGGGAAGAGTTGGAGTATCTTGCAGGATTGTTCCAGCGCGGCTTCTAAAAATAGAATTTTTCTTGAAAGGGTGTTTCACATGAAACACCCTTTTTTATGCTTAAACGTTTGCGTCAAACAGACGACTTGCGGCGAAAAGTGGTTAATGTATAATCGCCCACCGCTTCGCTCAGAAAGAGCCAAGCCAGTTTATTTTTCATTTTACATTGTTGGTAAGAGCCACTTTATTCAGTGACTCGATTTGGGTTCCCTCACCCCCAAACCAAACTAAAAAGGTATCGCATGAGTAACTTTACCCCTGCGCAGCAGCGCAACGCCCTTATCTATCTGGTTCTATTCCACCTAGTCATTATTGCATCTAGCAATTACCTAGTTCAGCTACCGTTTACTATTTTCGGTTTCCATACCACTTGGGGTGCATTCACTTTCCCATTTATCTTCTTAGCGACTGACTTAACTGTGCGTATTTTCGGTGCTCAGTTGGCACGTAAGATCATCTTCTTAGTGATGTTGCCTGCTTTGGCAGTGTCTTACTTCTTATCGGTGGTGTTCTTCGAAGGTCAATTCCAAGGTTTTGGCCACCTAGGGGAATTTAACTTATTCGTTGCTCGTATCGCGATTGCTAGCTTCATGGCGTACCTACTTGGTCAGATCATGGATGTGCATGTGTTCAACCGCCTACGTCAAATGAAGCAATGGTGGGTGGCACCAACGTGTTCAACGCTTTTCGGTAATGCACTTGATACCATCGCTTTCTTCGCCATTGCGTTCTACCAAAGCCCAGATCCATTTATGGCTGAGCATTGGACGGAAATCGCGCTGGTGGATTACGGCTTCAAACTGATTATTAGTCTTGGTTTGTTCGTTCCTATGTATGGCGTACTACTGAATTACCTAATTAAGAAGCTGACTGCGGTGAACCCTGACTTTAAGGTGACCACAAGCGTTCAGTCTTAATATCAGTGGGAACCCCGAAAGCCGCTTGCTCAAATCAAGCGGCTTTTTTGTGCTTGTTTACTTGGGTTTAGAGCGTTTTGTACAGCGTGGGGAGTAATTAGATCATGGGTGTCCAAAAGCTTCCTGAGCTGTACGAAGGTAAAAATGAGCAGTAAAAAAGGTCCCGAGTGAGACCTTTTAATCGAAGATACGGAACGTAGAGGAAGCACGCTGGTGAAATGGCTAACAGAGCATCCTCTCAATCAAAATGGCTTTTTGAGCATCGAAGGCGCCAAGTCGCAGGCCTTTCTCCCAACTGATGCTTTGATTGAACATCGCCAACATCAAACCGACACTGCGTTGATTGGCATCCTGCCAGCAATCAGACTCGCTGTACTCTCCATCATTTATCGCGTTGCCATTAACGAGAATGGGCTCGAAACGCCATTTTTCTCCGACACGGTAGTAGCCTTTGCTGGTTAAGGTCTGGTTGGATTGAATCGTTAGATTGTGCTCGATGCCCGGTTCACCTGTTAGTTCAAATACAAACCTTAGCTGGTGGTCGTCACATTGCAGCTCAACGATCAGTTGGCCGTTTTCCTCAACCAGTGTTGATTGAGAGTAGTCTCCGAAGCAATGCAGCAACCAAGAAATAGGGTGGCTAGCTGTCTCAAGAAACCACTCTTTGAGCGTGAAGGTGCCTGGTAGATTAACTTGGGTGACTAGATTGACCACACAAGGTTGGGTTTGCGAGGCGAGCCACTTCTCTATCGTCTTGGCGGTCTCTAGCTGAGCAAAGGCGTAATTAACCAATAGGTTGGAGTTCGGTTGCTGCCAGTGAGTGATGTCGGAATTCAATCCCACCAATGGCTTTTCACAAATTAGCTTGGTTGAACCTAACTTCTTAATTATCTCTGCATGAGTATGCGCAGGTGTCGCGATTGTCACTACATCAAGTTGCTTGAGTGCGCTGATGTTCGTTTCTGCCTTTGGGATTGCTTCTTCACTGCACGCTTGCTGAAGCGGTTCTATTTGGTTGGCGCATAACGTTGTGACCGATACACCATTGTTTCGATAGTGGGGAATGTGCGTGCGTCCCCAGTTGATTCCTATGATGCCGGCTTGCTGGATTTGCTCTGGTTTGTTGAAACGTTCACTCAATGGCGGCAAGGCAATTCGTTCATCGGTTAGACGTTGGTCATGGTGATAGTCATTGCTTGGCAGCACTTGCCATGGCTTGTTGTAATGCTGTTTGAGTGCACAAACGAGTTCGTAGAAATTCCACTTATCCTTTAAGTTGCTATCAAGATGGTATAAACCGGCTTCGTTCCGCTCAATAAGCTGCAAAAAGGCGAGTGCAGTATCGTCCATATGAGAAGTCGCGGGATACCAAGCTGTGCTAGCGGTAATAACGCCGTACTCTTCATGTTGGCGGTCGAGATGCGCCAACATGTTATTGCCTTCTGCTTGGTGATGGAGCTGCCAACCAATTCGAGCAACCATCGCATCTGGATTTGCTTGCCAGATTGCATCTTCACAACGAACTTTGTATTTGCCGTAATCATCTTGGGTGTTTCTTTCTTCAAAGATGCCATAAGGCCCGTTTTTTGTGGCATCAAATACCATTGCTGTGCTGACAAAGAGGTAAGGAATATTATGGCGTTTGCATTGCTCACCAAGCCACGCTGCCCACTCTTCACTTCCCATCGCCATATGGCACACCGCATTGATGTGGTGTTGCTGCCAAAATTGTTCACTTTGCTGTAGATCATCCGGCGGGATTTGGTGGTGATTCCACTCCAATATGTTCCAGCCGCGTAGGTGAAACTGATGAGCGACTTTTGGGGCGAGGGTGCCAGTTAAGCCAGTCATTAAAACGGTTTTCATGATGGTGCATCTTGGTTGGCTAAATTGTGTTTATCAATAAAGCATGGCTGTTTTTCGATGTAGAGCGGAGAAGCTGAGATTTTTGCTGGGCAGCACGTTTTGTAGGGGAAGTAGATGCAAAAAAGCCCAAGCGAACGCCTGGGCTTTAGTATTGTAAGGCAGTGATATTCGCTTATTTTGCTACGATATTTAATGGCCAGCCGATGTCTGTCTGACGGTTGGATTCAATTTCCAACTCAGCCGCAGTCAGTGGGTTTTTCTCTAGCCATTGCGCATCAATGTGTAACGTTAGATTGTCGCCTTCAACTGTTAGAGTCACATTTGGCTCTAGATCAGGATTGCGACGATGGCTGAGTAGAACCGCAAGACGCAACAGTCTCAATACTCGTTTGGCACTTGAGCCTGATAATGCATGCTGCTCAGGTAAAGAAGTGAGCTGTTCGCGATAGCGACGAGCCACTTCACCAATAAAGAACTTCTGTGCGCGCGTGTAACCAGGCAGATCCAAATTCTGTAGCAAGTAAGCACTATGCTCTCCGCCTTTTTTGAAATCGATAGTTAAGCCAATTTCATGCAGTTTTGCGGCGGTCTCGAGTAATATCTTGCCCTGAGGCTCTGTAATCCACTCATCGCCCCCAGCTTGCTGTAAAAGCGTGTGTGCCAGAGTAGCGACTTGTTCGCCGTATTGGTGATCGAGCTGATAGCGATTTTGTACGCTAGCGATAGTGCGGGCACGAATGTCTTCTTGGCGAAGCTCTTCAACCATCTCATACACTAAGCCTTCGCGTAGTGCGCCGCCAGCGAGTGTCATAGCATCGATTTCAAGCAATTCAAAAACGGCAATCAAAATAGAGAGGCCACTAGGGAACACTAATGCCCGCTCAAGTGTTAAGCCTTCAATATCGAGCTCTTCTAAATGGTCGGCCAACATGGCTTGCTTCTGTAGACGCTTGAGTTTGGAGTGAGTGATTACTTCGTCCATGCCTTGCGCCAGCATTATCTCTTGCAATGCCTGAACAGTGCCTGATGCACCAACACACACATCCCAACCAATTTCTGTATAACGTTCTAAAATCGGCTGAATGGTCTGTTTCGCTCCTTCAATTGCCGCGTCAAAGTTACGAGCATTCAATTGGCGATCTTTAAAGAAGTTTTCAAGCCAAGTCACGCAGCCCATTTTTAAGCTGGTCAGTGCTTTGGCTTCGAAACCTTCACCGATAATCAGTTCGGTACTTGCTCCACCGATATCGACTACAAGGCGACGACCACTACCGCCAGAGGTGTGAGCGACACCTTTATAGATAGTGGCAGCTTCTTCTTCACCAGTAATCACTTCGATAGGCTGGCCTAGAATTTGGTTAGCCTTTTCTAAAAACACATCTACATTGGTCGCGGTACGTAATGTTGCAGTACCGACGATGCGAATGTTTTGTTTAGGAATGTCCTGCAAGCGTTCCGCAAATAGACTTAAGCAGTCCCATCCTCGCTGCATAGCTTCCATACTAAGAGAATTATGTTCATCTAAGCCCGCTGCTAGACGAACTTTGCGCTTAATTTTAGCCATTGTTTGAACGCTGCCATCGATGTGACGCACAACGAGCATGTGAAAACTGTTCGACCCGAGGTCGATGGCGGCATATAGCGGTGATGATCCTGCTTGACTCATAAACGAACTCAGTTTCCTATTACGATTGTTTTGGTGCCGATTGACGCGGTTGGCGTGGACGACGTCCCTGCGGCTTACGGTTACCAGAACCAGAACGGGTACCGCCAGTATTCGTGCGGCGCTGTTGGTTGCGTGGTGCACGCATACGAATCGGAGCCGGTAGATCTTGAATCAGTGCCGACGAATCGTACTCTGAAACTGGGATTGTATGCTCAATGTATTCTTCGATTGCTGGTAGGTTAACCGCGTACTCTTCACAAGCAAAACTGATCGAATGGCCGCTCGCACCAGCGCGACCAGTACGGCCAATACGGTGAACATAATCTTCACAGTCGTCAGGAAGGTCGTAGTTGAAAACGTGCGTTACCTGAGGAATATGCAGGCCACGCGCTGCAACGTCAGTTGCAACTAAGATGTCGACATCACCTTTAGTGAATTGCTCAAGAATCTTCTCACGCTTCTTCTGCGGTACATCGCCAGTAAGAAGGCCTACACGGTGTCCATCGGCAGCCAAATGTCCCCAAACCGATTCACACTTATGCTTGGTATTGGCAAAAATGATAGCGCGATCTGGCCACTCTTCTTCAATTAGTGTTTGAAGCAGCGCCATTTTGTCTTCATTCGAAGGATAGAAAAGCTCTTCCTGGATACGGTGGCCAGTTTTTTGTTCTGGTTCGACAACGACATGCTCAGGAGTATTCATGTGTTCGAATGCCAGTTCTTGAACGCGGTAAGACAGCGTTGCTGAGAACAGCATGTTCAAACGCTCTTTTGGCTCAGGCATACGACGGAACAAGAAGCGAATGTCTTTAATAAAGCCAAGATCGAACATGCGGTCGGCTTCGTCCAGAACAACAGCTTGAATGTTGTTGAGGTTAAATACGCGCTGTTTGTAGAAATCGATGATACGGCCTGTTGTTCCGATCAGAATATCTACGCCGTCTTGCAGTTTCGCAAGTTGCTTGTCGTAGCTTTCACCACCGTAAGCTAGAGCGGTTTTTAGACCTGTGCTTTCAGTTAATGATTCTGCATCATTGTAAATCTGAATAGCGAGCTCACGTGTAGGCGCCATAATAATTGCGCGTGGCTGTGTAGGCTTACGACCTTCATGTTCCGGAGTCGTCAGAAGGTGGTTGAACGTAGCAGTAAGAAACGCGAGCGTTTTACCAGTACCCGTTTGGGCCTGGCCTGCGATGTCTTGGCCGGTGAGCAGGACCGGCAACGCCAAGGCTTGGATAGGGGTACAAAATTCGAACCCTTTTTTGTCCAATCCTTCAATAACTTGGGGCTTTAAGCCCAAATCGGCGAACTTTTGCTCTGTGATATGCGTCTTTTTCATGGCTATAGAATATCAGCTAAAGCTTGCAATACGAAAGTAAATACATTCCAATAGGGCATCTAATTACTGGTTATCATCCAACCAGTTTCGAAAAACACATTGGAGTGGAAGATGAGTGATAAGATTTTGCAGCTAACTGATGACGGTTTTGAAAACGATGTAATCAACGCTGCAGGCCCGGTTCTAGTGGATTTTTGGGCAGAATGGTGTGGTCCTTGTAAAATGATCGCTCCTATTTTGGACGAAATCGCAGACGAGTACGAAGGCAAACTCACTATCGGTAAACTAAACATCGACCATAACGCAGGTACACCACCTAAGTTTGGTATTCGCGGCATTCCAACGCTATTACTATTTAAAGATGGTAACGTAGCGGCAACGAAAGTAGGTGCTCTGTCTAAAACTCAACTAAAAGAGTTCCTAGACGCAAACTTATAATCACCAAGTGATTACAGATAAAACCGTGCAAAGTTACAATGCACGGTTTTGTTTTTCTAACTCTGGACTAGAATACTAATTAGTGCTAACTTATCGCGCGTTAATTGAACAAATTTCTCTTCTTGGTCGATCCTGAGACCAAATCCATCTTAACTAGAAAACAGATCTTATTTTGACTAAACAAGAATCCACCACCATGAACCTTACCGAACTGAAGAACAGACCTGTGTCTGACCTTGTAAAACTGGGCGAAAGCTTAGGATTAGAGAACCTAGCTCGCTTAAGAAAACAAGACATCATCTTCGCGATTTTAAAAGCGCACGCGAAAGGCGGCGAAGACATCTTTGGCGATGGGGTTCTGGAAATTCTGCAAGACGGCTTTGGTTTCCTACGCAGTGCAGATAGTTCATACCTTGCGGGTCCGGACGATATCTACGTATCACCAAGTCAGATTCGTCGCTTTAACCTACGTACTGGTGACTCTATCGCTGGTAAAATTCGTCCACCAAAAGACGGTGAACGTTACTTTGCCCTTCTAAAAGTCAATACCGTTAACGACGATAAACCAGACAACGCCCGTAACAAGATCCTATTTGAAAACCTTACCCCTCTACATGCGAATGAGCGCATGGTTATGGAGCGTGGTAACGGTTCAACAGAAGACATTACAGCACGTGTTTTAGACTTGGCATCGCCAATCGGTAAAGGTCAACGTGGTCTGATTGTTGCTCCGCCTAAAGCGGGTAAAACAATGCTTCTGCAAAACATCGCGCAAAGCATCGCGTACAACCACCCAGAGTGTGAGTTGATGGTTCTTCTTATCGACGAACGTCCAGAAGAAGTAACTGAGATGCAGCGCCTAGTTAAAGGTGAAGTGGTTGCGTCGACTTTCGATGAGCCAGCATCGCGTCACGTACAAGTAGCGGAAATGGTGATCGAGAAAGCAAAACGTCTTGTTGAACATAAGAAAGACGTGGTTATCTTGCTTGACTCTATCACTCGTCTAGCTCGTGCTTACAACACCGTAGTGCCTTCATCAGGTAAAGTACTAACTGGTGGTGTGGATGCAAACGCATTACATCGTCCTAAGCGTTTCTTCGGTGCTGCACGTAACGTAGAAGAAGGCGGCAGCCTAACTATCATCGCAACGGCACTAGTAGATACTGGTTCTAAAATGGATGAAGTTATCTACGAAGAGTTCAAGGGTACAGGTAACATGGAACTGCACTTGAACCGTAAGATTGCTGAGAAGCGTGTATTCCCTGCGATTGACTTCAACCGCTCAGGTACACGTCGTGAAGAGCTACTGACGAAGACTGACGAACTACAGAAGATGTGGATTCTGCGTAAGATCGTTCACCCAATGGGCGAAATCGACGCAATGGAATTCCTAATCGATAAGCTAGCGATGACGAAGACCAACGATGAGTTCTTCGATGCGATGCGTCGTCAATAGTCTCAGATAAGTTATTCTGCGAAAAGCCACCGTATATCGGTGGCTTTTTTATTGCTTTCTCCCGATAGAAGTATCAGAATGAAGGAAATGTTATCGGGAGGTTAACATGCAACAAGGAATGTTGTCGTCATTACTCCTGAGCTTGTCACTTATCACTCTACCTGCGACATTATCTGCCAAGGAAATGCATGAGTCTGTAGTAGAGCAGTGGCTTCAGGATACTCAAATACAGGCTAAAGTCTCTGAACTGCTTGATTACGCTGTCAGAGATGAAGTCGACTCGCTTAAATTTGCCCTTGATAGACTTGCTTTGCCTCAACAAGAGGTGGTGCGCTTTCAATTATTGGAAAAGCTTGAAAAGCAAGATGTGATTCTCACGCCTCGAATGGCTCTGTTTGTTGAGTCCCAGATCCGTATGACCCCGACTTATCAAGTGTTAGAGCGAGGTGATGGGTATGAATTTAGTGTACCCGCTTTTAACTTTCCCGTTATTGCGAGTCGCTTGATTAAGCGTTGGAAACAAGACCAAAGTACCTTGGACTTTGTCTTACAAGCTGAACGAAGAGAGCTTAACTTAAAGCAATGGCTTACAGGGCCATCTCAACAAGCTCAAGCGCGTGAAGCGCTTTTGATTCGAGAGTTAGACAGTTTATCACCCAACGCGCTTGCTGCATTAGCGGCCCAGTTAACCAAAGCAAATGTGACCAGTTGGTTACCCTCGACGGCCGTGATAGTCAGGTTGGCACAAGTTAGTCAGGATGAGGAAGTGTACAACTTACTCTGGCGGATGAAAGCCGATTACAACAGCCAGTCCGAACTTGAGCGTTTAGCTGCGGTTGGAGACGTTTTTTCCATTCAGCAATTGATGAATGCCACAGTTAACCCATCACTCAAGCCAGAAGCTATTAGTCTACTTACAAAATCTAACCCTCTATCTCCGCAAGTAAAGCAGTTTCTAGTTAGAAAAATGGCGTTATCAGAAGAAGCAACCATGGTTGCTCGAGAGCTTGCTCAACAAGGGCATCAAACCTGGTTGGAAGAGTTAGTATCTTCGAACCATCAGATAAAGACTCGGCAGATTGAACAAGTATTAAAGTAATCTTGCTCACATACCCACACAAAATAGGAGGATCTTAGCGTCCTCCTATTTGTTATACTGCGGACAGTTTAATCAGCCAGCATGAAGGCCTATGAGTTTTAAGGATTTACGCGAATTTATCGACCACCTAGAACAGAAAGGTCGACTTAAACGCATCACTCACCCTGTCGATCCCGCTTATGAAATGACAGAAATCAGCGACCGCACCTTGCGTGCTGGTGGACCTGCGCTGTTGTTTGAGAACCCAATCGGCTACGACGTACCTGTTTTGACTAACCTGTTTGGTACACCAGAGCGTGTCGCAATCGGCATGGGACGTGAAGACGTTAAAGAATTAAGAGAAGTCGGTAAGCTGCTGGCTTATTTAAAAGAACCTGAGCCACCAAAAGGCTTCAAAGACGCTTTAGAAAAACTGCCTGTGTTCAAACAAGTATTGAACATGCCGGCTAAGCGTTTACGTAAAGCACCATGCCAAGACATTGTTTGGCAAGGTGATGAAGTCGACTTGGATAAAATTCCGGTAATGAGCTGCTGGGCAGAAGATGTAGCGCCGCTGCTTACTTGGGGCTTAACCGTAACCAAAGGTCCAAGTAAGAAACGTCAGAACCTAGGCATTTACCGTCAGCAGAAAATTGCCAAGAACAAAATCATCATGCGTTGGTTAGCCCATCGTGGTGGTGCGCTTGATCTGCGCGATTGGATGGAAACCAACCCAGGTAAACCTTTCCCAGTTTCGGTCGCGTTTGGTGCAGACCCAGCAACCATTCTTGGCGCAGTAACACCAGTGCCAGATACGCTATCGGAATACGCATTTGCAGGTTTGCTACGTGGAAGCAAAACGGAAGTCGTGAAGTCAGTCAGCAACGATTTGGAAGTGCCAGCGAGCGCGGAAATCGTGATGGAAGGCTATATCGACCCGAACGAGTTTGCTGATGAAGGTCCTTACGGTGACCACACTGGCTACTATAACGAAAAAGAAAAGCACCACGTATTTACTATTACGCACATTACTATGCATAAAGACCCTATTTATCACAGCACCTACACAGGTCGTCCGCCAGATGAACCAGCTGTATTGGGTGTGGCATTAAACGAAGTGTTTGTGCCTATTCTGCAAAAGCAATTCCCAGAGATTGAAGACTTCTATCTTCCGCCAGAAGGTTGTTCGTACCGAATGGCCGTCGTCACCATGAAGAAGCAGTACCCAGGACATGCCAAGCGCGTAATGATGGGCGTGTGGTCTTTCTTACGTCAATTCATGTATACCAAGTTTGTTATTGTGTGCGATGAATCGGTAAACGCACGAGATTGGAATGATGTCGTGAAAGCCATGTCAGAGCATATGGATCCTGTACGTGATACCTTGATGATAGATAACACGCCAATCGACTCGCTCGACTTTGCTTCACCAGTGGTTGGGCTTGGCTCCAAAATGGGCTTGGATGCGACCATTAAATGGGATGCCGAGCTGGCGACGCGAACCGAGGTCACTGAGCGAGACAGCAAAGCGATTACCGAAGCAGAACTAAATGAGTTGAAACAGCAACGCCCTGAGATTGTTGACGTCTATCTTCCAGTTACAGCAAACAACCAATTTGCTGTCGTGACTATGAAGAAAGACCAAGCTGGTCAATCCCAAGAATTGATGGAACATCTATGGGGCTTCTTTGCTCAGTACACGGATAACAAATTCATCATTTTGTGCGACGATGACGTTAATGCACGAGATTGGAATGACATCATTTGGGCGGTGACAACTCGAATGGACCCAGATAGAGACACGATTCAAGTGCTTGGTAAGACTGAGAGTTCATCCAAATTAGGACTGGATGCGACCAACAAGTTCGAATCTGAAGTCACGCGCGAGTGGGGTACGCCTATCAAAAAAGATCCTAAACTTGTGGCTAAAGTCGATGAGATTTGGGACCAGTTAGGTATTCTATGAGTCATCAAGTCCACCTTCTACCAATGGACGTTACATTCCAAGTAAAAGAAGGGGAGACGGTGTTAGAAGCTGCGCTCAACAACAATATTCGCTTCCCACACCGTTGCCAAGTTGGCGCTTGCGCCATGTGCATGTGTAAAAAGCTAACGGGCGAGGTGAGCTATCACCTCGAACCTATGCTAACCGAAAAAGAGCAACAGCAAGGTTGGATATTCCCTTGCCAAGCCTATACAGAAAGTAATTTAGTGCTTACTTTTGACGAGTAAGCGAGAGGAACACCATGACCATCCAATGTAAAGTAAAGTCTATTCAGCCGTTAGCTTGTAATACTTACCAAATCCTTCTTCATCCAGAATCACCAGTGCCTTTTAAAGCGGGTCAGTACCTAATGGTGGTGATGGGTGAAAAAGACAAACGTCCTTTCTCTATCGCAAGCAGTCCTTGTCGTCATGAAGGTGAACTTGAACTGCACATCGGTGCGGCGGAACACAACGCTTATGCACAAGAAGTTGTCGAAGCAATGCAAGCGGCGCTTGAAACTGATGGTCAGATTGAAATTGATGCGCCACATGGCGATGCTTGGGTTCAAGAAGATAGTGAACGCCCGCTGTTATTGATCGCTGGTGGTACAGGTTTTAGTTACGTACGTTCGATTCTGGATCATTGCGTAGCGCAGAATAAAACCAATCCTATCTATTTATATTGGGGGGCGCGCGATAACTGCCAGCTTTATGCTAAAGACGAACTGGTCGAGATTGCCGACAAGTTTGCCAATGTTCATTTTGTGCCAGTAGTAGAAGAAGCTCCTGCAGACTGGCAAGGTAAAGTTGGTAACGTGCTACAAGCTGTAGCTGAAGATTTCGAAAGCTTAGAAAACTACGATATCTATATTGCAGGTCGTTTTGAAATGGCTGGCGCAGCACGTGAACAGTTCACTCAGAACAAGAAAGCGAAGAGCGAACGTATGTTCGCAGACGCGTACGCATTCATTTAAATACGGCTTTTAAGGCAGAAAAAGAGGGTTTTTTACCCTCTTTTTTGCTTTTTTGATGAAATAGTCATCGAACAGTCATTTTTTTCCATTTTTTTTCAAAAAAGGGTTGCGAACGGATCTGAGTTCCCTATAATGCGCATCCACCGACACGGCAGACGCGATAAGGCTTCAGCAGGGTCGGAGAGGTGAAAGCTTCTACGAAAAATAAAATTGAAAAAAAGTGTTTGACACTCTCAGTTATCTCGTTAGAATGCACCTCCGCTTTGAGAGAAAAACTTCTCGCAAAGCAAGCTCTTTAACAATATAGACCTATCAATCTGTGT
>NZ_JAWOVZ010000038.1:0-22327 GCF_033340175.1 Vibrio sp. 1557 | reverse complement strand
GTGGTGCCCGGAGGCGGAATCGAACCACCGACACGAGGATTTTCAATCCTCTGCTCTACCGACTGAGCTATCCGGGCAACGGAGCGCTATTAAACGGATTTTCCCGCGTTGCGTCAACCACTTTTTTTAAATAATTTCAAAAAAGTGGTTGTTCGAACGCTTTTTATTCAACTGTCACTACAAAGTTTGCTTTGAGTTAAATTCCTTTTTGAAATTTGTAACTTTTTCTAGGTAGCGACGCGCTTCTGCGTTCGGGTGTTTCTTGGTTAACGCCCAATAAACTTGGTTGGGTTGCAATGAATTAAGATCTTGCATTGCGCGTTTGCGATCACTGCGATGAAATGTGTTTAAAACTCCTCGAGTACCGCCATTGTAAGCTGAAATCATGCTGTACTCGAGAGAGGTAGGGTGGCGGACTTCTCTTAAATAACGATTTTTTAAGATATAGAAATACGCAGTACCGGTATCTATGTTGTTTTCTGGATTAAACAAATATTCAGGGCTTGGTTGGCCCGAGCGCTTTTTCACGAGTTTGAACACATCTCGTCCCGCTGTTTTAGGTACAACTTGCATTAGGCCATATGCATTTGCCCAACTTACCGCGTATGGGTTGAAACTGCTCTCGGTTTTAATAATGGCGTATATCAAGTCTTCTGGAATGTCGTATTTCTTGGAAGCTCGACGCACGATATCGGCGTATTGGTAGCTGCGTGTTGAAAAGTGGTCTTCAACCATGGGAATTTCGACATAATACGCTTTCTTGAAATCTACATTTTTGGTTTTTATTTTATTTGCGATGAGGTATTCCGCAAATCGGTTTGCCCGCCAAGACCATTGAATTGGCTTATTGTCTTGGTCGACAACTTGTTTATACAGGAATGGTTGCCCCTCTAACGTGATACCTTTAGAGGAGAATAAGTCGACGTGAGCGGGATCGTCTGGTGTTAATAAGGTGGTGACAATCGCGTCTTTTAGGTGTTTTTGGGGCTCGGTCGGTGATACGGTCTCTATCGTGATCACGCCTTTGCGAAAGTCGACCTCGGCGCGGCTAAGGTAGTTATCGATGTACTTAACGTAATTACTCTTGCCAGCGTACTTGATTTCTTTTTTACCCCAGCGCTTTTGAATATTGCCTGAAAAGCTATTGATTAAGGCATCTAGCGCCGCAGTATCTTTTTCAAATTGTCCTGGTAGCTCAGCTAAGTTATTGGCAAAACGGTTTGTTGGCTCGTAGTTGACGTCATAAATCTTTTCGACGAATTCACGGCTACAGCCTGCCATTAAAAGTGCGGAAGCAATAAAGACAATTTTTTTCATAAGTATCAGAGTTATTGAAGGTAATAGAAAAATGACACCACAAATGGTTGTGATGTCATTGTTTAACTCAAGCGACTTTATTCGCTCGGAGGTGTGTAACCTTCGATATGAACGTCTTTTCCTTCAAAGAGGAAATTTACCATTTCTGTTTCGATCAGTTTGCGGTGTTCTGGATCCATCATGTTGAGTTTCTTCTCGTTGATCAACATGGTTTGTTTGTGTTGCCACTGAGCCCACGCTTCTTTCGAGATGTTGTCGAAAATGCGTTTACCTAGTTCACCAGGGTAAAGTTGAAAGTCTAGACCTTCGCCTTCTTTCTTTAGTCGAGCACAAAATACAGTGCGGCTCATAATGACTCCTTGTATTCAATTAACGAAGTTCGTGGGGTAGCGTTTCCAGCAATAGTTTTACTGGCGCGGCTAAACCGACTTCTTCAGGTTTAGATAAGTTATACCAAAGACCTTTGTTGCCTTCCATTATCACGTCCGGTTGCTTTGATAAATCAATCAAAATTGGCGTGATATCTAGGTGGTAATGGCTGAATGTATGACGAAAGGTAATCAGTGTTTGCTTCTGTTTGATATTGCTGGCTTGAATGCCGCGTTGATCCAGTAGCAATTCAATGTCGCTTTCTGCATCCACATGTTCGGTTTGTGGGAAGCAGAATAAGCCACCCCAAATGCCTGTTTGTGGTCTTTGCTCCAACCACACCTCATGACCATTTTCGGTGTTGTGGTGAAGCATCACGAAACGAGTTTGCTTGATTGGTTTATCTTTCTTCGGTTTTTTGCCCGGGTAGTCGAGCACATTACCTTGTTGTTTTGCCACACACAGGTCAGCAACAGGGCAGAGGCTACATTTGGGTTTGCTGCGAGTGCAGACCATTGCGCCCATGTCCATCATTGCCTGGTTATACTTATCTACATCCGTTTGTGGGGTATGCGTTTCGGCAATTTCCCACAGCTGGTTTTCAACCTTTTTTTGTCCTGGCCATCCTGCAACTGCGAAACAGCGGGATAGGGTGCGCTTCACGTTACCATCAAGAATCGCGTGTGGTTGTTTATACACAGACGATAAAATGGCGGCAGCAGTAGAGCGACCAATCCCCGGTAGGGCGTTCATTTTCTCTATATCAAGAGGAAACTCACCATTGTATGTAGAGGCGACCTCTTGTGCTGCTTTGTGAAGGTTACGGGCTCGGGCGTAATACCCTAAGCCAGTCCAAAGGTGTAGGACTTCATCTTGCTCAGCATTGGCAAGATCGATTACGGTTGGAAAGCGCTCCAAGAAACGTTGGTAATACGGAATAACCGTAGTGACCTGAGTTTGCTGAAGCATAATTTCAGACAACCAGACACTGTATGCGGTCTTATTTTGTTGCCACGGAAGATCTTTTCTTCCATATGCGTCATACCATTCTAGGATGGCACTGGCGAAAGGTGTCACGACTTGCTCTGTATTCTATTATTGGTTAGGTGCAAAATTGCACCACATAATGGGCAAGAAGTACAACGGATAAACAGTAGGGATATAAAGAGGTGTTTCGTTGCTTTTGGGTTGCCATAGACCAAGAGCTCAACAAATACTTGCACCTAAGTAAATTCTTTGGATAATCCCCGCTTTGATTAATCAATGTGCAGGCAAAATCAATGAGTGAAGTAACCACTAACGAATACAACGAAGACGGAAAGCTGATCCGCAAAATCCGCAGCTTTGTACGCCGTGAAGGGCGTTTGACTAAAGGTCAAGAGAGCGCGATGAATGAATGCTGGCCTACGATGGGTATTGACTTCAAAGCTGAACTTCTCGATTGGAAAGAGGTGTTTGGCAACGATAACCCAGTAGTGCTTGAGATCGGTTTTGGTATGGGTGCTTCATTGGTTGAAATGGCAAAGAACGCGCCAGAGAAAAACTTCATCGGTATCGAAGTTCATAGCCCAGGCGTTGGTGCTTGTCTTGCCGATGCTCGCGAAGCGGGAATTACTAACCTGCGTGTAATGTGTCACGATGCGGTAGAAGTATTCGAACACATGATCCCAAATGGCAGCTTATCGACACTGCAATTGTTCTTCCCAGACCCTTGGCATAAGAAGCGTCACCACAAGCGTCGTATTGTTCAATTAGGTTTTGCGGAAATGGTGCGTGAGAAGCTTATCCCTAATGAAGGTATTTTCCACATGGCGACCGACTGGGAAAACTACGCAGAGCACATGATTGAAGTGATGAACCAAGCGCCAGGTTTCGAAAACATTGCTAAAGATGGTGATTTCGTTCCTCGTCCAGACGATCGCCCGCTAACGAAGTTTGAAGCTCGTGGTCACCGTCTTGGTCACGGTGTTTGGGATATCAAATATAAGCGTATTGCGTAACCAGAGGAGTTCATGGGATGTACCATTACGCGATATTAGCGAATCCGGGTCATAACCGAATTTACTTTGATAGCGCAATGACCATTGCCTGTTCTGAACTAAAAGCAATTTTAGCTTCACAAGGCGTGGATGTGACAGAAATTGGTAGTAAAGACGTTGGCTTACCTGCTGCGTTGGTGTTTTCTTGTCAGGAAGCGCTAACCGATGAGCAGGCGCAAAGAATCGCAGCCTCTTCGATTTACTATGCGCTATTTGAAGTGCGCGAAGATGGTTTACTTCGACCAGTTCAAGCGCCCGTATTTAACACTTTCCCGGAAAGCATGAGCCAGATTTTGCGCTACACCGGGAAAACAAATGAGCAGTTTACCCGTTTGATGGTGAATATCGGCATTAGTGCGTCCAATACGGGAAGTGAACAACTGACCTTAATGGATCCAATGTGTGGTAAAGGTACAACCTTATTTGAAGGCTTGATCCACGGTTTGAACGTGGTAGGGGTTGAGATCAACGCCAAGTGGGTGCAAGAGATCCAGACCTTTATTGTTAAGTTCATGAAGAATGGCCGCTTTAAGCACAAAGTGAGCAAAGAAAAGCGCACTGCGGGTGGCAAGAAAGTGGCGGATGGTTTCGTGGTTGAAGCTGCAGCAAATAAAGAAGATTACAACCAAGGCAATCTTCAGTTTATGAAGCTGTATTCGGCTGATACTCGTATCGCTGATCAAGTCGTGAAAAAGAACTCAGTTGATGTGATGGTGTCTGATCTGCCTTATGGCGTGCAGCACGGCAGCAAAAATGCCAAGGACAGCAAACTGAACCGTAGTCCACTAGAGCTTTTAAAAGAGGCTCTGCCTGCATGGAAAGTGGTATTGAAAAAGCAAGGTTCAGTGGTGTTGTCTTTCAATGAATTCACATTGAAATGGAAAGATGTCGCGGCATTATTTGAAGAGCAAGGTTGGAAGGTACTTTCAGAAGAGCCTTACATCGGTTATCTTCACCGTGTTGATCAATCTATCAACCGCAATATTATTGTGGCAGTAAAACCATAATCGACTTGAGTCGAACGAACCCTATGGAAAAGCCAACGACACGTTGGCTTTTTTTACCTCTGAGCTCAACGAGTTCTCTTGTAAATAGAAGGTAGAGAATGAAACCGACAGTGGAAATTTTGACAGATATTTTGGCGGAAGTACGCCCTTTAATCGGCCAAGGTAAAGTGGCTGATTACATTCCTGCTCTGGCAAAAGTACCCAGCAACAAGTTAGGTATTGCGGTATACACCAACGAAGGTGAGGTTATTAAGGCGGGTGATGCCGATGAACCTTTCTCTATCCAATCTATTTCAAAAGCATTGAGCTTGACGTTAGCGATGTGCTTGTACAAGCAAGAAGAAATTTGGTCTCGAGTGGGAAAAGAGCCTTCGGGGCAGGCATTTAATTCGCTAATCCAGCTAGAAATGGAGCAAGGTATTCCTCGTAATCCATTTATAAATGCTGGAGCGATAGTAGTGGCAGATTTGTTACAAACTCGCTTATCTGCACCTCGTCAGCGCCTGTTGGAATTTGTGCGTCAGCTTTCTGGTGATACCCATATTGTGTATGACAAAGTCGTTGCGGCATCCGAAATGATGCATGGTGATCGTAATGCGGCGATTGCATATCTCATGCGTTCGTTTGGCAACTTCGAAAATGAAGTGATTCCAGTACTACAAAACTACTTCCACGCTTGTGCGCTGAAGATGAGTTGCGTCGATTTGGCTAAAACGTTTAGCTATTTAGCAAACAAGGGCACATCGGTACAAACGGGTAAGCCTGTAGTTTCTCCTGTGCAAACCAAACAACTTAATGCACTGTTAGCAACGTGTGGCTTGTATGATGGCGCGGGCGAGTTTGCTTATCGCGTTGGTATGCCTGGTAAGTCTGGTGTTGGTGGTGGCATTATCGCGGTAGTACCTGGTGAAATGACCATTTCAGTATGGTCTCCAGAGCTTGATCCTTCAGGTAACTCGCTTGCGGGTACTAAGGCGCTTGAGCTGCTCTCAGAGCGAATTGGCCGTTCAATTTTCTAATGTTAGAAATGTGTCAACCTTATTTAGGACGGCACAGTTTCTAAATAAAAAGCCTCTCAATTGAGAGGCTTTTTTTGTTTTTGGGTTGCGTTACTCTTCGCTTTCTTCGGCCATAAAGGCTTCGAGCAAATCATTAAGGAAGAGCTTCCCTTTTTCAGTAATTTGCCAGTGGGTAGGCGTTTCACTCAGGTAGCTCATTTCTATCGCCCAGTTGATGGTTTCTTGAATCGTACTAAGCGGTAAGCCCGTGGTGTCCACGTAATCTTGCTTCGGACAGGCTTCAATTAAGCGGAATCGGTTCATAAAGAACTCGAATGGACGATCTTCATCCGCGACGACATGTTCCGTATGCAGATAAGGTTTGACCATATTTTGATAAGCCGCTAAATAGCCTCGCGGGTGTTTTACCTTTGTCGTTCGAATAATACGTCCGTCGGTAAAACTGAGTTTGCCATGAGAGCCACAACCGATACCAAGGTAATCACCAAAGCGCCAGTAGTTGAGGTTGTGCTGACACTGATAGCCCGGCTTACTGTAACCGGAGATTTCATATTGCACATAACCCGCGGCTGCAAGTTTTTGGTGTCCGAGCTCGAAAATATCCCACAAGTCATCATCGTCAGGTAGCGTTGGTGGCTTGTAGTAGAACATGGTGTTTGGTTCGATGGTCAGCTGATACCAAGACAAGTGCGGCGGTGCCAACTCAATCGCTTTGTCCAAATCTGCCAAGGCTTGTTCGATGCTTTGATCAGGTAAGCCGTGCATGAGATCGAGGTTAAAGCTGTTCAAACCGATTTGGTGCGCCAGCTTAGCAGCATTGACGGCTTCGTCTTGGCCGTGAATGCGCCCCAAACGCTCAAGCTTCTGCTGCTCAAAGCTTTGTACGCCGATAGAGATACGCGTTACACCAGCTTTGCGGTAGCCAACAAAACGCTCTGCTTCGATGGTGCCTGGATTCGCTTCCATGGTGATTTCGATTTCAGGCTTGAACGGAATACGCGCTTCAATGCCCTTAAGTAGACGCTCGATGCCTTCTGCCGAAATCAAACTCGGCGTACCACCACCAATGAAGATTGAATGCAGTGGACGTGGCGCTTCGTTAAGTCGGTATTTCTCAATGTCGGTATCCAAATCTTCTAAAAGGGCACTGATGTACTCTTCTTCTGGAATCTCGGTTTTGAGCGCGTGAGAGTTAAAGTCGCAATACGGGCACTTTTGCACACACCAAGGGATGTGTACATACAAGCTGAGTGCTGGGGGCGTTAACATGGTCTAATTCGCTCGTGATTACTGAGACACTTGCTCAGACAGTTGAGCAAACAACGACTTGAGCGCTTTACCGCGGTGAGACAGTTGTTTCTTACGTGCAGGTTCAAGTTCGGCTGACGCACAGTTGTCTTCAGGAACAAAGAAGATAGGGTCGTAGCCAAAGCCATTTTCACCGTGTGCTTCAGTTAGAATTCGGCCTTCCCATTTACCGTGACAGACGATAGGCGTTGGGTCGTTCTCGTGACGCATGAGGACTAATACGCAGTGGAAACGTGCTGTACGCTCTGCTTCTGGTACGCCTTCCATTGCCGCTAGCAATTTTTCTAGATTCTCTTGATCAGATGCGCTCTCGCCTGCGTAACGTGCAGAGTAAATGCCCGGAGCGCCTTTTAAGAAATCGACTTCTAATCCAGAGTCGTCTGCAATGGCAGGAAGCCCTGTTTCTTGTGCGGCATGGCGAGCTTTAATGATTGCGTTTTCAATGAAAGTTGTACCCGTTTCAGCTACTTCCGATACATTGAATTCACTTTGCGCTAATACTTCAAAGCCGAAGTCAGACAATAAATCTGCCATTTCACGAACTTTGCCTTGGTTACCAGTTGCTAGCACAATTTTTTTCATGGGAATCTCTTTTAATAGTGATAGAGGAGAACAAATCGTTCTCCTCTAGATATTCTTTAACTAATAAGTGGTTTTTAGCCTGCTTAGATCCAAAAGCTTTTGGAACATCACAACCCAATTACTCTTCAACATAAAACTTCTGGGTGAATTTAAGCTTACCTGAGCCTTTGTTTCCAGCTTTTACGTCAATATCGAAAGTAAAAGTTTCTTCGTGGGTAATTGGTAGTTCGGCTAAATAGTATATCGCATTGCCTTCTTTGACTTCACGAAAGGTCAAGGTCTGAGTTTGGCCGATAAGGTTCTTCGCGCGTCCAGCAATTTTTGCTTCTAATGCTGGTTTACCCAATGAAGCTCTATCTAACACGCTAATATTAACCACAGCGAGGTATCCATTACGTTTGATATCGTAGCTACGTGCGACTTTGGGTGTTAGGAATGTTGAGTTAAACGCGACATAGTGTACTTCGATATCTTTCATATTTTTAAACTGATCGGCGAAGCTTGGTAACGACAACAGGCTAATCAGTAATGCGGTAATCCATTTGCTCATTGTTACTTCCTCAAAGCACTTGTTATAAAACAACCATAGCTGCAATTTTACCTTGGTCAGGGGGTAAAAAATGCGTACTCAGTCGTTGGTATTAGTAAGTGTGGTACAAAATCGTAAATAAAAAGCCATCATATGATGGCTTTAATTTCTGTCGGTATCTGGGTAGGCGATTCTATCCGAATTTGTTTGTGCCGTCCTAATTCACCTTTTTCTATGTGAACCAAACCCTTAGCGATTTTAAACTGCTTGGCTAAGAACTTAGTTAGGTGTGCATTAGCTTTGCCATCGACAGGTGGAGCAGTAATGGCGATTTTTAGCTCTTCACCATGCAAGCCAACGATTTTATCGCGGCTAGCTTTAGGTTGAATATAGAGCTTCAGGATGATGTCCTCACCATCTTGCCAAACTGCAGCTGACATTATAGCTGGAACCAAATTGGACCAATGATATCGCCCATTAAGAAGTTCGCGAACTGCAAGCCGATAAATAACACCAGTACGCTTAAATCAAGACCACCAATAGCCGGAAGAATACGACGGATTGGAGCGCACATTGGCTCGGTCAGTTGATGGAATACGTACTCGATAGGGCTGCGGCCTTGGCTTACCCAGCTCAAAATTGCACGGATCAATAGTACCCAGAACAATAGGCCACCTGCGGCTTTGATTAATGATAATAAGCCCAAGAATAAGAAGTCAGCGCTGAAAGAGACGGAACCGTTCGAAGCTATTAGGATAAGCACGACAAATTTAAGCACACACAACACGTAGGCAAACAACACGGTTGCTAGGTCAATATTCCCCACGGAAGGGATAACGCGGCGCAATGGACCAATGACCGGCTGAGTCGCTTTTACTATAAATTGCGAGAATGGGTTGTAGAAGTCTGCGCGCGCAGCTTGCAACCAAATTCGCAAAATTACGACCATGATGTACAGGTCAAATAGGGTTGAGATGAGAAAACTCATTGAATTCATAAGGTACCCTTAACAAGTGATGGATGATACTAAACGGAGTTCATCCAAATAATTAAAACAGTTTTTCCATTTCTTCCGCGCGAGCCACAGCAGCTTGCATGGCTTTAGCGACAATATCTGAAAGTTGATGTTCGTTGAATGTACGCAGTGCTTCTGCCGTTGTCCCACCTTTCGAAGTTACGTTCTCACGCAGGGTCGATAGCTCAGTTTCTGGGTTGCTAACCACCATACTGGCCGCGCCCAGTGCCGCTTGCTGAACCAATAGTCGAGCGGTCTCTTTATCAAAGCCTTGCGCAATCGCTTCTGCTTGCATCGCTTCCATAAACAGGAAGAAGTATGCTGGAGCACTGCCCGCTGCGGCAATCACATTATTGATGCCAGACTCTTGCTCAACCCAACATACTTTACCGACCGCTTCCATTAACTCTGCGGCAAAAGCTTTGTCGTGCTCGGTTACATGAGTTGGTGCGAACAACCCACTCATACCCAACCCAAGTTGTGATGGCGTATTTGGCATAACACGAACCAAGTTCAATTTGGTGGCTAGCATATCATCCAATCGTGAACAGTTGATGCCTGCGGCAATAGAAATCACCAGTTTATTAGTGAAATCGATCGATTGCAGTGGTTTACAGACATCCGCCATCATTTGCGGTTTTACAGACAATACCACCACATCCGCCTCGGTCGCAGCTTGGATGTTATCGCTGGTGGTACGGATGCCAAAATCTTGTTCTAGCAGAAGGCGGCGAGCCTCTGAAGGAGCTGTCGCGGTAATGTTTTGCGCTGGGTATCCGTTAGCAACCAAGCCTGAAACAATGGCTCTCACCATGTTGCCAGCACCAATGAAGGCGATTTTTTTATGTTCCATTTGTCTGATTTCCATCATGATATTTAGAATTTGTTGTGCGCCCAGGTGTATAATGGCGCCGCTGTTACTTACTGCTCCTATTGGCGAGTAAGATGATTGCGCATTTACGCTCTAACGATTGACGACATAACTTATGTCGCGAGTGAGCGTTTTGTTGATTTAGCTGTAGTCTCGTGCGCCGAAAATAGCGGTTCCAATACGAACCATTGTACTACCAGCTTCGATTGCAGCGGTCATATCACCACTCATTCCCATTGATAATGTATCGATTTCTGGGAACTGTGCTTCGAGTGTTTGCTTCAACGTAGCCAACTTCTGAAATTCACGGAGTTGTGATTCGTAGTCAGACACGTTGGCAGGAATCGACATCAACCCTCTTAAAGTGAGGTTGGGTAGGCGAGAAATCAACTCCGCCAGCTCGAATACTTCCGCTTCAGTGACACCAGACTTAGATGCCTCACCACTGGTGTTAACCTGAATCAGAACTTGTAGCGGTTTAAGTTCGCTTGGCCGCTGATCATTCAGGCGTTGAGCAATCTTGGTTCGATCGATGGTGTGAACCCAATCGAAATGTTCAGCAACAAGTCGCGATTTATTGGATTGAATCGGACCAATGAAGTGCCATTCGATTCGATTATCTGGATAATGCTCGGCAAAGTGCTGAACTTTACTGACGCCCTCTTGAACGTAGTTTTCACCAAAGGCGGTTTGTCCCGCTTGGTAGGCTTCGAGAATTGCCTCGACAGGTTTAGTTTTGCTTACCGCTAGAAGTTGCACTGACTCTGGAGTTCGACCACATTTTTGCTCGTCATATCGAATTTGAGAGGTGATATGTTCAATATTTTGTTGAATACTACTCATAGCTGTACTTTAGACTTAAGGATTTTAAATGGATATCACTGAGTTACTGGATTTTAGTGTAAAACATAATGCCTCGGATCTACATCTTTCTGCAGGTGTCCCACCAATGGTTCGTATTGATGGGGATGTGAGAAAACTAGGCATTCCAGCGTTTACACACCAAGAAGTGCATCGTTTGGTTTTCGAAATAATGAACGATGCCCAACGCAGTGAGTTCGAAGAAAAACTCGAAGTCGATTTCTCTTTTGAGTTGCATAACGTTGGCCGTTTCCGTGTCAACGCTTTCAACCAATCTCGCGGTTGTGCGGCAGTATTCCGTACCATTCCAAGTAGCATTCCAACTCTGGAAGAGCTAGAAGCGCCAGAGATCTTCAAAAAAATTGCGAACGCTGAAAAAGGCTTAGTTCTGGTCACTGGCCCAACAGGTTCAGGTAAATCGACGACCTTAGCAGCCATTGTTGACTACATTAACCGTAATCACAACAAGCACGTACTCACAATTGAAGATCCGATTGAATTTGTTCACAACAACAATAAATGTTTGATCAACCAGCGTGAAGTTCACCGTGACACCCATAGTTTCCAAAATGCTTTGCGTAGTGCATTGCGCGAAGACCCAGACGTTATTCTGGTTGGTGAGATGCGTGACAAAGAAACCATCAGCCTTGCCTTAACGGCGGCAGAAACGGGTCACTTAGTTTTCGGGACGTTGCACACCAGCTCGGCGGCAAAAACCATTGACCGTATTATCGATGTGTTTCCTGGTAGTGATAAAGATATGGTTCGCTCGATGCTATCTGAGTCTCTTCGTTCGGTTATCGCGCAAAAGCTTCTGAAGCGTAATGGTGGTGGCCGTATTGCATGCCATGAAATTATGATGGCAACGCCTGCGATTCGTAACTTGATCCGCGAAGACAAAGTCGCGCAGATGTATTCGATCATTCAAACAGGTGCGGCTCACGGCATGCAAACCATGGAGCAAAATGCTCGTCAGTTAATGGCGCAAGGCATGGTTGCTCGTGAAGAGGTCGATAGTAAGATCGGATTAGAAGTGCAGCAATTCTCGTAACGTTCATACAGATAATGGTGAATACGGAAGATGGATCTAGATAAATTTCTCGAAGGCATGCTGGCGCTGAAAGCGTCGGATCTTTACATCACGGTTGGAGCGCCAATTCTATTTCGTGTGGATGGCGAATTGCGTCCGCAAGGGGAAAAACTTACCGAGAGCGATGTGGCTGCATTACTCGACAGCGCTATGGAACCAGATCGGCGTCAGGAATTTCGTAAAAGTCGCGAGTCGAATTTTGCCATTGTGAGAGATTGTGGTCGCTTCCGTGTGAGTGCCTTTTTTCAACGCGAGTTACCAGGCGCAGTGATTCGTCGTATTGAAACTAATATTCCTACTTTTGAGCAGTTAAAGTTACCGTTAGTGTTGCAAGATTTGGCGATAGCTAAGCGTGGTTTGGTGCTGGTGGTCGGTGCTACTGGTTCGGGTAAATCGACCACTATGGCGGCGATGACAGGTTATCGAAACAGCAATAAAACCGGGCACATTTTGACGGTCGAAGATCCGATCGAGTTCGTGCATGAACACAAGCGCTGTATCGTGACTCAACGTGAAGTTGGGTTAGATACGGAAAGCTATGAAGTTGCGCTTAAAAACTCGCTGCGCCAAGCACCAGATATGATTTTGATTGGTGAGATCCGTAGCCGTGAAACAATGGAATACGCGATGACCTTCGCCGAAACGGGTCACCTGTGTATGGCAACGTTGCACGCCAATAATGCCAACCAAGCTTTAGAGCGCATTCTTCACTTGGTACCGAAAGATCAAAAAGAACAATTCTTGTTCGATTTGTCGATGAACCTAAAAGGCGTGGTTGGTCAGCAGTTGATCCGAGATAAAAATGGGCAGGGACGTCATGGTGTATTTGAGATCTTGCTAAATAGCCCACGTGTGTCGGATTTGATTCGTCGCGGAGATTTACATGAGTTGAAGTCAACCATGGCTCGCTCAAATGAGTTTGGTATGCTGACGTTCGATCAATCTCTCTATAAGTTAGTGATGCAAGGTAAGATCAGCGAAGAGGATGCACTACATAGTGCCGACTCGGCAAATGATCTGCGCTTGATGTTGAAAACGCAGCGTGGTGAAGCATTCTCTACGGGCAGTTTGGCGAACGTTAAGATCGATATGGATTAATCCAATCCAGAAACAAAAAAGGTTGGCAGGAGCCAACCTTTTTTCATTGTGCTTGAAGTGTTTACTCACCCCAAAGGGCTTCAAACCAGCTTTCTAGAATCACCACTGCCGACTGGCAGTCAACATTACCTTTCGATAGGGCTTTGTAGCCGCCCATGCTGAACAACTCCGCACGAGCTTCTGCAGTAGATAAACGCTCATCATGCAGTTCAACAGGCAATCCGTATCGGCCTTGCAGACGCTTAGCAAATTTTCGTGCACGAGGGGTTATGGTCTCAAGGTCTTTACCATGCAGATCGGTCGGTAAACCGACCACTAGCAAATCTGGTTGCCACTCTTTGATTTGCTTTTCGATATCGTCCCAGTTTGGAATACCGTCATTGGCTTTAAAGGCTTTTAATGGGGAAGCTGTACCAGTAATTTCTTGGCCAATAGCGCTACCAATGCTTTTGGTTCCAAAGTCAAAAGCCATAATTGTGCGTGACATAAGGTGTCTCTATCTAATGTAACTGTATATTTGGACTAAGCATGTCCAGAGTCTGCTGAAAGGTGACTTGGGTCGATACCCAGCTTTTCGACCGCTTTCTTCCAACGCTCGTTGATTGGTGTATTAAAGATAATTTCAGGCGTCGCTTCAATGGTGAGCCAAGAGTTTTCGACCAGCTCACTTTCTAATTGGCCTGCACTCCAACCGGAGTAGCCAAGTGCCACTAAGTAATCACTTGGTTCTGCTTCTGTTCCTAACACCGACAGAATATCACGCGAAGTGGTTACCGCGAGGTCATCGGTCATTTGGACGCTGGACTCGTAGTAATCTTTGGGTTTATGCAAAATAAAACCACGATCTTCCGAGATTGGGCCGCCATTGTAGACTGGTCTATCTAGACTGGCTTCAAACAGGCGCGGGTGTACTGGCTGAACTTCCACCTGCTTGAGCATGTTGCCGACGGTGATATCAACAGGAGCATTGATCATCAGCCCCATAGCGCCGTCTTCGTTGTGCTCACAAACGTAGATCACGCTGTTTTGAAAGTACGGATCTTTCATCCCAGGCATGGCAACCAAAAAGTGATTTGTGAGATTCATACTCATACTGACCCTTAACTCTCGTAAATGCCCTTAAGCAAACATCATACAGTTTACCATCTAGGTATGTGCATGAGTTTGCTTAAGTTAATGTACTACGCTCTCTATTAACTGTAATACAGTTTGAGTTATTCGCCTTTTACTCGACGCTCAATCGCATCCATCAGCTTGCCTGTGATTGAGATATCAAAAGCAGCTTCAATTTCGCGAATACAGGTTGGGCTGGTGACGTTGATTTCTGTTAGTTTGTCGCCAATTACGTCAAGGCCAACAAAGATAAGGCCTTTTTCTTTCAGTGTCGGAGCAACGGTTTGCGCAATTTTGAGGTCGGTTTCGCTTAGCGGACGAGCTTCACCAGTACCACCAGCGGCTAGGTTGCCGCGCGTTTCGCCTTTAGCAGGAATGCGTGCTAGACAGTAAGGCATAGGTTCGCCATCTACCACTAAGATACGTTTGTCACCGTTGCTGATGTCTGGCACGAAGGTTTGCGCCATTGCGTAGTTTTGACCGTGGTTAGTCAATGTCTCGATGATCACAGAGACGTTTGGATCGTTTTCTTTCACACGGAAGATGGACGCGCCACCCATACCATCAAGCGGTTTCAGGATGACATCACCATGTTTTTCACGAAATTCTTTAATTTTTTCTGCTTTTCGCGTCACGATCGTTGTAGGTGTCAGCTCTGGGAACCATGCTGTAAACAGCTTTTCGTTACAATCACGTAAGCTTTGAGGCTTGTTAACGATCAGTGCACCTTGTTCTTCTGCACGCTCAAGGATGTAAGTCGCGTAGATGTATTCAGTATCAAACGGAGGATCTTTACGCATTAGCACCGCGTCTAGCTCAGACAGTTCGATAGTTTGCTCTGATTTGAACTCGTACCAACCGTTTGGATCTTCTTTTAGTTCTACCACTTTAGTATCTGCAATGGCAACGCCTTGATCGAGATGCAGATCATTCATTTCCATGTAGTGGATTTCATAGCCGCGTCGTTGCGCTTCAAGCATCATGGCAAAGCTAGAGTCTTTTTTGATGTTAATGGACGAGATTGGGTCCATTACGATACCGAGTTTGATCATTATTTTTCTCCGTTTAACCAAGATCGCCGAAACGAACTTGTAAGGCTGTAATTGCTGTCAGAGCCGCTGTTTCGGTACGCAGAACGCGAGGGCCGAGTAGCGTTTCTTCAAATTGGTATTCTCGAGTCATCTCGATTTCTTCAGACGATAAACCGCCTTCAGGACCGATCAGTAGGCGCACTTTTTCAACCGGGGTTGGCAAAGTGTTGATTGAGTATTTAGCACGAGGGTGAAGGTTAAGCTTTAAACCATCGTACTCTTCTTTATACCACTCTTCCAAGCTCATAATTGGACGAATTTCGGGCACGACATTACGCCCACATTGCTCACAGGCACTGATGGCGATTTTCTGCCATTGCGCGAGTTTTTTCTCAAAACGCTTTTGATCAAGCTTGACGCCACAACGTTCAGAAATCAGAGGAGTGATGGTATTGACGCCAAGTTCAACAGACTTTTGGATGGTGAACTCCATCTTATCGCCACGTGAAATGACTTGACCAAGGTGCAGATCTAAAGGGGATTCAATACTGTTTTCTACGCGCTCGGTGATGTTAACCAAAACTGATTTCTTGCTGACTTCACTGATAACCGCTGGGAACTCTGCGCCACTGCCGTCAAAAAGGAGAACGTCTTGGCCTTCTTTCATGCGCAAAACACGACCGATATGGCCTGCTGCGTCGTCACTTAAAGCAAGTGAGCCAAGTTGATGAATGGTTTCTGGATGATAAATTCGAGGGGTACGCATGAGATTTCCAGCAAGAGAATAAACTTAAACCCTAACATGGATGCTTTGCACCGAAAAAACAAGGGGCAAGAAGCGTTTCAATATCAGTAATTGGAACGCTTCGAGGTCGGAGGTTACAGTGCGCGGCAGGCTTCTTGAACAAATGGGTTGTGATTGCCCTGTACTTTTGCAATGCGCTCGTCACGCTCACATTCCCATTTATCGACAGGATAGGTTTTGTTCCAAGCACTCATTAATTGCGTTTGCTGCTTCGACAGTTTGAAACCGTACTCTTTGCTCATGTATAGATAGGTACGAGCAATTGAGCCACGCGCACGGTCTGGTGGCATGACTTTACGCTGCTTAAAGTTCACTTGCATCTCACAGCGACCATAACTCACGCCATCCATACCGTTCCATTGGCTGAAGTTGTAGTTCGAACGGTCACCGTTTACTTCACCAATAGCAGGAGTTAGGTTGTGCAAGTCTGCTTCCATCAAACGAAAAGTTTTGTCTTTTTTCTTACAGTTTTTACGTCCGCCATCTTGCCAGCATTGACGCTGGTGGCCAAATTGCCACGCAGGAACCACATGCTCCCATTCGATTCGTGCAGCCCGTTTTTCTTGTTTACGGACTTGGTAACCGCAAGAGGCTAAATCGGGTGAGCCTTTCTTGCCTTGCCATTGAATGTTACAGCCACAGTAGAAGCTTGTTGGGTGGTCTTGATAAATTTTGACCGCCTCACGTTTGGCTGCAGAGAATGAGCTCGGTGGCGCGGCAATCGCAGTGCTAGAAAGCGCGATAAGCAACAGAGAGAATAAATATTTCATGATAAAAGTCTTTATAAAGTATGGCTTTATTCATGATAACACGCATAAAATAGCTTTAGTGATGAGTAAGTTAACAATAAGTGGGGAAGGGAAGGTTTTGATCAACTCGATCTTTGTTTTGGGAACGCAGGTAACACTATGAGGTAAGGGCTACGATAATTGAATGCCGGTGAAGTTAAGTGGTTGGCGGCATTTTTGACAAGAGTACGTCGCCTCTTTGCGCAGCACTTTATTATGACGGCGAATCGATAGAGGGTAGGTCATACAACCACAACGATACTCAAAGGTTTTACCTTGAACGGATTTTACTTCAAAGCTGTGAGTGGTTTTGGCTGGTACGTTAAATACGGCTTCCATGACGCCTTTCCATTCTTTACCGTGAGGCCTTACTCGCCCGTAAACCTGATAAGTAATCAGGTGTGCTACTTCATGAGGAATGACTTCATCTAAGAATGCTTGGGTGTTTTCGCGAAATAAAACAGGGTTTAGGCGTACTTGATTTAATTGAAGGTAGGCTTTTCCTGCCGCTTTCCCACGGACGTCGAAGGTGATTGTTGGAATCGGGAAAGAACGTTTGAAAGCTTGTTCCGCCATCGCGATACAGCCCGCCATCACTTGCTTGGCTTTATAGCTGAGTTCTATATCCACAATTCACCTCGATAAATTAAATAAAAAAGCCCCCGCATTTGCGAGGGCCAGATCATAGCATCAGTTAATTATGGTGTGTGTTTTTTCTTGATGGTGGCATGGTAAGCGTGCCATGTACCGTAGCCTAGAATTGGCATGGTAAACAACATTCCGATCCCGTAGGTCGCAAAGCCGACAAGAATACCGCCACAGATGATCGCTGCCCAAACAATCATTGCTGGAATGTTGGATTTCACTGCATTAAAGCTGGTAAATACAGCGGTCATCATGTCTACACGACGCTCCATCATGAGAGGAATAGAAAAGGCTGAAATGCTAAACACCACACAAGCCAAAACAAAGCCAACTAAAGAGCCGATGACAAGGAAGGGTAGGAACTCACTTAAAGGTGCCCCTTGAACAGAAGGGTAGAGTGCATGAAGTAGAGCGGCAATGCGCATCCAAAATATCATACACACTGCGAGTAACACGGCGAACGCCCATTGAGATGTTGAGTTACGACCGATCGCTTTCATTGAATGGAACAAGCTTGCTTTGTGTCCGCGCTCTCTCTCCCAACTGGCATCATACAAGCCCAGCGCGAGAAACGGACCGATTAACATGTAAACAATCAAACTGGGCATGACGACTAAGTGTGTGCCTTGCCACTGTACGAGCAAAACAATGCCTATCGCAGCAGCCATAAAACAGATGCCATAGAAAGCACTAATAAGCGGCATTCGCACGAAATCATGCAGACCTAATGCGAGCCAATGAAAAGGTGCAGAAAGATTGACCGTATTGCACGGTATGGTTCTGGCGTATTCGTTGTCTGGCACTTCCTTTCGTTTGTTGTGGAAGTCCGATGGATTAACAGTTCGAGGCATAACTCCTCCTTGATTTATTCCCACATTATCCGCTTATACCAACTGACAGCGGTTTTTGTTCAGTCAAACTTGAAGCGACTTTTTCAAGTTTACATCTGATCATTGGCTTAGTTTGGTATCGGCCATAAAGATGCCTGACTCATGTCTTTACTTAAGTGTTGCTTCCACAGTCGCCAGCATCCGACGTCTCTATTTAAATTGGAGTTAACAATATTTTAACTATTGGCGGAGATGGGATAATTTACAAATAATTGCTTAAAATTTATTCGGTATAAAAATGAGGGAGAAACAGGACTGCTTTGTGGGGCAGGGCGGTATGAGCCGAAATGGCTGGATAAAAGTTGCTGAAAATAAAAAGCCCCCGCCATAGGCGAGGGCTTGATTGATTCTTGCTTGGCTTGATTATTTGATGCCAGCGAAATCGCGTAGAAGTGCAGCTTTGTCTGTCGCTTCCCACGGGAATTCTTCACGACCGAAGTGACCGTAAGCCGCTGTCTTCTTGTAGATAGGTTGAAGAAGGTTAAGCATTTCTTGTAGACCGTATGGACGTAGGTCGAAGAATTGACGAACCGCTTCAATGATGATGTCGTGAGATACTTTCTCAGTACCGAACGTTTCCACCATGATAGACGTTGGATCAGCAACACCGATTGCGTAAGAAAGTTGGATCTCACAACGGTCAGCCATGCCTGCCGCTACGATGTTTTTCGCTACGTAGCGTGCTGCGTATGCTGCACTACGGTCAACTTTTGATGGATCTTTACCAGAAAACGCACCGCCACCGTGACGAGCTGCGCCGCCGTAGGTATCTACGATGATCTTACGACCAGTTAGGCCACAGTCACCCATAGGACCACCGATTACGAAGCGACCGGTTGGGTTAATGAAGAAGTTTGTTTCTTTGTTGATCCACTCAGAAGGTAGCACTGGCTTAATGATCTCTTCCATTACCGCTTCACGCAGGTCTGAAGTTGAGATTGAGTCACAGTGTTGAGTTGAAAGAACAACCGCGTCGATACCAACGATGTTACCTTGATCGTATTGGAATGTTACCTGAGATTTTGCATCAGGACGCAACCAAGGTAGTGTGCCGTTTTTACGAACTTCTGCTTGCTTTTGAACAAGACGGTGAGAGTAAGTAATTGGCGCTGGCATTAGTACTTCAGTTTCGTTACAAGCGTAACCAAACATGATGCCTTGGTCGCCTGCACCTTGTTCTTTAGGGTCAGCTTTATCAACACCTTGGTTGATATCTGGCGACTGTTTACCGATTGTGTTTAGTACCGCACAAGAATCTGCGTCAAAGCCCATATCTGAATGTACGTAGCCGATTTCACGAACGGTTTCACGAGTTAACTCTTCGATGTCTACCCATGCTGAAGTCGTGATTTCACCACCCACCATTACCATACCGGTTTTAACGTAAGTCTCACATGCAACACGAGCCTTTGGATCTTGCTCTAGAATCGCGTCAAGAACCGCATCAGAAATCTGGTCTGCAATTTTATCTGGATGACCTTCTGATACTGACTCAGAAGTAAACAGGTGCTTAGCCATGTTAGCTCCACTATATCTGGTTTAAAACTGGGGAATGATAAACTCTCCAGCGCAAATTAATACTAATTTTTGTAGGTGTATCTACATCTAGACGTCTATTCTAAATTTGATTGCTCGAATTACAAGCTCTTTTTTGGTTTTTGTTATAACCAAACGTTTGCCTGATTTATTGATAATTTTAAGAACTTCGAACGATTTGGCGCGAAAGGTGCAATATTTGTGAGGTTTTGGACTGGAAAACGTTTGCACACCCAACAGGGCTTTGAGAGAATTATGACCTACTTTTCGTTTCGCTTAATGTACTCAGGAGCAGACATGTCGTCTCGTAAACATCTTGCCAATGCAATTCGTGCTCTAAGCATGGATGGTGTTCAACAAGCTAACTCAGGCCACCCAGGCGCACCAATGGGTATGGCTGATATCGCTGAAGTTCTTTGGCGCTCTCACCTAAACCATAACCCTTCAAACCCAGAGTGGGCCGACCGCGATCGCTTTGTGCTGTCAAACGGTCATGGGTCAATGCTTATTTACTCTCTACTGCACTTAAGCGGTTACGAGCTATCTATTGACGATCTGAAAAACTTCCGTCAATTGCACTCAAAAACCCCAGGTCACCCAGAGTACGGCTACGCGCCTGGTATCGAGACAACAACGGGTCCTCTAGGTCAAGGCATAACTAACGCTGTTGGTATGGCGATCGCAGAGAAAGCACTAGCGGCACAGTTCAACAAAGAAGGTCACGATATCGTTGACCACTTTACGTATGTGTTCATGGGTGACGGCTGTCTAATGGAAGGCATCTCGCATGAAGCATGCTCTCTTGCTGGGACGTTAGGTCTAGGCAAACTGATCGCGTTCTGGGATGACAACGGCATTTCTATCGACGGTCACGTTGAAGGCTGGTTCTCTGACGATACACCTAAGCGTTTTGAAGCGTACGGCTGGCATGTAATCCCAGCAGTCGATGGTCACGACTCAGACGCGATCAACGCAGCAATTGAAGCAGCAAAAGCGGACCCACGTCCTACGCTTATCTGTACCAAAACAATTATCGGTTTCGGTTCTCCTAACAAGTCTGGTTCGCACGACTGTCACGGTGCACCACTAGGTCACGATGAAATCCAAGCGGCTCGCGAATACCTAGGTTGGGAGTACGGCCCATTTGAGATCCCGGCAGATGTTTACGCTGAGTGGGATGCAAAAGAAGCGGGCGCCGCGAAAGAAGCAGCTTGGAATGAAAAATTCGAAGCATACGCTGCAGCTTACCCTGCTGAAGCGGCAGAGCTTAAACGTCGTCTAAACGGCGAACTTCCTGCACAGTGGGAAGAAAAAGCGAACCAAATCATTGCCGATCTTCAAGCAAACCCAGCGAACATTGCATCACGTAAAGCATCGCAAAATGCACTAGAAGCGTTTGGTCAAATGCTTCCTGAGTTTATGGGTGGTTCTGCTGACCTAGCGCCTTCTAACCTGACCATGTGGTCTGGTTCTAAGTCTCTAGAAACGGAGGACTTCTCTGGCAACTACATCCACTACGGTGTACGCGAATTCGGTATGACTGCTATCATCAACGGTATCGCATTGCACGGTGGTTTCGTTCCTTACGGCGCAACATTCCTAATGTTCATGGAATACGCTCGTAACGCAATGCGTATGGCTGCGCTGATGAAAATTCAGAACATCCAAGTTTACACGCATGATTCGATCGGTCTTGGCGAAGATGGCCCAACTCACCAACCTGTTGAGCAAATGGCGTCTCTACGTGTAACTCCAAACATGAGCACATGGCGCCCATGTGACCAAGTTGAGTCTGCAGTTGCATGGAAACTAGCGATTGAACGTAAAGATGCACCAACTGCACTTATCTTCTCTCGTCAAAACCTAGCGCAACAAGAGCGTACTGCTGAACAAGTCGCAGACATCGCGAAAGGTGCTTACATCCTGAAAGATAGCGAAGGTAAGCCTGAGCTAATCCTTATCGCAACAGGTTCTGAGGTTGAGCTTGCAGTGAAAGCCGCTGAGCAACTAACTTCAGAAGGCAAGAAAGTACGCGTTGTTTCAATGCCATCAACAGATGCATTCGACAAACAAGACGCCGCTTACCGTGAATCTGTACTGCCATCAGACGTAACGGCACGTATCGCTATTGAAGCGGGCATTGCGGATTTCTGGTACAAGTACGTAGGCTTCGACGGTCGCATCATCGGTATGACAACATTCGGTGAATCAGCACCTGCTGGTCAGCTATTCGAGATGTTTGGCTTCACGACTGAAAACGTAGTGAACACAGCTAAAGAATTGCTAGCGTAATTGCAGGACCGTCTAAACAGTCGAACGTAAACGACGATTGTTAAACTGACCCGTCCTGATATGGGTTGACACTTTTTAACTAAAACGCTCGATGTACTTCATCGGGCGTTTTGTATTTTAAA
>NZ_JAWOVZ010000037.1:0-25869 GCF_033340175.1 Vibrio sp. 1557 | reverse complement strand
GGTAGTTCAGTTGGTTAGAATACCGGCCTGTCACGCCGGGGGTCGCGGGTTCGAGTCCCGTCCACTCCGCCACTTATTTGAGGGTCGTCTCAATAAACACGAATTACAGGGGTGTAGCTCCAATTGGCAGAGCAGCGGATTCCAAATCCGCGTGTTGGGAGTTCGAATCTCTCCACCCCTGCCATACTCTGAAGCCTCAGCAGTAATGCTGGGGCTTTTTTGCATCTGAAGAAAAGAGAAGCTGACTAGTTGGAAGAGTTGTCGACTCCTCTGATACCAAAGTATCGGGGGATTGAAAGCTCATATCTCCGGGATATTGGTCCACTTCACCTATCCCCCATGTTCATAAGCTCTGGCTTAGGTCAGGGGCTCTTTTATTTCTAACGAATATGTCTTTTATTTCTAACGTATAGTTCCGATGTCAGGTGTATGTTTATCCAGCGAATATGGCATACCTTTGCTTCAGGTAGATTTATTTTCTAGTAATGTAATTACTAAATGTTGATGTATCGCTTTGTTCTTTCTGGTTTACCTTCGAATTTCATAACACTTTTTCTTCGTTATCGAGCACATCTGATTCACAATTTATTGAAAAGTTACTGGTTACATTGACTTGGATGATTACTGACTTGGTTCCTGTTATCATCATGCATTAATGCTAATAATTAGGAAGTAAGTTTATGCCACATTTTCGATTCCGTGCTGTAGAGCCACAAGCTGTTCAGGCATTATCAAAACCCCTTACGGATGAACTTCAGCCTCTAATGGACTGTCCGCGTGAGGATTTTACTTTTGAGTATATCTACACTACGTTTTTCAATGAGGGTGAGGTGAGTGCTGCATATCCTTTTGTCGAAGTGCTTTGGTTCGACCGTGGTCAGGAAGTGCAAGATGAAGTTGCCAAGCTTATTACGCAACAAGTGCGCGGTATCGCTGGTGCCGATATTGATGTTGCAGTTATCTTTTCCGCCTTATCTCCTAAAGCTTATTACGATAATGGCGAACACTACTAAAGGTTAAAGGCTATGAGGCAGAGTTTCATTGTAACTTTGGGTTTATGTTTCTCAGCTTCAGTATGTTCTACTCCTTGGGAGTCTGCGGTTAATCCTACCCGAAACTCTTCCTCCTCTATTGGTAGTTATGCTAACGGTTGTTTAGATGGTGCATTACCCTTGCCTCTCGATGGCGTTGGTTATCAAGTCTTACGTAGTAAAACGAAGCGCTACTATGGGCACCCTAAAACGATAGAGTTTATTGAAAATCTGGCGCTTAAAGCTCACCAAAATCTCAACACCACTCTGCTGATTGGTGATTTGTCTTTACCTAGAGGTGGAAGGTTCTCCTCTGGTCATTCTAGTCATCAAACCGGGTTAGATATCGATATTTGGTTAAGACTTGCTGACCAACCGCTTTCTTATAACGAATTACAACTTCCTAAGCCCATGAGTGTGGTGGATTTAAAAGGTTATTCCATACTTAATCATCGCTGGGAAGAACGACACTTTAAACTAATTCGGTACGCTTCAAAAAGTAAGGATGTTGCACGAATTTTTGTACATCCTGTTATTAAGGAGCAACTTTGCTTGCAAGAAAACGGCAAAGATCGTTCTTGGTTACGTAAAGTGCGTCCATGGTGGGGGCATCATTACCACTTTCACGTCAGGTTGTCTTGTCCTGATTCGAGCGACTATTGTGTTGATCAATCACCACCTCCAGTAGGCGATGGCTGCGGTGCTGAGCTTGCAAGTTGGGCCCCGAAAGCGAAACCTATTGATATCCCTCCACGGGTAAAAACAACCTCTAAGCCCAAACGAAAAAAAGTCGTTCCACCTCAATGCTTGCCGCTTATCAATCCTAATTAGTGTTACTCTTCAGGTTTATCTGTACTTGGTGATCTCTTTTATGAAACTGGAGAAACATCATACTTTTGTCTACATTGAATAGTACCAATACAAAAACTAACCCAATTAGTTTTGGGGACATATTATAGAAATCTAAATTAAACAAAGAGTTGTAGTATGGGGAAGTTGTAACTTCTCTGTTTAGAAAAAGATCTTTCGTCGCGATACTCTGGTTTCTTAGCAATATGTCTGTCAGTTGGCTAAAAAGCGATAACAACGCAGACAAGTGTGTAAGGCAGGGATATGCCCTTTTCCTGTTAGAAGAGTAAATCAAGGACAAAACCATGACTATGATTTGTGCAAAAGAATTTGCAGAGTGGTTAAGACACAGATTTAGCAGTGATACTAAAGGAGTCTCTTTGACTCGAGAGGATGTGAATCACCTGACTGGGCGTCAACGCCTTGATCCGGGTTTTGTTAATGATGTGCATTATGAGCTGATGCAATATGGAATGGCTTTCGTTACTGATACGAGCCGAGAAAACTTTTATTTAATACCTGTTTCTCAAGCGGAAAATTGGCGTGAGAGACTAGAGTATCATTTTGAAAAAGAGCTGTTCTGCAATATTATCCCTATTGAAAAATCAGGTTGAGAAAAGGTTCAACTTTGATGCCAAAGTTGAACCTAATTGCTCTTATGCTAACCCTTGAATAATCACGAATTTTTCAAGCAACTGCTCTTCAGTTTCGACATGGTTCGGATCAGTGATTATGCATTTTGTAATTGGACACACTGACTGACAGGTCGGCTTTTCGTAATGCCCCTTACACTCTGTACATAGCGCTGGATCAATTTCGAAAATGCTCTCTCCCATACTGATTGCCCCATTGGGGCATTCGGGATCACACATGTCGCAGTTAATGCATTTATCAGTAATGAGCAAGGCCATGGTTACTTACCAGTCGGGTTACGGGTGTCTTGCCCTGAGTTTAGATTACGCATTAATAGGCCATATTCTAAATCTAGCTCTGCTGGTACTGGAATGAATACAAAGTGACCGTTTCCTTTCGCGTCTTCAATAGACTCTGACTTGCGGTTTTCCATTGCCTCTAGCGTGAAAACAATATTGCCTTTTGGCGTCATTAGTTCAAGGCTATCACCGACAAGAAACTTATTTTTTACTTCTACTTCAGCCATGTCACCACGACGTTTGCCAGTGAATTCACCAACAAACTGTTGAGCATCAGAGACTGAGTAACCGTAATCGTAGTTTTGGTAAGTATCGTGTGTATGACGGCGTAGGAAGCCTTCAGTGTAGCCACGGTGAGCTAGGCTTTCTAGTGTACCCATTAGGCTTTCATCGAATGGTCGACCTGCTACAGCATCATCAATTGCTTTACGATAAACTTGAGCGGTACGTGCGCAGTAGTAGAACGATTTAGTACGACCTTCAATTTTCAATGAGTGAACACCCATCTTAGTTAAGCGTTCAACGTGCTGAACCGCTCGTAGGTCTTTAGAGTTCATGATGTAAGTACCATGCTCGTCTTCGTAAGCTGCCATTTTTTCTTCTGGACGGTGTGCTTCAGAAAGTAGAACGACTTCATCTGTTGGTTTGCCGCGACCAATTGTGGTTTCAGGACGCTCGTCTTGTACTTCGACAGGCTGTGCTTCCGTCGGGTCGAATTTCTCTACGATGTCACCAGCGTCGTTTTCTTTACCCTCTTCAACTTTGTATTCCCAGCGGCATGCGTTAGTGCAAGTGCCTTGGTTAGGGTCACGTTTGTTGATATAGCCAGAAAGTAGGCAACGACCAGAATAAGCCATGCATAATGCACCGTGAACGAATACTTCAAGTTCAGTTTCAGGGCAATGCTCACGAATTTCTTCGATTTCTTCTAGAGATAGCTCGCGAGAAACGATCACACGTTCCACGCCATTCGCTGCCCAGAACTTAACGGTCGCCCAGTTTACAGCGTTCGCTTGTACAGAAAGGTGAATTGGCATTTCTGGGAAAGCTTCACGAACCATCATAATTAGGCCTGGATCTGACATGATCAATGCGTCAGGACCCATCTCTACGATTGGCTTAAGATCACGGATGAACGTTTTTAGCTTCGAGTTGTGTGGTTGAATGTTACATACCACATAAAGCTTTTTGCCTAGGGCGTGGGCTTCATCGATACCGATTTTTAGGTTCTCGTGGTTAAACTCGTTGTTACGTACGCGAAGGCTGTAGCGAGGTTGGCCAGCGTAAACTGCATCTGCCCCGTAGGCGAATGCGTAACGCATGTTTTTCAGGCTGCCCGCTGGAGATAGTAGCTCAGGCACGAATGCTTTCTCAGTTGTCATTGCTCAATTCTCTTTTATCTGATCACAAGTCAGGCCAATTCCACCTAATGGAAATGGGGCGCAAATTTTACGTCAAAATGTGAACTGTGACTAGGGTAATTGTGCTTCAGATAGAAAAACGCCCTCAAAAAAAGTGAGGGCGTTATGGTTAACCTTTATACAAAATTAAGCGTTAGGATTCGGTAAGCCGCCTAGCGCATCGTATAGGTTGGGAAGGAAAGCACTGAACTCTCCACACATTAGAGAGAAGTCTGCATCAAATCGAGCTGCTTGATCTTCACGTGGAATATCATCGTTTTGATCTTTCAATTCATCAGAGAATTTTAGACGTTTGATGCCTGCATCTTCCGTCATAATGAACTCAATACGATCTTGCCAATTAAGCGCAAGTTTCGTCACGACTTTATCCGCAGCGATGTGGTTGCGGATTTCATCAGTGGTTAGCTCTTGCTTCTTACAGCGAATCACACCACCTTCTTCAAGTACGGATTTTAGCTCAGCTTCGTCCATCATGCTGATACCTTGAGGTGTGTCACCGCTTTTCACCCACTCGGTTAGCGTAGTTTCAATCGCCACTTCTGGAATAGCAGGAACAACAGGTAGACTACCCATGGTTTTACGAAGCAATGCTAATACATCTTCTGCTTTTTTATAGCTGCTTGCATCAACAAGGATAAAACCTTCTTTTGGCATGATGAGCACGTGAGTGTGGCTGCTGCGGCTGAATGCGCGCGGCAGTAAATCCATTACGATGTCATCTTTCAGGTTGTCTTTCTCTTTCTTCTTCAGAGGACGACCTTCTTGCGCTTCCATTGCTTCTACTTTTGCATTCAATGATTCTTTGATCACAGAGGCAGGTAGCATTTTCTCTTCTTTCTTGGCGCAAATCAGAATGCGGTTTTCTGACACGTGAGTCATCATATCGCCATGTCTACCCATTGCACTGACCCAGCCAAATTTCTGTTTGTCTTGACTGCCACACGGGGTGAATCGGAATTCAGACAGCTGAGTTTCTAGTTGTTCGGCGTTAAAAGTAACCTCGCGGTTAACGCGGTATACCAGACAGTTTTTAAACCACATAAATCTTCTCTAGGCTTGATGACAAGGGACTAATCATAGGGAATTTTTGTGCTGATGTCTTAATAGAAATGAAAAATATCCGAATGAACCTCAAAAGAAAGTTATATGAAAATTTGTTTTCAAAGGTCACAAAAGTGTCATAATTGGTAGTGATAATGCTTATGCATAGAGAGGCGCTTTGTCTCTTAAATTCATTAGCTCAACGAACATAAGGTTACTCAATTATGTCTAGAAGGATTCTGGTTGTTGAAGACGAAGCTCCTATTCGCGAAATGCTGTGCTTCGTACTTGAGCAGAAAGGTTACCAAGCGGTAGAAGCGGAAGATTATGATACTGCAGTAACCAAACTGGCTGAACCCTTCCCTGATTTAGTTTTACTGGATTGGATGTTACCAGGCGGTAGTGGCATTAACTTCATCAAACATATGAAGCGAGAGGAATTAACGCGCAACATTCCAGTTGTGATGCTTACCGCTCGTGGTGAAGAAGAAGATAAAGTGCGCGGTTTAGAAGTCGGTGCGGATGACTACATTACCAAGCCATTCTCTCCTAAAGAGTTGGTTGCACGCTTAAAAGCGGTGATTCGTCGCGTTACCCCGACTGCACTAGAAGATGTAATTGATGTACAGGGATTGAAGCTTGACCCTGTATCGCACCGTGTTACGGCTAATGATGCGCCATTAGACATGGGCCCAACAGAATTTAAGATGCTTCATTTTTTCATGACGCATCAAGAACGCGTATACAGCCGTGAGCAGCTATTAAACAATGTTTGGGGCACCAACGTGTATGTCGAAGACCGTACGGTCGATGTTCACATTCGCCGTCTGCGTAAAGCATTGGAAGCTGCAGGGCATGATAAGCTGATCCAAACTGTTCGTGGTGCTGGATACCGCTTCTCGACGAAGGCATAAATTAACACGCAGCTTATCGGTACCATTTCTGGAGTTATGAGTGGTTGAAAGATTAACGTGGAAAAAGCTGGCCTGGGAGCTGGCTTTTTTTTACACCCCATGGGTGATAGTAGGTTGGATATTCGGTTATATGCCGTGGTTGCTTTTGGCAGCTACGGCATTGCAGCTTGTGTGGCATTTGCATAACCAAGTACGTTTATCTTCTTGGTTATGGGATGAAAAACGCCTCACGCCACCGTCTGGTAGCGGTAACTGGGAATCTTTGTTCAATGGGTTGTATCGCTTACAACAGCGCCAACGCCGCAAACGAAAAGAGCTTACTAATCTTATTCGTCGATTCCGAAATGGTGCAGAGTCGCTACCCGATGCGGTAGTGGTATTCCGTGCTGAAGGCAATATTGTTTGGTGCAACAAGCTGGCTCAGCACTTACTGGGCTTCCATTGGCCAGAAGATTCAGGTCAACCTATCTCCAATCTCATTCGTACACCTGATTTTATCAAGTACCTCAACAAGAAAGACTTCTCAGAGCCATTAGAAATGCGTTCACCACTCAACGTCGAACGGATGCTGGAATTGCGTATCGTACCGTATACCGAGGGTGAGCACTTGATGGTAGTGCGTGATGTGAGCCAATTAAAACAACTTGAGGGAATGCGTCGCAACTTCTTTGCCAACGTATCTCATGAACTGCGTACACCAATGACGGTGCTACAAGGTTATTTGGAGATGACTGAAGACCCTGATATGGTCGTGGGTCCAATGTGGAGCAAAGCTCATGGTGTCATGACGGAGCAGCTTAACCGCATGAACAGTTTGGTGAACCAACTACTGACACTATCTAAAATTGAAGCGGCACCTATGCATGAGCTTGAGGAAGTCGTGAATGTGCCCGCGATGCTTGAAGTGTTAGAAAAAGAGGCGGTTAGCCTTAGTGGGGACAACCAACATAAATTGAAATTTGATGTTGATGCTAGCCTACGCGTGCTGGGCGATGATGACCAGTTACGTAGCGCTATCTCTAACCTCGTTTATAATGCCGTCAAATACACACCGCCTGGTGCGAACATTAATGTTCGTTGGTTCCAGACCTCTCAAGGCGCATGCTTAGAGGTGGAAGATAGTGGTGATGGTATTGAACCTCAACACCTCCATCGACTTACTGAGCGTTTTTATCGAGTGGATAAAGCAAGATCACGTGATACTGGTGGAAGTGGTTTAGGGCTAGCCATTGTAAAACACGCGCTGAGTCACCATGACTCTCATTTAGAAATTCACAGTGAAGTAGGTGTGGGCAGTAAGTTTTCTTTCGTATTGCCTGAGCGTTTGGTGGTGAAATAATGGCTTTACGATTGGCAAAAACATTCAGTTTATTCGCGCTTGTTTGTTCTTGTATTGCTGCCGCTCAAGATAAACCATTGCCGACTTATCATAAAACGACGGGGATTGTCGGAAACTTGCTCTCTGTTGGCTCCGATACACTTGCGGGTATGACAACGCTTTGGGTTGAAGAGTTTAAATCCATTTACCCTAATATTAATGCGCAAGTCCAAGCATCTGGCTCTTCTACTGCCCCCCCAGCATTGACCGAACAAACAGCTCAGTTTGGTCCCATGAGCCGCCCTATGCGTTTAAGAGAGGTTGAAGCGTTTGAACGTGAACATGGCTACAAGCCAACTGCGCTCAGGGTCGCCATCGATGCAATCGGTATTTTTGTTCATCAAGATAATCCAATTCAAGGGCTTAACTTTAGTCAGTTAGATGCTTTGTTTTCTGCCACGCTGCGCTGTGGTGAAAGTCAATTTGTCACAAACTGGCAGCAACTCGGTCTTGAATCACAGTGGGCAAAGCGAAACGTACAGTTGTTTGGTCGTAACTCCGTTTCTGGAACTTACGGTTACTTCAAAAGCAATGCCTTGTGTGGCGGCGATTTCAAGACCCGAGTTAACGAGCAGCCAGGCTCCGCGTCAGTTGTGCAAGCTGTAGCGTCAACCATCAGTGGAATTGGTTATTCCGGTGTCGGTTATCGAGTGGCAGGCGTGCGCTTAGTCCCTGTGGCTAAAATGGGAAATGACTACGTGACTCCAACGCGAGAACATATTGTTAGTGGTAAGTACCCACTATCACGTTACTTATATGTTTACGTGAATAAGCACCCTGATTACCCATTAACACCAATTGAAGCTGAGTTTATTCGCTTTATCTTTTCTGCTCAGGGACAAGCGTTGGTTGAGAAAGATGGTTATGTGCCCATTACGGCAGACTTTGCAGAAGAAGAGTTAAAAAAAGTCGGCCTGTAAGCCGACTTTTTATTTAGGTATGGACAGTACGAGATCAGAAAGTGAGTGTCCACTTCGCGCTGTCCCAACGTTCTTGTTCTTCCTGTAAATCCGCGTGAAGTAATTTATTGTTTTCTAGCCATGCTTCATCTGTGCATGTGAGAATCCATTCGTCATTTTTGATAGATAAGGTGATATCAGGCAATGGATCTTCATTACGCTGCCCATTTAATACGATAGAAAGTCGTAATATTTTGATGAGGCTTATAACGTCACTCTGTTTATAGAGGTTGAAATCTGGTAGTTCTTGCAATTTGAGCGCTTTACGCTGGAAGCGAGCTAATGTTGCAAGCACTAATTGCTGCTCACGGTTGAAACCTTGTAGGGTGGAGTGCAACAGAATATAAAAAGAGTGGCGATGGAAACTACGCAAGTTGATACTTAATCCGACTTCATGAAGCAACGCTGCCCATTCTAGTAAGTCAAATAACTCACTCTTTTTCTTAATGCCTAGTTCAGAGCGTACCTGACATAACATCTCACGTGCATGCCCCTTAACACGAGCGGCATGCTCTAAGTCGACTCGGTGCTTGTTGGCTAAATTTTCTGTGGTGCGCATGCGAATATCGGAGCGTGCGAAACGTTCTTCCATTTCGTACAACAGGCCTTCGCGTAGAGCACCATCGGAGAAAAACATTTGCTCAATGCGAAGCGCTTTGAAAATCGCGGACAAAATCGCTACGCCTGCTGCGAATACGGGTTTACGTTCTTCTGTTAGACCCGCCAGTTCAATATCTTCAATGGAATCAAATTTACACAGAGTTTCGATAAGTGTATCCAGTCGACTCGCTGTGATCAGGCCATCTTCAAAACCTAATCCTACTAGCACTTCTTGAATCGCCTTGATGGTTCCTGATGAGCCGAGAGCAATATCCCAGCCCTTTTTACGATATGTTGAAGCGATGGACTCGAGTTTTTGTTCGGCAGCTAACATCGCCTTGCTGAAGTTTTTTCCTGACAGTTTGCCGTTTTTAAAGTATTGCTCTGTAAAACTGACGCATCCCATCTGTTTACTGTTGAGAAGCTCAGGCTCAAATTCTTGTCCAATAATCATCTCGGTACTGCCGCCTCCGATATCGATGACTAGTTTGGAGTTGGATTCTACTTGAGTGTGCGCGACGCCTAAGTAAATCAGGCGGGCTTCTTCTTCTCCAGGGATAATTTCTATTGGGAAAGGCATCACTTCTTTCGCACGCTCGATGAAAAGGTGGGCATTTTTAGCGCGTCTTAGTGTGTGTGTGGCGGCGATACGTACATTTGACTCATCAAGCCCTTGCAGCCTCTCAGCGAACATGGCTAAGCATTCTAGCGCACGCTCCATTGCGGCGTGACTTAAGTTCAATTCACTGTCGAGTCCTGATGCTAAGCGAACACGTTGTTTATGACGACTAACCAGTTGTAGGTCACTGCCGACAACTTTGGCCACCACCATATGGAAACTGTTTGAGCCGAGGTCTATCGCGGCAATGTAGCGAGTATCTTGTTCAAGAATTTGAGGCATCTGAATTTTGTTTTCTAGTTTGCTTTTCTATATTTTTAAGATAGTCATAGATAGCGATTTGAGAGCGAACTTTTTTGCGATTACCTCGTGGTACGTAAGCGTTACTCATTTCTTTATCTATCAAACGAGCCTTTACTGTATCGGTAAAATGGATATTCGTTATATCAATAATTCTCTGTTTCAAACGTGGATCACGGACTGGTACTGCTACCTCGATACGGTGATCAATATTTCTTGTCATCCAGTCTGCGGAGGAGATATAAACTTGCGGATCGCCATCATTGTGGGTGATCACCACGCGAGGGTGCTCAAGAAAGCGGTCAACAATACTGATGATGCGAATATTGTCGCTGATCCCCTCAATGCCCGGTACTAATGAGCACATACCTCGAATGATCATGTTTATTTTTACACCGGAAGTACTTGCTCCATAAAGCTTATTGACGATGCCTTTATCGACTAGGTTATTGACCTTGATCGTAAGAGCGGCTTTTTTCCCTAGCTTGGCATTCGCAATTTCATTATCAATTAAGCGGTAGATTTGGGTTCGAGAATTACGAGGAGATACCATAAGGTGATTGAACTTCACTGGTCGGTATGGATTCTCAATGTAACCGAAGACATTACGGACTTCATTAGTGATTTCTTGATCTGCCGTAAGCAGGGAGAAGTCGGTATAAATTCGTGCCGTCTTCTCATGGAAGTTGCCTGTGCCGATGTGTGCGTAGCGAATAATTTCTTCACCTTCGCGGCGGCTAATCATCAGTAGCTTTGAGTGAATCTTAAGACCAGGCGCACCAAAGATGACGTGCACACCCGCTTCGGTTAATACTTTTGACCATTCGATATTGGCTTCTTCATCAAAGCGAGCTTGCAGTTCGACGACCACAGTGACATTTTTGCCGTTGTGCACCGCATCAATTAAAGAGTTCATCAAGCGAGAATCTTTCGCGACGCGATAAATGTTAATCTTGATACTAAGTACTTTGGGATCGAAGGAGGCTTGGCGCACTAACTCACTAATGTGGTCAAAAGTGTGGTAGGGATAATAGAGCAGAATATCTTTCGCTTTAATCGCGTCAAAGCTGTTGGCATAACCTTCGAAATCGGCACATTTCATTGGCGGGAGAGGTTTATTTTCAAGATATTCTCGTCCAACATTTGGAAAGCCGATGAAGTCTTTAAAGTTGTGATAGCGTCCGCCGGGGATAAGGTTATCGTAGTTAGAGATATTAAGTTTGTTACACAGAAACTCTAACATTTGAGGCGGCATATCGCGTTCGTAGACGAAGCGAACGGGCTTTGCTGTCAGTCGCTGATTGACACCCTCTGACATTTGTTCAAGCAAGCTGTACTCGATTTCATTGCGTAAATCGTATTCAGCGTCACGCGTCATTTTCATCGCATAGCCGCTAAGCTCATCATAATCAAAAAAGCCTTTGAACAGCTCGTCCAAACAGTGGCGGATAATATTATCAAGTAAGATGATGGTTTTTCGACGCTTTCCTTTCTGTTCTGGTACCATCACAAAGCGGGGAAGGTGATCGGTCGGAATTTCGATCAGAGCGTACTGGTAATGTTCTTCTTTACGCAGTTCTACGGCGATGTAAGCGTACTCGTCTTTGAGAAATTGCAGAACATCGATCTCGTCTTTCATTAGGAGGGGAGTGATATGCGGCATTACCTCTCTACGGAAGTATTTCGCGATCCACTTTTGTTGCGATTCATCCAGTTGTTGCTCGTTGACCAAGAAAATGCGACGTCGCGCCATTTCTCGAATCAACTCGCTGTAAAGCTCATCAAATTGTTCGTTAAGCTTTAGTGCTTTCGACTGCATTTTGGTTAACAGTCGTTTAGGGCTATCACTGCCACCGCGCTCTTGGCTGATTAGGATTCTGCGCTTCACGTCCGCAAAGCGTACTTTGTAAAATTCATCTAAATTGTTGGAAAAGATCCCAAGAAAGCGAATACGTTCGATCAAAGGGACGGTTTTATCGGCAGCTTCTTGTAATACTCGTTCGTTGAAAGACAACCAACTCAGTTCTTTTTCTATATATAGTTTTTCTGCGCTCATAACCTTACCTAGCCAAAAGTGAAGTATTACGTACTCATCTTGGAAAAATGGATGAGTGAGAACATTATGAGATTTTCATTACAGATTTATTTCATACCACGCATTGCATAAGAGTTGTATTCTTTTCAGGTGTTTAATGTGATCTGTAATATAATTGTCATCTTAACGACATATTCTAGTACTAAGTCAAAAAAGGTAGAGATTTAAATGGCACAAGCCGAGTTTTCATTGCAGGAAAAAGATAAGAAACGACTGATAAAAGATCGTTTAGTTCGACTTGCAGTGACATCCGGTGGTGTCGGCGTACTCGCGGCGCTTATTTTGATCTTTGTCTACCTCGCCATGGTGATCATTCCGCTTTTTTCTGATGCGGAGATCAAAACCAACCAAGCCATTCGAGCCACTCATATTGAAACACCACTTGCGATTTCAGTGGATGATTACGCTCAGCTTGCGTTCGTCCTAACCCAAAGTGGTGAGATTCAATATTTGTCGATGGACGAGCCTACGAAACCTGCGGTGTATACACAGCAAATCGTCCAGAAACCCGTCGCTTTCTCTCAATCTGCTCCTGGGCTAGGTTGGTATGGATTTGTTGATGGGCAGGGTAAAGCGAACCTTTTCAAGCCAGAATTTAATGCCACGTTGAGAGAAAATACACGTCCTCCGGAAGTGATTGAGCTAGACACCAGCATGGATCTGACACTAAGTACGCCTCAAGATCCTGTGACTCAGTTTGTATTCGCAGCTTCGACGCCCTTACCAACGGTTGTTTGGCAGACACAAAGCGGTGAAGTGAAAGCTCGCTGGCAAGTGGCTTCGTCTTTGGGTACGCCTCCTACAACGATTGATTTTACGTTCTCTTCAGGTTTTGATACGCCTCAGCAAATGTTATTGACACCTGACGGTGAAACGCTTTATTTGCGCGATGGCTCTGAGTTGATCGTGTTAAAGAAAACCGCACGTAAATTTGCTGTGCGAGAGGTGGTCGATCTCACTCAAGGTGATAAGAAGCATTCCGTTCGTACGATAGACTTATTGGCTGGTGCTTACTCGCTTTTGGTGACGCACAACGATGGTCGGGTGTCGCAATGGTTTGATACGCTGCAAGAAGAAAAACGCACGTTAACGCATATTCGTGATTTTAAATTGGCGTCAGAGCTTAAGTATTTGTTGCCGGATTCTCATCGAAAAGGATTTTATAGCTTTTACACCAACGGCACGTTGCAAAGCCATTATACAACCAGTGAAAAACTGGTGTTGTTTAAGCGTGCGTACAATCAAGCGCCCGCAATCGCAGCAATGTCTAACAATGAACGCTACTTAATCACTTGGCAAAATAATGCGTTAAATGTTGCGGAAGTGGACAATGCCTATCCGGAAATTTCATTGTCTTCATTATGGCAAGAAGTGTGGTACGAAGGGTATCCTGAGCCTGAATTTGTGTGGCAATCGACTTCGGCGAGCGATAACTTTGAGGCTAAGTTCAGCCTAGTACCTATTGCGTTTGGAACGATAAAAGCGGCGATGTTTGCGATGCTGTTTTCAGTACCGCTCGCAGTGCTAGGTGCTATTTATACGGCTTACTTTATGTCGCCACGCATGCGTCGTGTAGTAAAACCGTCGATTGAGCTAATGGAAGCACTGCCGACGGTGATCATAGGTTTCCTCGCGGGATTGTGGTTCGCGCCTATTGTCGAAGATCATTTGATTACGATCGTCGTTATGCTGTTTGTTTTGCCCTTGAGCACCATGATTATGGGCGGGCTATGGGCATTAATACCGCAACCTTTGCGGAATCGTCTGCCTAATGGTTGGCATGCTTTAGTGCTCATGCCTGTCATATTGGTACTGATTGGGCTTGGAGTGTGGATTTCGCCTACGATTGAGCAGACGTTCTTTGGTGGCGATATGCGCTTATTCTTAACCGAGCATGGTATTGGTTACGATCAACGCAATGCATTGGTGGTGGGGTTAGCGATGGGGTTTGCTGTTATCCCGACGATTTTTACCATTGCCGAAGATGCCATTTTCTCTGTACCGAAGCATTTATCGGATGGCTCTTTGGCATTAGGGGCCACGCCTTGGCAAACTTTAATCTATGTTGTCTTGCTTACTGCAAGCCCAGGTATTTTTTCTGCCATTATGATGGGCCTGGGACGCGCTGTTGGCGAAACCATGATTGTATTAATGGCAACGGGCAATACGCCATTAATGGATTGGAATATTTTGGAAGGATTGCGCAGCCTGTCGGCGACCATCGCCGTTGAGTTGCCAGAGTCGGAAGTTGGAAGTTCGCATTATCGCCTGCTGTTCCTAGCTGCATTGATTTTATTTGTGTTTACGTTTGCAGTAAACGCGCTTGCGGAGTGGGTTCGTCAGAGACTGAGAGATAAGTACCGTGCGTTGTAATAATGGTTTGAATAAAGAGCGAGTAATAACGTGTTAAATTGGATTCGTTCTGGCGCACCGTGGATATGGTTAACAGGCGGTGCAGTCAGCATCAGTTTGTTGTCGGTATTAGGGTTGTTACTCCTTATCGGCTGGAAAGGCCTGACTTACTTTTGGCCAGCGCCTTTGTATCAGTGGAATGTTGCAGCGCTGACTCCTGTACAAGGCGAAGTGCTACATGAAAATACTATTCTGATTGGTCAAGTGTATGAGCGCAGCTTTGTACCGAAGAGTTATTTGCCTGAAAGCGCAGCACAACAGTTAGAAGACGATGAAGATTTTGCCACGCGACTCAACATCAAAATCGCTAACCGAGAGTTGTATCCCGCCGATTTTATCTCCGTATTGCAAATGCAGTTGGATGAGCCCACGACGCCAAAAGAGTGGGCGGTGATAGAGCGCAGTAGCGGTGGTTATTTCTTTGGTAAGCTGGTGGCGTTTCAAGATGGCGATAATATATACACCAGTGATATTCAATCGGTACTAAATAAAAAGCTTGATGATGCAGAAACTCTGCGCCATGAGATTGATTCTTTGGTGGTCGATCAGCTTAAAGAGCTTGGTTGGAAGCTAGAGCAGTTGCGATTAGAAAAGCGCAAGCATGAATTGAATGACACGCTGACAGAAAGCTTCTTAAAGGAAAATCAGACGAAAAAAGAGCAGATAGAAAAAGCGCTTGCGACGTTAGATTTGCAACTTGATGGTTTACGACTTCAGCTCTCTGACTATGCCTTGATTGCCGAGGATATGACGGGGTCACAAGTATCGATTCCGCTCGAAGATATTTTGGACTATTGGTATCCAAACCAAATGTCACTGCCTGATAAAGTCATGCATTGGGGAAAACAGGTTTGGAAGTTTTTATCTGAAGATCCAAGAGAGTCTAACTCCGAAGGAGGCGTGTTCCCTGCGATATTTGGTACGGTTTTCTTAGTACTCATCATGTCGATCATTGTGATGCCACTCGGGGTGATCGCCGCTATCTATCTACATGAATATGCTAAGAATAACGCTCTAACCAGAGTTATTCGTATTGCGGTTATAAACCTAGCGGGTGTTCCATCGATTGTTTATGGCGTGTTTGGTTTAGGTTTCTTCGTTTATACGATTGGTGCCTCTATCGACAACGTATTCTATGCGGAGAAGCTACCAGCACCAACCTTTGGTACGCCGGGTTTGCTATGGTCAGCACTAACTCTTGCCGTGCTGACGCTTCCAGTTGTGATTGTGACGACAGAAGAAGGTTTAACTCGAATTCCGAGCTCCGTACGACATGGCTCTCTGGCACTTGGTGCAACTCAGTTCGAAACGCTATGGCGCGTGGTTTTGCCTATGGCGACGCCAGCTATTATCACAGGTTTGATCCTTGCGATTGCGCGTGCAGCTGGCGAAGTAGCGCCACTGATGCTGGTGGGGGTCGTGAAATTGGCATCCAGTTTACCGGTTGACGGACAATTCCCTTATGTGCATTTGGATAGAAAGTTCATGCATTTAGGTTTTCACATTTACGATGTTGGCTTTCAAACCTCCAACATCGAAGCGGCGCGACCATTAGTTTATGCTACCTCTTTCTTACTCGTGACAGTGATTGTCGGGCTAAACTTAACAGCAATCAGTATTCGCAATAATTTACGAGAAAAATACAGAACGTTAGGACAAGATTAAGTATGTTTAATTTTGATAGTACATTAGGTTATGAGCCACCATTGGATGTTCATAATTTAACGGATGAACAAACAGCCATCTCAATCGAGAACCTTAATCTGTTCTATGGTCAAACTCAGGCGCTGCATGATATTTCGATGCGAATTCCCAAAGGGCGAGTCACCGCTTTTATCGGTCCTTCAGGGTGTGGAAAGTCGACGTTATTACGTTGCATCAATCGCATGAACGACTTAGTGGAAGGGTGTCGAGTCACAGGTAAAGTGCGTCTCCACGGCAAGAATGTTTATCATCCTAATGTCGATGTTGCGACACTTCGACGCCGAGTGGGGATGGTGTTTCAAAGACCCAATCCATTTCCTAAGTCAATTTATGAAAACGTAGTTTATGGCTTACGCTTACAAGGTGTAAAAAACAGCCGCAGTTTAGATGACGCAGTGGAGCGATCCTTGCGCTCGGCGGCGTTGTGGGATGAGGTAAAAGACCGCTTGCATGAGAACGCATTTGGCTTATCTGGTGGTCAGCAACAGCGCTTGGTCATTGCGCGCGCGGTGGCGATTGAGCCGGAAGTCCTGTTATTGGACGAGCCAACATCAGCGTTGGATCCAATCTCAACTTTAACTATTGAAGAGCTTATCAATGAGCTGAAGACTCAATATACTGTCGTTATCGTTACCCATAACATGCAACAAGCGGCGAGAGTGAGCGATCATACTGCATTCATTCATATGGGTAAGTTAATTGAATACTCTGACGCGGACTCGATCTTCACCTCGCCAATGAAGAAACAGACCGAAGATTACATTACGGGTCGCTACGGTTAAGTCGCGACTCTATACGGAATAAGGAACATCATGCACTTTGGACGTCATATTTCAGGACAATTTAACGTAGAGCTAGAATCGATTCGTACTCATGTATTAACCATGGGAGGCTTGGTAGAGCAGCAGCTTTCGTATGCTATTCAAGCCTTGCATAAAGAAGACATCGAACTGGCGCGTAAGGTTGTGCGTGACGATCATAAAGTGAATGCGATGGAAGTCTCGATCGATGACGCCTGTACACGCATTATTGCTAAGCGTCAGCCAACGGCAAAAGACTTGCGCTTAATCATGGCTATCATCAAAACGATCACTGATTTAGAACGTATCGGTGATGTGGCGACACGCATTGCTTACGTTGCTATCGAAAGCCCATCATCAAAAGAACGACAATTCCAAGTGTCGTTAGAGCCTCTCTGCCGTCAGGCAATTAATATGCTGCATCAGGTTTTAGATGCGTTTGCCCGCATGGATGTAGAAGCGGCAGCAGAGGTGCATAAACAAGATGACAAACTAGACGCCGAGTATGAAGCGGTGATTCGTCAGTTGATGACTTACATGATGGAAGATCCAAAAAATATCCCTAATATTCTGCAAGTGATGTGGTCGGCACGCGCGATTGAACGCGTGGGGGACCGCTGCCAGAACATCTGTGAATACATTATTTACTTTGTGAAAGGGAAAGATGTACGCCACCTAGGTGATCAAAGTATTGATGACGTACTGAAGTAACTGACTTCAACAAATAGACCAGCTTTTAGGCTGGCCTATTTATTAGAGAGAAGGAAAGCACGTTAATATTTATCAGGAACGAAGGTCTGATCATCAATGGGCGCTCTGACGTAACCTTCTTTATTGAGTTCAGGTAATTCGATGGGTGAGTACTCAAGTGCTTTGTAATCAATCTGGCTTAGTAAATGACTGATACAGTTCAAGCGCGCTTTCTTTTTGTCATCAGAAGGGACGACCCACCAAGGGCAGTTTTTCGTGTCTGTATAGGCAAACATCTTATCTTTTGCTTCCGAATACTCCGCCCAGCGATGACGTGACTCTAAATCCATTGGGCTGAATTTCCAACGTTTGATCGGCGTATTAATTCGACCTAGAAAACGTTTTTCCTGCTCTTCGTCTGAAACCGAAAACCAATACTTAATCAGAATAATCCCAGAGCGTTGCAACATTCTCTCGAATTCAGGGCAAGAGCGTAAAAACTCCTCGTATTCGTCAGGCGTACAGAACCCCATGACTTTTTCGACACCTGCTCGGTTATACCAACTTCGGTCAAATAAAACGATTTCACCAGCAGATGGTAAATGAGCGACGTAACGTTGGAAGTACCATTGCGTTTTTTCTTTTTCTGTCGGTGCAGGCAGAGCCACTACGCGACAAACACGCGGGTTTAGCTTTTCTGTAATTCGCTTTATCACTCCGCCTTTGCCCGCAGCATCACGTCCTTCAAACAGAACCACCACTTTTAACCCTTTGTGTTTGACCCACTCTTGAAGTTTTACGAGCTCAACTTGAAGGTTTTTGAGCTCCTTTTCGTATTCCTTTTTCTTCAATTTAGACATACACCTTTCCTCACTCCTTGATAAACAATATGTTAGCACTCAAAAGCTATGCGCGTGAGGTTACGGTGGTCTATTTGAGAGCTGCTACGACATCGGTAATGGCTTGTGTACTTGTGATGGGGATTAAAAAATCATCGACATCGGATGCGCCCATTTTGCTTTGTTCAGCAACAAAGGTCATTTGGCTAGGGCGTGTGGTTTTGCCTGACAGATGGATTTCAGGAACTTGAGTGTCTTCTACTAACGCACGTACGTTACTCGCATTAACGCCAGCCCCCGCCATGATTGCTATGCGCCCTTGGGCTTGCTTAACCAAAGCTCTAAGCACATCGATCCCTTGTGGTGCTGAAGGCGCAAGACCGGAGGTTAAAATACGTTCACAACCTAAGCTGATCACTTCTTCCAAAGCTTTTTCAGCGTCACGACACTGGTCAAAGGCACGATGGAAGGTCACGCCTAAGCCAAGCGCTTGAGCAAATTCACACAGCGTAGCCGCGTAAGGCATATGAATATCACCGTCTTGAGTGAGCACGCCGAACACGACACCGCTCAAGCCTGATTGGTGAGCTGCTTCAATATCCCAACGCATCATTTCGATCTCTTCTGCATTGTAGAAGAAGTCACCTTGGCGTGGGCGGATCATGGCATAAACTGGAACACTCGAAAGCTTAGCCGCTTGCTGCATAAAGCCATAACTGGGTGTTAGTCCGCCTAAAGCCAAAGAGGAGCAAAGTTCAATCCGAGTGGCGCCGCCAGCAATGGCGTAGTGCAGAGATTCAATATTATCGATACAGACTTCTAGGTGAGTAACCACGTTCATTCATCCTGCTAACGTTACAAATAGGTGTTGTGGCTAAGATATTAACAGGGCAAGTAAGCAGAATCTGTATGGAGGGGATGATAAATAGAGGTAAAGTTGACGCCAAAGCGTTACCTCATTTTGGCGGTTTATCTGAAGGAAAAAGAAAGCCCAGAGCAGAGGCTCTGGGCTTTGATAGGACTTTACTTAGACTGATTGGCGTTTGCGGTTTTCCGCATTAGCTTATTGCTTTATATACATCCAACCATCACACCCGTTGAGCTAGGGTGAAGGTCTATTATTTTTTGCCTAGGTCAGCTGCGTGCTCAGATAGGAACGCTGCAACACCTTTTGGAGATGCGTCCATACCTGCTTTACCTTCTTCCCATTGTGCAGGACATACTTCGCCGTGCTTCTGGTGGAAGTTAAGAGCGTCAACCATGCGTAGCATTTCGTCGATGTTACGGCCTAGTGGTAGGTCGTTAACTACTTGGTGACGTACAACGCCTTCTTCGTCGATTAGGAAAGAACCACGGAAAGCAACGCCTGCTTCTGGGTGCTCAACGTCGTAAGCTTTACAGATTTCGTGCTTAACGTCAGCAACTAGTGGGTACTTAACTTGGCCGATACCGCCATCTTCGATAGCAGTGTTACGCCATGCGTTGTGAGAGAACTGAGAATCGATAGAAACACCGATTACTTCAACACCTTTAGCTTGGAAGTCAGCTAGACGGTTGTCGAATGCGATTAGCTCAGATGGGCAAACGAAAGTGAAATCTAGTGGGTAGAAGAATACTACTGCTTTCTTACCTTTAGTGAACTCTGCAAAGTTGAAGTTTTCAACGATTTCACCGTTACCTAGAACAGCTGCTGCAGTAAAATCAGGGGCTTGACGACCTACTAGTACCATTTTTTTGCTCCTAAAAAGTATGGTTAGCTCCAAACCGAATTCAGTTGTGTCGGTTTGGTTCGTGTTTGTACGAGACAAACTATAGTACAGATTGTAGTATTGAAAAAAGCGAAATAAATAGATTGAGTTAATCGAAAAAAACGATAATAACAAAACTCTTAACTCGATCACTGGAACGGCGGTAGATACAAATACAATTATGAATAAATGGCCCAGTTTGAAGCAGTTACACTATTTAGTCACACTGCATGAAACAAGACATTTTAGTGACGCTGCAGAGCGTTGTTTTGTCAGTCAGTCGACTTTAAGTAAGGGTATTCAAAACTTAGAGGAGTTGATTGGCTGTCCATTATATGAAAAGAAAGACAAGAAAAGTCCACTGGTTTTTACCCAAACAGGAGAAATGGTAGTAAAGCAGGGGCGAGAGCTGTTAGCAAAAGGGCAAGATTTGGTCGAGCTTGGACGTATGTGCCAAGGCGACGATATGCAAGGCCAGCTAAAAGTAGGATGCATACCAACAATTGCTCCGTTTTTACTGTGTGATTTGGTACAAGAGGTGAACTACCGTTTCCCACAACTGAACCTTTTATTAAGAGAAGACACGACGACAAACTTACTCCAAGCGCTCAGACATGGTGAGCTGGATGTGCTTATTTTAGCGTTACCAGTCGAAATTGATGGGATGGAAAGCCGAGTAGTGGGTAAGGATCCGTTTCGAATGGTTATAAGCGCTAATCAAGCCCAATCGGTCCCTGTGCCGATTCGTTACGCGGATTTACCTGACGAATCCGTCTTTCTACTAGAGAAAGAACATTGCTTAACGGAACATGCGGTATCAGCGTGTAAATTAACAGACAAAGAAAAAATCAATCCGTTTACGGCAACCAGCCTCCATACACTGGTGCAAATGGTTGCGAATGGTTTGGGAACAACGTTCATTCCTCAAATGGCTATCGACCATGGCTTGCTGCATAACCAGAATTTAGTCGTGATCGATCCTCCAGGTAAACAAGCTTATCGCGAAATCGGCTTAGTTTGGCGTCCGAGCTCGTCAAGAACGAAAACATTTAATCAACTTGCAGAAGTCGTTTCAGAGCTGCTTTAGCTATTAGTATTAGCCCTTACTTCTCCATTATTTATCTAAAAGCGCACTGGAAACAGTGCGCTTTCTAGTATTTTATTCTGTTGGTAAACTTTGACTTGTAAAATTTTACAGCTCTTCTTTGATGAAGCTTTCATAAAATAGTGAAATTTCACAATGTTAATTTTACACAAAGCCCTGCATACCTTGTTTGACCCCTGTTTAAATCCATCTCTTCAGCCCTTGTGAATACAAGGTGTTTGTTTACCTGTCAATATTCATACGCTTGTTTGAAATGATAAAACGACTTTAAATTTAATGTAATTTTATTACGTAATAACTTACAAAATAAGGCGCTTGATAGATGGTTTTTACCTTGCGGAATAAAACTTTGAATTTTCTGTTTTGTTTATATTGGGGGTTTCACTAAACCCTTTGTTGATATAGCTTATTTAAAGGCCGATACGACTTATGTCTAGATTGAAAACACACGTAGCATTACGCAATCTATCGGCATGGCTAGACGAGTTGAACACAAAGTTAAAGGATGTAATTTGTTGTTCATAACTTACAAATGTAGCTTTACGCTGACTGCCCAAGATTGATAAAGCACGTTAAGGATGAATGATTATGCTTGCTCAGACAGAACAAAAAACACAACAACTAAAGCAAACCCAAGGCATGCTTGAGGTGAATGGAGTCGTTGCTCCAGAACATCAAGCAATTTTCCCTGTTGAAGCCCAAACCTTTTTATCTCTACTGTGTGAAAAATTTGCCGGACGTGTTGAACAGTTGCTGGAAGCAAGAGAAGAGAAGCAAGCACGTATTGATGCTGGTGAGCTACCAGATTTTCTACCAGAGACACAAGACATCCGTGAAGGAAGTTGGAAGATCCTAGGAATCCCACAAGATCTGCAAGATCGCCGTGTGGAGATTACCGGACCAACTGACCGCAAGATGGTGATTAACGCACTGAATGCGAATGTAAAAGTGTTCATGGCAGACTTCGAAGATTCAATGTCTCCTGCATGGAGTAAAGTGCTGGATGGTCAAATTAACTTGCGCGATGCTGTTAATGGCACCATCAGTTACACCAATCCTGGCAATGGCAAACATTATCAGCTGGAAGATGACCCAGCGGTGTTGATCTGCCGTGTTCGCGGCCTTCATTTAAAAGAAAAACACGTTACGTGGCACGGTCAGATCATTCCAGGTGCGCTATTCGATTTCGCTCTGTATTTCTATAACAACTACAAAGCGTTACTTCAAAAAGGCAGCGGCCCTTATTTCTACCTTCCAAAACTGCAATCGCATCACGAAGCGAAGTGGTGGAGCGAAGTGTTCCATTTCACGGAAGACTATTTCGGTTTGGATACAGGCACCATCAAAGCGACTGTGCTGATTGAAACCTTACCAGCGGTATTCGAAATGGACGAGATTCTGTTCTCGCTTAAAGAACACATCGTTGGTTTGAACTGTGGTCGCTGGGATTACATCTTTAGCTATATCAAAACATTGAAAAAACACTCAGACCGAGTACTGCCAGATCGCCAAGTGGTAACGATGGACAAGCCATTCTTAAACGCTTACTCGCGATTATTGGTACGTACTTGCCATAAACGAGGTGCTTTCGCGATGGGAGGAATGGCCGCATTTATCCCAGCTAAAGACCCGAAAGAGAATCAAAAAGTATTAGACAAGATCCAGACTGACAAATCGTTAGAAGCTAACAACGGCCACGACGGTACTTGGGTGGCTCATCCAGGTTTGGCTGACACTGCTATGGAAGTCTTTAGTGCTGTGCTGGGTGAACGCACCAACCAGTTGGATGTGAGCCGTGCAGAGGATGCGCCTATTACAGCAGCTGAACTGCTTGAGCCTTGTGAAGGCGAGCGCACTGAAGGCGGAATGCGCCACAATATTCGCGTTGCGCTGCAATACATCGAAGCTTGGATTTCTGGCAATGGTTGTGTGCCGATTTACGGACTGATGGAAGACGCAGCAACGGCAGAAATCTCACGCGCCTCTATCTGGCAATGGATTCAACACGGCAAGTCGCTAGACAACGGATTAAAGGTCACTAAAGAGCTGTTCGAGCTCTATCTCAAAGAGGAGATTGAAGTCGTGAAGCAAGAAATTGGCGAGCAGCGCTACCATGCGGGTCGATTTGAAGAAGCAGCAGACTTAATGGCAAGGCTCACGACGAGCGATGAACTGACCAACTTTTTGACAGTTCCTGGTTATGACTACCTGGATTAATAAAGAATAACTGTAACACCAATAACGTGAAGGATTTTCAAGGCAGATAGGGAAGTACTGCCTGAGAACGGAAACTCAACGCACACGCATAAAGTGCAAATTATAAAGAGGGATAGACCAATGACTAACTTAACTCGCCGCCAACAAATTGAAGCTCTGGAAAAAGACTGGGCAACTAATCCACGCTGGAAAAATGTGAAGCGTACTTACACTGCCGAGGAAGTGGTGGAACTGCGTGGCTCTATGGTGCCTGCAAACACAATTGCACAACGTGGTGCAGACAAACTTTGGTCACTGGTCAACGGTAGTGCGAAAAAAGGTTACGTAAACTGTCTTGGTGCGCTAACGGGTGGTCAAGCCGTTCAACAAGCTAAGGCAGGTATTGAAGCGATCTATCTGTCAGGCTGGCAGGTAGCGGCGGATAACAACACCGCTTCGACGATGTATCCAGACCAATCTCTTTACCCAGTAGATTCTGTACCGTCAGTAGTAAAGCGTATCAACAACTCATTCCGTCGTGCAGACCAAATTCAGTGGGCTGCTGGTAAGACGCCTGAAGATGAAGGTGGTATTGATTACTTCCTACCTATCGTAGCGGATGCTGAAGCGGGCTTTGGTGGTGTGCTTAACGCTTACGAACTAATGAAATCGATGATCGAAGCCGGTGCCGCGGGCGTTCACTTTGAAGACCAGTTAGCATCGGTGAAAAAGTGTGGTCATATGGGGGGTAAGGTATTAGTTCCTACGCAAGAAGCGGTACAAAAGCTCGTTGCAGCTCGTTTGGCTGCTGACGTAGCGGGTACAACAACATTAGTTATTGCTCGTACTGATGCGAATGCGGCGGATCTCATTACTTCAGATTGCGACCCATATGATAAAGACTTTATTGAAGGTGAGCGTACTCAAGAAGGTTTCTACCGCGTTCGCGCGGGTATCGACCAAGCGATTTCTCGCGGTCTGGCTTACGCACCATATGCAGACTTGATTTGGTGTGAAACGGCTACGCCATGTTTGGAAGAAGCACGTAAGTTTGCAGAAGCAATTCACGCTGAATACCCAGATCAATTGTTGGCGTACAACTGCTCGCCTTCATTCAACTGGGAGAAAAACCTAGATGCAGAAACCATTGCTAAGTTCCAACAAGAGCTTGCAGACATGGGCTACAAGTACCAATTCATCACGCTAGCAGGCATTCACAACATGTGGTTCAACATGTTTGAACTGGCACACGCTTACGCTCAAGGTGAAGGTATGCGTCATTATGTTGAGAAAGTTCAGCGTCCTGAATTCCAAGCGGCTGAAAAAGGTTATACGTTTGTTGCGCACCAACAAGAAGTAGGTACAGGTTACTTCGATAGAATGACCAATACTATCCAAGGTGGTAACTCTTCAGTGACAGCATTGACAGGTTCGACCGAAGAGGACCAATTCTAATTGGCAGAGAAACACTTCCTTAATCAGCGTCAGTAATGGCATTTTGAGCGGCAACCCTGCCGCTCTTTTTTCGTTTAACCGGTGTAAAAACGAAACTTACAACAAAGAGAATACGCTTGCGTACTACTCTTCCTGCTCGATTTCTTCAGGTTCCACTTCTTCTTGTAGTTCCAATAAGTTAATCGCAATCGTCACGAAGTCACTATCAGTAATAATGCCGACCAATCGACCTTTGGTGACAACAGGTAGACAGCCAACTTTATGCTTTTGCATATAGATAGCGCTCTCTTTGAGCCCCGCGATAGGCTCTGCCGTCATGATGTTGGTGTGCATCATTTCGTAGAGCGGTGTGTCTAAAGTAAAAGATTGTTCAGCCTCATCTGGGTGCAAGCTCGATTCTTGAGCAGCAAGAATGTCGCGTTGAGTCACCAAGCCTTGTAAGTGGTTATTGGCATCAACAACCGGAATGTGTCGAATATCAAGCGCATCCATCATGCTTTTTGCATCACGCAAGGTGTGCGTGCGCAGTAAGGTATGAGGATTACGAGTCATCATGTCTTCAACCTTGATCATAGAGACCTCCAGCGGCATTGTCCTTCTCTTAAATATAGAGAATATTTTTCTGTATATCTGGGAGCTAACTCGTTTTTCATCAATTAAATAGCACAATGCTGATGGGCTGCGTAATCTGTGTTTTATTGGTGTTTTTATTTTCAGCCCTAAACCACCTACTTCAGTAGGTGGTTATCATCCGTTTCGGCTTTGCCTGTAAAACTACTCA